>MTCR01000086.1 GCA_002212725.1 Sphingobacteriales bacterium TSM_CSM | reverse complement strand
TATTGGAGTAAAATAAAAACATATTCGCTTGTCTGTTAATAGCGAGAATTGCTGAGCAAAACCGTTGCTGATGTGTTTTTATAATATTCCTTATTTTCCTCAAGATGCTGTTCCACCTCTTTTTTAAACAAAAAATTAAACGAATAATCAGCCTGGCGGGTATAGTTCATTTGGCCCACACACCGGTAGGCATCCAATGCCAAAATTAAAAAGTACAATACAATGGACTCCAAACGCTTCTGGTGTATATTATATGTTTCTTCCACATCTTCCAAAGCTTTTGCATGCTGGCGCTGTTGTAAAGTGAGTAAGATAGTTTTTCTGAAGTAAAAGTCATAATCCTGAACGGTTTCGGCATCTAAAACCAACTGATATGCAGCAGCCTTTTTTTGAAAGTCGCTTTCTAAAGCAGAAATATCACAAATTTCCAGTAAGAATCTAAGTTCATCGGGCATTAAATTACCATCACCGTTTTTTCGGTTTCTAAATGCAAGCATGGCACCTATAACATCGGTCAATTCGCTCATCAGGCTACGCATGCTCCCTGAATTGTACGAGCGGCTGGGGTATATTTTAGAATATGCTGCTTCTTTGTTCCATGCAGCCAGGTTGCCCTTAACAAAGAAGGGTTTTATGGTTTCGTACAAGGCCAGCAAGGAGGCATTGGAATTGAACACCGGCGATAAAATGAAATCTTTAAGCCTTTTAAATTCATCTTTCGAGAGAATGCTCAGGTAGGTAAATAATTGTGTGTTAGCAGATGATTCAGGAGGTGTTTTCATAATTTTATATTATTAATGTTTTGTAAAGTTCACTGCGCTAAAATGTTGTTTCAAAATCGGTAAAAGCTTTCTGATATTGGGTTTTCATATAGAGAACATTGTTTGTGTAATCTATTTTTCACTTCAAAGTTCATTTTTTTTCTTTTTTATTTTTAGAAATAAGCTGCAATATTGCAGCGCGGAGTAAAGATATGTTATGTTTTTAAAACAAAAAAATAGCATTGTATATTTTTCACTGTTTTTTTAACCCTCAACCATCACGTTTTATGTGTTCCGAAAGAGATTATACAGAACTGGTAGATGAGCGAAAACAGCTCAGACAAATTGTTATTCCCCTGTTGCAGCCGCAGTGGGAAGAAAATACAGATAATAATATGCTCAAACTGCTGAGTTTGGAAGAAAACTATTCGTTCATTAGCAACCCGTTTTCGGCTGACATGCTTTCGATTCCCAATGCCGCCGAAACCATGTTGCTGTTAAGGGCCGACAATTACCCGGGGCGCTTCAAAAATCCGTTTACGGTTGCGTTTAGTTTTTACAAATATGAATTGGGTGCCGTATTTGCGGTTTACATGAATGGTTTACAGCCCCATGAAATGCCGGTTTTTTTAGAACTTGTAATTACACTTCAAAATCCGCGTTTCAACCCCCTGCAAATAGCACAGTTATGGGAAACAGGTGAGTTGCACTTGGGTTTATGCGGTAAGTCTTCTTCCAATATTATTATAGAAAACTTACCGGAAGAGAGAAAGATTAAACATGCAGCACCCTCTTTAAAATGGCAATGTATCCATCCCATCAGCCGAAATTGTTCATTTGCGTTATCAGAAGCCCTTTTGGGTCTCATTAACTTTCAAGCGCAACTGCCGGCCGAAAATCTGAACGAGCAAGCCGCCCTGGAGCATGTTTGGGCTTTATCGCCTTTTCACGTAAATCCGTTATTAAAATAATTAAAGCAAATGAAAAATAGCAATTGTTCCCTGTTATATGTATGTTGCTATAATCCCCGCAGGAGACCCTGCCTGCGGGTTTTTTTAAAGCAAATGGCATTACCCTGCATCTTATTATGTTTTCTGGGGCAGGTAAACTTGTTGCTTGCGCAACAAAACAGTACCGCAACAGACTATCCTGCATCCATAAAGAAGTTGCAGGGCAAGGTATGGAAACTCCAAAAAGAGAACCGGCATCTCAGAGTAACCGTAAGGCGGCTCGAAACCCGCATTGAAACCACTGCCCGGCAAACCGACAGTTTGAAAGACGTAGCGAAACACCTTTCGGAGCAGATAACCGGACATGTAAATAACTTAGATGCCAAAATAACTACACAAAAACAAACTTCGAGCCAACAGCTACAGCAAGTGCGGCAATCTGTTCAGAACAAAACGCTGTATGGGCTTTTGGGGTTGGTAGCTGCTCTTTTAACATCGGGATTAATTTATTGGCTGCTACACAAAAAGCGACATTCAGATAAAACAGAAGTACTTCAAAAATTACATCAGCAAAAATCCGAAATTGAAGAAGGCATTATTGCCGAATTTCAAAAACAAACTGTTCTGATAGAAATGGAGATAGACATAATCAAGAATATGATAAATCCTCCATTGCCTCCTCCTGTTCTGCCAACATCACCAAACCATACCCTTGGGCTGAAGGTAGCCAATGAAATAAACACAATAGAAAACAATCTTGCACTGATGGATGAAAGCGCCAAGGGTTTTAAACAGCTGAAACAATCTGTTGTGCGGCTTAAAGATAATTTAAAAGCCAATGGTTATGAAATGCAGGAATTACTTGGAACAGCATATCATCAGGGACTTAATCTTACGGTTACCAATTACCTGGAAGATGAAAATCTGCCGGTTGGAACCGAAATAATTACCAAGGTTATTAAACCACAGGTCAACTTTAACGGCGTTATGATTCAATCGGCGCAGGTGGTGGTTTCTGCCGGTAGCTGACCCACTTTTTAATTTACTATTTACCCGGATATACATTTTTGACCATCAATAAAATTACATCATTATGAGAACTAACATTGATTTTGGCATTGACTTAGGTACTACCAACTCTTCTATTGTAAAAATGGAAAACGGTAAGCCTAAAGTGATTAAAACCGATGAGCAGTTTGAAACCATGCCTTCGTGTGTTCACTTTACCCAAAGAAAAAGCGTATTAGTAGGTAAAAAAGCAGTTAATGCCCTGCAAATCGACCTTAAACAGGCGCTTAAAACTTTTTCAGAATCAAAAACCAACACCTTTTCAGAGTTTAAAAGAACCATGGGAACCACACATCTGTACAAAAGCAGCAATATGGATCGGAGCTTTTATTCCGAACAGCTTTCGGCAGAGGTGTTGAAACAGCTTAAAAGCATGGTATTAGATGAACCCGTAAATGCTGCAGTCATTACCGTTCCGGCTAAGTTTAAAAACCAGCAAAAGGAGGCCACTATACGGGCAGCAAAACTGGCAGGCATAAAACAGGTAGTATTGCTGAATGAACCGGTGGCGGCAGCCACTGCCTACGGGTTAGATGCCAAACAAAAAGACGGTTATTGGTTAGTGTATGACCTGGGCGGCGGCACCTTTGATGTAGCTCTGATTAAAGCCGAAGACGGCATTTTGAAAGTTATAGATACCGACGGCGATGAGTGGTTGGGCGGTAAAAATTTAGACGAAGCCATTGTGGACCAACTGCTCATTCCTTACCTGCAAAAAAACTATCTCATTACCAGATTGCTTGCCGATGAAAAAACACGCGAAATGTTGCGGGCAGTACTTAAAATTTACGCCGAAGAAGGAAGAATTGTCTTGTCATATAAGGATACACATACTTTCGTCAGCAACCTCGGCGATTTACCTAATGATGAACACAACAAGGAAATGGAGTTAGACGTAGATGCTACGCAAGCCGATATGGTACGCATTCTTGGCCCGCTGTATCAAAAAACTATTGAAATTACCCTTGCACTGCTTCTAAGAAACAATTTGTCGGGTAGCCGTATCCATGCGCTTATACTGGTTGGCGGCCCAACTCATTCACCTATCTTGCGAAAAATGCTGAAAGAACAGGTTACACCCATTGTTGATACTTCTATTGACCCCATGACCGCTGTAGCCACGGGTGCAGCTTTGTTTGCCTCTACTATACCCCTCGAAAACGTGGTTGTTGACCCAACCAAACTGCAATTATCCCTCGATTTTGAAGCTACCAGCGTAGAATTGAAGGAAACCATAGGAATAGCTTTGTTGCCCGGCGAAAATAGCGCTTTACCCGCTGAAGTTTGGGCAGAACTTGCCCGTGCCGATGGCGGTTTTACCTCCGAAAAAATTAAAATATCTGAAAAACCGGCTTTGATTCGGGTGCTGCTCCTGCCCTCACAGCCAAATATGTTCCGAATAAGGGTTATTGACCATGAAGGAAACGCCGTTCTCTCTCAGCCCGAGCAAATAACCATTATCCAGGGCATCGGAATAGATGAAATGGCTACCCTCCACTACCATATCGGAATAGGAACGTTTGATTCGGGTGAAAATCGCGAACTGTTTCAACCCGTTCCCGGATTAGAAAAAAATAAAAAACTACCCGCCACCGGCATTATTTCCGGACTGAAAACCCGAAATGCCCTTTTGCCCGGCAATCAGGAAAACAGATTGGTTATTCCTACCTACTCCGGCGAGTACAACGCACCGGGCACCGACCCCCTGCTGAACAACCTTATTCACGAGGTAGTCATTACCGGACTCAATATACCTCAAGAATTGCCCGAAGGAAGTGAACTGGAAATCACCATTAAAATAGACCGCTCAGAACATATTCAATTCTCGGCTTACTTCCCGCTGATTGACCATACCGAAGACCTGTCTATTCCGGTAAAAAACACCGACCCACCAACCGCAGCCTACCTTGAAGAAAGAATTGATGAGGCCATACAAACCGCAAACCATATTGAAGCCTATGAATTAGCCGGTCAATTCTCTGATATTAAAAACCGCCTGCAGTTAGAAAAAGGCAGCATTCACGGGCGGTTTAACATATTAAACGACCTGCGAAAACTGTTGCTCCTGCTCGACACCGAAAAACGAAAAACCGTATGGCCCGAACTGGAAAAACAACTTACCGAAGAGTGGAACCAACTCAAAAAAGTGGTGGACCTTGCTAAAGGCGATGAACGTATTAACTGGGGTATTGTAGATGGATATATGAGCGATTACAAACTTCATGTGCCAATAGTACTAAAGGACAAAGACATTAAAAGGGCGCGCCATTACATTGATGACATGTATTTTACGCGGTACGAAATTGTAAACATTGCACTTAGCGGCGAACTGGATTGCGACAAACTGAAAAGCATAGATGGAGTTTTTAATAGTTTTTCATGGTCAGACCCGCAAAAAGCCCGGCAATTGCTGAATGCGGGTTTGCAAGATTGTAATTCAGGAAAAGCAGACAAAGCAAAAGATACTTTGAAAGCGCTGTATAAGTTGATGCCCCAAAAAGACCGCGAAAAAGTAGAAAAGAAATAGCCGTCTTTTTACCTATTATAATCCTTACAGGTTTAACCAACCTGTAAGGATTATAAGCAAATCCATTTCTCACCCGTTACCCCACAAAAATCGACATTTTGTAAACCTCCCAAAACATCAGCATTATGCAACTCATTATACAAAATCCCTACCGCACAGTTGGCGTACTTGCCAATACCGGCACAAAAGATTTTTCCCGAATCAGTAAAGAACGGGGGCGATTCCTTTCGGCAGGGCAACAACCCGATGCGGAATACAGTTTCCCCTGTTTGGGCAACTATTTGCTTACCGAAGAGGGTTTTACTAAAGCCAAAAGCAAATTAGACGGCAACAAAAATAAATTGGAAGCTGCCCTGTTTTGGTTCATTCAACAATCTGACGCCGATGAAGAAGCAATTGAAGCCCTGCAGGCGGGCAATATTGAACCGGCTGCCAAATGGTGGGGCAGTTTAAGGCAAAACAACCAATCAGAGGCTTTCAACCTTTCCACCTTACTGCTGTACAAAGCCCTGTCGGAACCGGTTGCCAACAACACGTTGCTGGCCGAGGCCACCACCCTTAAACTCTCTTTTTTAGAAAGCGCTCATTTTTCTGCCTTGTTGCAAGCAGTAACCGATGAAACTTACAGCATTACACCCGAAGATGCGCAAATCCTCTTTTTGCAGTTGTTATGGAAGGCGCTGACAGAAAACCACAAAGCATTGCTCATGGGTTGGATTTCGGGGGTTATGAAAATAAAGTTTAAGGCAAACAAACAATTCATACAATGGCTCACCAATACCCATATTCAGGCGGTTGAAACCAAGATAGAGGATGCCAACATCAAGCGCCGCACCAATAAAGCAGCCGGGGTAAATTTAGGCGAACAACTGCTTGCCGCCACCGAAAACGATTTACAAACGCTGGAACTGCTGCAAACAAAAAAAAGCAGCTATTACATTGGTGTATCCGATAAAGTAGCTGAAGAAATCCTTTGGTGTGCCAAAGATTATTTTGCTTACTATGAAGAGGATTTATCTGCCACAAAATTTGCCGAAGAAGCAGGCAATCTGGCTAAAAAAGCACAACCTCTTGCATTAGGGAAGGCCGCCCAGGAGCACAATAAAACATTTGCCGATAAAATAAACTACCATATAGAAAACCTGCCCCTGCTGCGGAAAAAGAAATTGGTAAAAGCTGATTACGAAGCTATTTCCAACAAGTTGGAGGCTTTCGAAAGCCTGTCCAGTGTAGGCAGGGAGCATGTGCGTGAATTTGTGAACTCATGCATTCCGCATCTCACCAATATGGAAACCATATTAGGCACATGGGATGATTTCTATCTTGAAATAAGCACCATAGTTGCCCGGACAGCGCAAAACATGTTGGTTAAAATTGATGAACTTATATCGAATCAGGTTGTTAATATAGTTAACATTTTAAATAACTTAAACAAGAACTCTTCCTACTATTATATTCCCGATGATGCTAAAAACACGCTTCAGGATTTACAAAAGTCATTAAAGCAAATATACGACACATATACCATAATATTGAAGTTTAAGCTCCAGAAAAGCCTTCGCGAAACTGCAACCAGGAACAGAAAAATTTCGAGGGAGTTCATCAATAACCTGAATAGTTTCACCTCCGGACTTACCATTTATGCAGATAGCTTTGATGATGTTTCGGCACATCTTGCACCTCAAGACAGAAAAAGCAGTAAACCGCCAAAATCAAAACCGCATAGCGAAGTTGGAAATTCAGATAATCAGACAGCAAAAAGCAAAGAAAGCAACTCAGGATATTCGCTAACCGCAGCACTGGCAGGTTTAGGGGTAATAGGGCTGTTGATATGGTGGTTCACAGGCTCATCTGCCAATAATTCAGATGCGGTAGAAGTTGGTTCAACGGCGGTAGAAATAAGCCATGATTTGGTTTTAGTGCCCGGCGGATCCTTTATGATGGGCTGTACCGCCGAACAGAAACAATATTGCGAAAGTGCGGAAAAACCTGCACATAAAGTAACCTTAGACAGTTTTTACATCTCAAAATATGAGGTTACACAATTGCAATGGGAAAAGGTAATGGGCAGCAACCCAAGCAGTAATGTGGGGTGCAATAGCTGTCCGGTAGAAAATGTATCATGGGAAGACGTGCAAGCATTTATAGACAGGTTAAATGCAGCCCTGCCCGACTCTTTGAAAAAAACAGGCGTTTATCGCCTGCCTACCGAAGCCGAGTGGGAATATGCCGCAAGGGGAGGCGCAACTGCCACATCGCCAAAAGAAGCTAGAGGCAAAAACAAATCGCTTAACAATTCATTTGTTTATGCCGGAGGCAATAATATTGAGGATGTGGCCTGGTATAGCAGTAATAGCAACAGTACCCACCCCGTAGGGCAAAAACAGCCCAACAAACTGGGCTTATACGATATGAGCGGTAATGTATGGGAATGGTGTGGGGATGGGTATGGAGACTACCAAAGCAACCCGCAAGCAAACCCCCGCGGCGCTGCAAGCGGTTCATACCGCGTGTTGCGCGGCGGCAGTTGGACCAACGGCGCCGTTAACTGCCGGGTGGCGTATCGGCACGACAACACCCCCACTTACCGTTACATCAACTACGGCTTCCGCGTGGTGCTTGTCCCATAGTTGCTATGGCTAGCTGTTCCGGTTTTTCCTTGCAGCTAAAAGGGCAAGCGGGTAGAGCGGGAAAAGCGGTTAACTTGCAAAAAGCCGCCAGGCGGTAGCGGCGGCAATGCAAGTTAATAGCTTTTCCCGATAGTGAGGAATGGTACAGATAAGCCGCGAAGCGGCCGATTTTTTTAAAAATTGGTCATTGAGCCAATTACGGCGGAGCTAAATTTTTTTAAAAAACCCGGGCAGGTTTGTAGCATGTAGTTGCGTGTATAAACCTGTAAGGTTTGGCATACCTTATGGTTTAAACTGCCGGTTGGCTGAAAAAACGGCTATCTAAAAAAACTAAAAAAATAAAAAAAATTACCCCGCTTTTGGCTTCACATACAACTCTCTAAACTTTTGCTAAGTAGCTGACTTTTAAGGTTTTAAAAACCAAAATTAGTTATAACGTTTTAAATTTTTCGCTGCAAATCGTATTTTTATTCCTATGTATAAAACGCAATATAGCCTTATTTTGCAAAAAAACAGCCGCAATGTGTCACGTTTTCTGCTGCTTATTTAGTTATACATTACAGAAGCAAACAAAGCAGCGCTGACATGCAACCGAAACACACACACAGAAGCAGTTTTTTTCCGGTTTTATTCATCCTTAAATTATCTGCTCATGACATTTGCCGAACTATGCTTAGCCATTCACACCAACGACTTCGACAAAATTGTTCACCTGCACAGGCAATTACTTCCCAATTTAATTGCTTATGCCAGGCGTAATGGCGGCAATGACGAAGATGCCAAAGATGCCTTACAGGAAGCGCTTATAAAATTTTACGTTAAAGTTTGTTTACCTTGTGTTTCCGAAGGCGCCTGCTCTAACGATAACTGTTTGGGTTATGTGTTTACCATTGCCAAAAACGCACTTATTGACATCCTTAAAAAAAGAGCGGCATACAAAATGCAACCCATTGATACTATGCTGGAACGTAAAAATTCTAATAACACTAAAGTAAAAGAAGCGGCATACAAAATGCAACCCATTGATACTATGCTGGATGTTTTTATAGCATTTTTAGCTAATGCTTATCCCGGTGAGGAAGTAAATCTGAACACTTTTAAAAAGTTGTTGTTATCTGCTATTGGTTCTTTAAAAAATAAAACCGGCATACAACATTTTCAATTCAGACTGGAAGGCTTGAGTTACAAAGAAATTGATGCAAAAATGGGCTATAAACCGGGCACGGCACGTCAACATCAGCATCGTTATGAAAGTCCTTTAAAAGAAATCATTGTGAACATGCCCGAAATAAAAAACTATCCCGACCTTTACGATTTTATTAAAAAATATCAAATTGAAGTGACATTATGGAAAGTCAAAAAACCGACCAGGATTTAGTTGCATCATATATTGCACAAGAATTGACCGGCGATGCCTTAACCAATTTCGAAAATCGCCTTGAAACCGAACCTGAACTGAAACAGCAGGTAGCTGTTGCCATATTGGTTCGCCTGGCATTCACGCCCAACCCCATTGCAAAAGCCCGAAAAATTGTTGACACATTGGGCGATGATTTATTTGCCGATAGCGAGGCTGCACCCACAGTTACCGGAACAAGTTCGGCAACTTATACGCTGAACGAATTGCGTGCGTTTTTTTTGCCCGAACCCAATTTAGAAACAGCCGCCGTTAACAGAGGAAGTGAACAAGAAGCGCAAAATCCTATGGAGCAATTGGTAATATTACCCGAAAACGAGGTTAATATTATCGGCTCATCACTTCTCTTTGTTTTTGAGCATATTCTGCCGCATCCGGTTTTGTTGGAAATTCTCAACAATCGGGAAGATGTTATTGTCGATGCAGGTATTGCCGCCGGCGCATCATCTTACAATTGTGAGGTGGAACATTTAACGCCGGGCAGGTATTATTGGCGGCTGCGGCTTCAGGCAACAGACCGAAAGCTGAACCGGGAATTTGGAACGGCTACCGGCAGTTTTTTAAAAAACGGTCAATTGCTGCCGCCTGTGTAAAATCGGGTTGCCGCATGAATTATCACTTTTCCGGGCATCCTCACTCCCCTGCCAGCAGGAAACCACACCAAAATACAGGCGCCATGTTTGCTGCAATTTGCCCGGCTTTTGCCTGTTGAAGGGCTTGCCAGTATGGACTGCCGCTTTTGATGAAGCGAAACAGGGAAAACGTTAAGTGGCTGCTTTGCTCATCATATACTTTAAATACGGTATAGACGATGTTTTTTGCGCCCGAATACAGAAACCCCCGGTTTAACGACATCATGCCCTCACCGTGCCGCAGCTTACCTATGCCGGTTTCGCAACAACTCAAAACAACCAGGTCTGCACAGAGTTGCAGATGGTAGGCATCGGATAAGTAGAGTATGTTGTTTTCGTACTTTTGCTCAAAGAAAAGGTCGTCATCGGAGTTTTCGGCTGTTGCCTTAGCGCCGCTTTGGGGCGATAGGATAATGCCGGTCAGTTCGGGGTTTTGGTCGTTGTAATCGGCATGGGCGGCTATGAGCAGGTATCGGCTTTTTTGTGCTTTGGTCATCAGATTAGTTACCGTTGCTTTGCTGTGTACATAGGTTTCAGCCTCGGTTGGGTAATATAAACCGGCAATTTGCATCACTTCCGTTTCTGAGTATAGCAATGCAGAGTAAGTTTTTCCGCCAATGCTTACCTTGCGGGTAGCTGCCGCCTTAAATGGTATTTGCAGCGCGGGCTGCACAGCGGGTTGGGGTTGTTGGTGGGTTAACAGAGGTGTTAAGAGCCGGGAAGCGGCAGAAGCAGGAGCATACACCGGCGCAAAACCGGTAAAAGTGGTTTCTAACGCAGGTTCCTGCGCTGATTTTGCGTTCTGCTGTTGCGCCTCATGCCACAACGTAGCCGAAAAATGATAACTCACCGCCACGCTGTTTTGCAGATAGGGCAGTTGCGAATAAGGTTGGTTATTGCCTTCCCGGGTGAGCAGGGCTTCAAAGGGCAGGCGGCTGAGTATGCCGTGGGGAATGATGATGAGCCGTTTTTGAGATATTTCTGTACCGGAACGGGTAAAGTTAAAGCCGGTTATCGGTTCTTGCAGCAGTAGTTGGTACAGCGCATAGCCATACTCTTCATAAGTGGTTTTTATGCGGTCGTTGATGCCAAATTTCAGGAAGTCTTCTATATCATCTTCAAAACTTTCGGGTTTTTTCTTTTCATACACCTCAAACCCGCTTGCGCTGATGGCAAAGGTGTAAATGTACTGCTCTGTAATGCTGTAAGATAGCAGCAGGGTCTGTACCGGGGCTGTTGACAAGGCTTGTTGCAATTGGGGTATGCTTACGGTATCTAAGCTATACTTCAGGTTGTAGTAGGCGGGGTAGTCTTTCTCTAACCGGGTAATAAAGGCATCGTATTCCTGTTGTAAACCGTGCAGCTTCAGTTGCCATTCGTTAAGGTCTGTTTGGTTTTGGCGGGCTTTCTTTTTGGTATGTTCTTCGTTTATTTTTTTGCGGTAGTAGTTTAAGTCCACTTTCAGGTCATATTCTTGTTGCAACAGGTGTTTGGGTACGGCGGCAGCGCCTTTTGCCTCGCGGTCGCGTATGTTGCCCAGCAGCACCATAGCCCGGCTGAGTTCGCTGAACCGGAAAGCGGTAGCCAGACATTCCTGCTGCGTAAGGCAATAGGTAAATTGTGCCGCAGGGTACGAGTCGCGGTTGAACAGGGTTATTTCGTTGGCTGCCTTTTGCCATTGCTCGTTTTTTTTGCCTGCCACCTCCGCTGCCCGCAGGGCAATGCCTGTGCCGGCAGCGTATATTTCGCTTGCTTTTTGCGCCAATATGAGTTTGCTTCCGTCTGAGGATAGGGCGCTGCGAACATGGGTTATCCATTCCGATGCTGCCTGTGTGGTAAAAAGGGCGGTAAAGAGGTAGCGCACCTGCCGCTTGCTTTGCGCATACTGCCGGTAGAGCAGGGTTATTTTTGCGTGCCAGATTTCCCAGAAATTTTCTTCTACTCCAAACGGCTGCGGTGCGGGGTTGTGAAACGGATTGGTTTGTGTGTATTGGTAGAGGTTGGATAGTAATGATTTATGATAATATCTTATTGCCTTGACCGGGCGCCCTGTTTTTTGATGATACCAACCCTGCACATAATAGTTAAATGAAACATAAGGATGCCTCTTGCCGAACGCTTTTTTGCCCACTTGCAGTGATTTAGAAAGCAATTCCGGAACTTCGGCGTAGTTGCTTAGAGCGGTTAAGCAAGCGGAAATATAGTTATATGTAGTGCAAATTTCGGGGTGTGTATCGGGTTGTGCTTCATATATGGTGCGGGCAAGGGTTAGTTTTTCCAATGCCTCCTCGTATTGCTGCATTTGCATTAGGCAATTTCCAAAAGCACCACAGGTGAGTGCAGTTTTTATATGTGCTGTTCCGAATAACTTTTTTTTCAACTCAAGCGCCATTTGATAATACGCTAAAGCCCCCGGGTAATCTGCCATTGCGAGGCAAACCGCTCCCAGATTATTATATATTGTGCCTTTTTCTGTTTCCAGGTTGTTTTTAGCAAGAACTGCCAAAGCGGTTTTAAAATATTCTTCAGCCCTGCTATAATCTCCTTTATAATAATATATAACTCCTAAATTAGGATGTATATTCGCCAATTCGGGATGGTTCTCCATGTTATTGGCAGCGTAGCAGTTCAGGGCAGTTTCAAAATGAGCAATAGCTTTTTCATACTTACTTGTGTACGCATAAACTCCGCCTAAATTAAGATGTATCTTGGCCAATACGGGATGGTCCTTCAGGTTATTGGCAACGTAGCTGTTCAGGGCAGTTTTAAAATGATAAATAGCTTGTTCATACTTACCCATATTCGTATAAACTGCGCCTAAATTACTGTGTACCATCGCCACATCAACATGCTTCTCCAGTTTATTAGAAACGTAGATATTGATGGCAGTTTCTGAATGAGCAATAGCTTGTTCATACTTACCCATATTCGTATAAACTGCGCCTAAATTAATATATGGCTTTGCTACATCAAGATGCTTCCCCATGTTATTGGCAGCGTAGCAGTTCAGTGCAGTTTTAAAATGAGCAATAGCTTTTTCATGCTTCCCTATGTGCGTATAAACTCCGCCTAAATGAAGATATATCTTTGCTACTTCAAGATGCTTCTCCAGTTTATTGGCAACGTAGCTGTTCAGGGCAGTTTCTAAATGAGCAATAGCTTTTTCATACTCACCCATGTGCATATAAACTGCGCCTAAATTACCGTGTGCCTTTGCTACATCGGGATTGTTCTGTAAGTTATTGGCAGCATAGATGTTGATGACAGTTTCTGAATTATCAATAGCTTTTTCATACTTACCCATGTACATATAAACTACACCTAAAACATTGTGCGCACTTGCTGCCTGCAAACTATCAGCGCCAAAAAACGCCACTGCCTTTTGAAGAGCAGTATTGGCACAAGATTCTCCCTGTTCGTACTGCCCAAGAAATGTGTAATTCATTCCCTGCCAACACAACGCTTTTACATACTCCTCCTCCCATGCCAGGGCTGTTTCAAAACCGGGTATTATTTGTGATAAAATAGCATTGCTGTCGGCATATCGGCCCTTTTTATGCAAATTTTCAGCCTGCTGCAACTTTTTTCGGGCGTTGGGCAAGGTAGCTAGTTTCTTTTGCATGGTTTATATTTATGGTATTAATAAAGCGCTTTTCGGGCAGGGCAGTAGCTGCAAATATAATAAAATTCATTTTGCAATACCAAATTCCTATTCATACCACAAGGAATTTTTTGTTTACCCGGTAAAATCCAAATTCGGCATTGTGCCCAATATAAATTGCCTCCGGAATTACATGAATTGCCCCGATTTATCTGGGGGAACATAAAACAAAATCCCCCAAGGCTTTAGCCGAAATTTTGCTTGTAACAGCCGGATGTTTCATCATAATTCATACCCGATGATATGACATGGGCAAAATTTTTTAAAAAAATACATTAACACGTCACGTTTTTACCGGCATATACAGTTACACAAATAAACGAACCCAATTTGTTTCACGCTAAAATTGAAATTGTCATGCAAGTACCATTACTTACCCCCGATTTGCAATACCGCCTGCGGGAAAACGCAGTTGAAGATGTTATTGCAGCAGAAACAGGGCAGTTTTTACCCGAAGTTACTTCTGATGCTCTTACAGCCGAACAACCGACAGCAGCATTGCTGGCTGAACAAATGAAACAGAATGCCGAATGGTTTATGCTTACCACCTTACCCGATGGCACCCTGCAGGCATATACCCAACCCGAACTGGCACAATTAAAGCCCATGCTTCAATCGGGCGAAATTACCGCCGCACACCCCGTTCACCTGTTTGCCTATAATGAAGCAACCAAAGAATGGTCAGATGAAACCGGCACCCTTCAAGCGGTTATTAACAACCATTTTGAATTAGGCGTTATGTTTTCACCGGTTTGGGAGTATGCTGTTGCCGGGTTAAAGTGGGGCGCAATAACAGGCATTGGGCTGAAACTGTTAGATTCGCTCATTCTGCTTATTGAGGCGCAAAATCCTATGTTTATCAGTCTGGTATTTTTGGCAGCAATATTTGTTTTTCAAAGGCATCTAGGTTCTACCATAGTATCCGCAGCCAGTTTTGGGGTTGGTTACGCTTTTGGCATTTCCCCTTTTGCCATGTTGTTTGGTGTTGTGGTTGCCGGCACAATTTTAGGTATTTTACCCGGCATGTTCATAGGCGCTATAACAGGTCTGCTGCGCCGAAATTCTATACCACGTGCATTTAATGCAGCTCCGGAATCAAACGCTTTTGTTTTTACCCTCTTGCTTGGGTCGTTGGCGGGTGCCATTCTCATACTGTATTTGTACATAGCTGTTTTTATGCCTTGGCTGGTAACTGTGTTAAATGCCGCATAGTGTAAATTCATCGGGGCAAAGTAAAACCCTGCCCAAATCTCATTCTTCCTGTTGGGCAGGGTTTTCAAATTAAAATTAAAAATTTATATGCTGTTTTTTGACTGCGCAAAAAGACAATTTCCACACATGCCAAGGCATAAATTTAAAGACTTTACAGTATTTACTGAAGTTAAAGCACCCTAAACTTTGCACTACAAAGTCTGTTTTTTTTCTTTGGTATATAAAAAAGAATTTGCCAATTTTGTAAAAATTAAGGTTGTGGGTTGGCGTTTGTCACTGTTCCGGTATCATAAATAAAAGCAGGCACCCCCGAAACTGCTATACCAAAGAAGTAGGCGCAATATACCGAAAGCGAGAGTGTAGGTAGTAAAAAAATATACTATTATGTTTGAACATCCTAACGCATACGGGCAATATGGCTATGATGCCACCAACCCATTATTGGCTGAAGACATTCCCTCCGGGTATAAACTGTTAAACAAATTGCGCCTAAAAAGTGGCGGTAAAATCACCTATGAACGTCTTGGTTCTACTTTAGCTCCAAATTTACCCTATCCGGTTGACCGTTACCGTATTTGCAATGCTTCGGGTGTCGAAATTGCCATTTTGCATGTATATATCTACTATTTTGCAACCGTATTTAAAGCCCCTGAGGGCTTTAGAATTGAGTAACCCCATTTTCTCACAAACTTATAACTATTTTTTTATGGAAACCTATTTTTTCCTGCCTCAGTTACAAGAGCAGTTTAACAAAGTTAGCGCACAGTCAGCTGCACACGCCCGTTTTGTTCAAAACTACCTGAGCGGCAACGCACTTTCTAAAGTAGCCGATGCCCTGGATTGGAAACTATCTCAAACCATGATTGATGAACAGGAACATTCTTGCTTCCTTTCTGAACCCCCGGTTTGTTATGATGTTTGCGTATTGCCCGTTTGGATGCACAGGGCAGCCGAATGGTTTCAAGACAAATACGGCGGTTATATGCTGCTATGTTCCCGCATAATAAAGGAGCATCCCGCATTTACCTCAGATGGCTGCAAGGTATTGGTTACGGTGGTATATGGTTTAGCCGGCACACATTCATGGACTACTATTGGCATAATTTCTCCTCAAAACAGCCCTTACAACAATAGTTCCGTCATTCCGAAAGATTTACTGTCGGCGCAGGAACGGCGGCTGTTGGGAATATAAAATTGCTGTCAGAGTGCAAAACCGAATTACAAATACAACATAACACTAAACTAAAAACAGAAGGAGGCTTAAATGACAGATCAACAAAAGCAAAAGGTGGTAAATGTTGCCGGATTTTGTGGGGGAGGCGTTTTCTTCCTACTAAATATCCTCACAGGAGCAGTTCCCGGTGGTTATGTGGGAGGAGTAGCCGGATTTATTATTTTTGGTGGAATTGCTGCCTTCGTAGTATATGTACTCATGCCAGAGGAGAAAAAAAATCCGTAACTATTTAGGTACTCCTCAGTATTTACATTTTACCGCAAGCAGGAACTTGCAAATTTAGCAGTTTGTATAAGCGTTCAAGAGTTTGAGGCTGATTTTTTGAATGGTATAAGGTTATTTTGGTTGCCGAAAAAAACTTACCCGGATTTACACCATTATTCTGAAAAAAGCCTGAATTTGAAAAAAAAAGCCCAATGGAAATAAAGCAACTGCCCCCCGAGTACTCGGGGCTGGAAGGCTGCCATAAGTTGATAAGGGAACTGGTGGCAGTTATTACGGCGTTGGAAAACCGGGCAACAGAATTGGAACGTCAGTTGAGACAGCAAAGCGGCAAGAAACATAAATGAGGAGGACAGGACGGACATAAAGGCAATACACTGAAAATGGTGGCGCAACCCGATACGGTGGTTGCTTTAAAAGCGGAGGCTTGTGCCGGTTGCGGACAGTCTCTGTCGGGCAGGAAGATTGGTCATCGTCTGTTAAACCGGCGTCAGGTGTTCGATTTGCCTCCCGATTTACGGCTTTATAGTACAGAATATCAAAATTATGCCTGCCGTTGCCCCGGCTGCGGGAAACACAACGAAGGACAATACCCGCAGGGAGTGGGGGCGCCGGTGCAATATGGTTTCGGGGTAAAGGCATTGGTTAGCCTGTTGCATCAGCGGGGTTGCATGTCTGTTGATAGCAGCGCCAATTACCATTATTCGTGGGCTTGTTGCTGTACTTTCAGTTCGGTTTTCGGGTTTTTATAAACTTGTCCAATCCGGTACTTAAAAAGCAATAAAATAGGCGTTTTGCTACAAAATTTCTGCCACCACAAAAATACTTCCTCCAACAAACACCACATCGCCGGGTTGGGCTGCGGCTTTTGCAGCGGTATAGGCATCCGGCGCAGAGGGGTAGGCATTGCCTGTAAGCCCAAATTTCAAGGCCTGCTGCTGCAAGTCTTCTGCAGGCATGCCGCGCGGAACATCGGCCTTGCAAAAGTAATACACCGCTTTGGTTGGGAAAAGCGGCAGAATATGTTGCAGGTCTTTGTCATTTACCACGCCCATTACAATATGTAGTTGATGGTGCGGCAGGCTTAGCAGTTGAGATATGGCATACCGCAAACCGCCTTCATTATGTGCGCTGTCGGCAATGATAAGCGGATTTTTTTCTGAAATAACCTGCCACCGCCCTATAAAATTGGTTAACTGCTTTACCCCCGACAAAGCCTGCGCCACGGTTTCCCTATGTATGGGATAACCTAAGGCCGGCAGCAACTCGGTTGCCTGTATGATGGTTACCAGGTTTTTAAGCTGAAAACTGCCCGAAAGGTCGGTTTGCAGGTGGGTGTAAATTTGCTCCCCGTTTTTCAGTACATCTGCGGTAATGTGGGTATTGAAAACCTTTTCATTGCAAAGCAAAATACTTTGTTGTGCAAAGTAGATGTCCGAATTTGTTTCTGCTGCCTTTACCCTAAAAACAGGTTCGGTTTCGGGGTGGGTTTCTCCAATAACTACGGGCACGTTGGGTTTAATAATTCCGGCTTTTTCAGCGGCAATTTGGGGCAGGGTATTGCCCAGCACATTCATGTGGTCGAAACTAATGTTGGTAATAACCGAAAGAAGCGGGGTAATTATATTGGTAGAATCGAGGCGTCCGCCCAATCCGGTTTCTATAATGGCCATATCGGTTTTGCATCGGGCAAAGTACCAGAAAGCCATGGCAACCGTCATTTCAAAAAAGGAGGGCTGAATTTCATCAAACACCGCGCGGTTTTGGGTTACAAACTCGGCCACCGAGTTTTTGTCTATATAGTTGCCGTTAATTTTAATACGTTCCCTGAAATCTTGGTAATGGGGCGAAATATATAAACCGGTGTTATACCCGGCCTGCGTAAAAACTGCCGCAAGTGCATGAGAAACCGAACCTTTGCCATTGGTTCCGGCAATATGTATGGTTTTAATTTGTTCTTGCGGGTTGCCTAAATGCCGGCAAAGCAGCCGTATATTAGTCAGGTCTTTTTTATAAGCGGCATGTCCTATCCGCTGGTACATGGGTAAATGCTCAAACAAGTAGGCAAGGGCGGCATTGTAATCCATGCTATGCGCTTTTATTGCGGGGTAAGTTCTAATTGCAGTTGGGTGGTATCGTTTTTAATGTAGGTGTAGAACACTGTAATAATACCGGTTGCAGGGTTGCGCTGCCCGATGCTTACACTTTTTACCTGCTCATTGTTTGGAAAAACATTTTGCACCGGTATGGCAAAAGTGTTAGACTGGTAAACCACTGCATATACATTTTGCAACAAAATACCCGGTGCAGGGTTGGGGTTTTGCAGCAAAGTACTCAGGTACATCTTGGTAACATCATCAGGGTGCTTGGTAATCTCGCAGGTATAACTTACGCTGCTGCCATCGGTATAGTAACTTTTTGCGTTGTAGGTTCCTATGTATTTTTCGCGTATTTCGGTTTCGCACATATCGCCTTCCCAACCGGGGTTGCAAACGCAAACCGGTTCAAGGTTGGCGGTAAGCTGGCAGGAAGCGTTGGGGTAACAGTCAACCAGGTTGCAAGGATTGGGTGTTTGGCAAAATTCGCCAATAAAGCCGGCAGGGCACTCACAAACGCAACGGGTTGCAATTGTGTCATTTACCGCAGTACCACCGTTTTCGCAGGTAATACCAAAGCAATAGTTTTGCTGTTCGCAGTTCGGTCCGTCGTACTCGGGAGGGCAAACACAGTGGCATTTGAAGGGGTCATCGGCATCGGGTTCTTTGGTGCCGCCGTTGGCACAGGTAATAAGCAGGCACGGGTCAAAACTTTCACAAAATTCGCCGTAATAACCCGGTTCGCAGGCGCAACGCGGCTTCAAATCTTCACCAATTACGCAAGAGCCGTGCGCTCCGCAGTCTAAGTTGTCGCAGGGTTTGTCGTTGTTGCAGGCGCTGTTTAAAACAACTGCCAGCAGTAGTAAAAACAAAAAATGGGTTTTATGTTGCATGGTAATTTGCGCTTGAAAAAAACAGGTTATAAAAACTGCCGTTTGTTCGGGTTATTGTTTTACAAATTTTTCGGCAGCAATTTGTTCGCCGTTCATAGTTACCAATCTTACCAGATAAATGCCCGAAGGCAGATGTGTAACCCCGATGCTGTTGTTGGCAACCGGTTCTGCAATTACGAGCCTGCCCGAAAAATCGTACACCTGAGCCATGCAGTTGCTGTTGCCTGCTGTTGGGTTATTAAACCGTATCTGCAGTTGGTCGGTAACCGGGTTGGGGTATAGCGTTATGGTCTGCAGTGTGTTGCCGGCAGCCGGTTCTTCTATTCCCACATTCAGGTTGCCTTCCGGCAATGCGCTGCCTACTACCGGCCGCAGCATGAGTGCGCCCTCGTAAATAGACCCCAGCCATTGCCCGCCGGTGTTGTAGAAGAGTTTATCTGAAGCATTGTGGTTGCGGTCAAAGCCTATATTGAGCAGGTCTTCAAACCGTTGTTCAATGCCTACGTAAATGGTGTCGTCTTCAACGGGCAGCGGCTGGCTAAGGGTATAAGTCCAAAAGCCGTTAATCTGGTTGAGGTAACGCGGCATGTTTACGGTTTCCTCTTCGTACAGCAGTTCGTCGGGAATAGGAGTGGCGCTGGGCAAGCCGGTTTCGGTATCTACATTAATGTGTCGCCAAACTTTAATGGTAAACTCGTGGTTGATTACGTTGGCGTTCATGTTTACAAAGTTAACTTGCAATGCTCTCAGCGTATCGGGGTGGTTAAGCACAAATTGATAGGCCAGTTGTGCGCCTGTTCCGTACAAACCGTAGGCTTTTTCGGCGCTTCCGTCGTCATAGGCAAAATAGTTGGCAAATTGCTGGTATTGGTAAATGGTATCGTTGTTGTAGTTGAGTTCGGTGCTGCCCAACGACACATTAAGTTGCCAGATGTTTTCAAGAATAACGGTGTCTTTTCCGCTAAAAATATTACTGTTTTCTGAAATAGCTGCGGCAATATCATCTTTAATAAAAACCACACTGGTGGATTCTATGCCTTCAATAGAACCCAACACATCGGCAGTACCGGCATTGTATTGGTAAATTTCGGTATTGCTGCAAACATCGTTAATGGTGTGTATGAGTGTGCGGTTGGCAGAGCCGGCATCATTGTTGCGCACCTTTAGCGGCACTAAGGTTGCCGGTGCCAGTTCCGAGTCAATATAAGGGTAAAAGTGCGACCAGGGCATAGACTGGTAACGGGTAAGCATGGCCGGTGCGGGTTCAATAAAGGCTACATCTTGCAACAGCGGAAACAAAGAAGGAAGTTGCGTGTTGGCCTGAATATAATCAATATTCCAGTGGTCATTATTACCCGATATGGTGGCACGGTTACGGAACCTGAACCGGAAGCCGTTGTAGAACGAACTGGTATCGGCAATTTTTACCACAATCGGGGCAAAATCGGGGGTAAGGCTGGCGGTCAGTCCGTCAATGCCCCATTGCGGCACCCAGGTAGTATCTTTTACCGCAACGGTAAATTCTTCGCTAACCGGTATAATGGTATCATTTACATAGGTTAGTGTGGCATTGGGGTTGGTAAAATCGAGGTAAATAGAGTTGCCGCTGTTATCTATGTAAAACACGTAGGTGTCTTCTTCAAAGGAAATCATATCGCCGGCAGGCACTGCTATATTAATATCAACATTAGCGCCGGTGTTAAAGGCATCGTCGTCGTATTTTATATGGTAGCCGTCAATGTAGTTGGTTACGTAGTAAATGCTGTCTCTAACTCTTGGAATAAAGGCTTCCATTACCAAACTGTCGCCGGGGTTGGGGAAGTCGCCAAAACCTTCGGGTTGATAGAAGAAACTCAAAAACAAGGTATCTCCCAATTCCAGTCCTGCATCATCAAGGCACATAGGGCGCGAGGTAAGCACATCGCCTATGCCGTCAATAAGGTCATTGCCCGATGGCACGGGTGCATAGGGCTGCCCGTATTGGTTAAGCCCGTCGAGGGTAACCACGCCAATGCTGGGCGGGTTTTGTGCATAGGTATCGTTTACCAATGCAAGGTCGTCAATCCACACTTTGCTGTTGGGGTAAATCCAGGAGGTAGAAAAATCTTCGGTAAAGGGCAGCGAAATGGTAGGTTCTTCAATAATATCGAGAATATAGTAGGCATAACATTTTTCGCCCTCGCGGTTGCTGCGCAGGTAATAAACGCCGGGTTGCAGGTTGGAGGCCAGTGCGCTTTGGGTGGCGTAATTGTGAATGAGGGTTCCGCTGTTGTTGTAAAGGCGGTAATTAATGCTTACATCGGTATCAAAAATTTTGCGAAGGCTGCCCAACGCATTGCAAAAGGCGTTTCTTTTAGTGGCGTCCCAGTTTTGTCGCTTAATTGGCGGAATGTTAATATCATCCAGTTCGTAGCGTATTTGAAGGATATTACCGTTATTGTCGGAGGCGGTAATAAAATAGGGGCCCGAAGGCAGGGAGCCAAACGTATATTGTGGCGTGGTAACTGCACCCGAACCGAGACTGATGCCAAGGGGTGATGAAAGCTGAAATGTATATGGCGCAACACCGTTTTCTATTACCACTGTTATAGTGCCGTCTTCTTCCAGGCAGGCGCTGGGTTGCAGTCCTTCCGATACAAAGGCGTTGTAAATTAAGCCCCCGTCGCAGGCTTTGTCAAAATTGCGCCGAAATCCCTTATCCTGCAAATTGGGTCTTTCAGTGGCATTGTATTTTAGCGGCAGCAGCATTTCCTGTGCCTGCACATACATGCCGGCAAACAACAGGCAAACTGTAAACCGGCAAAAGATGGAAGCGTGAATTTTCATGAGGTTCAACGTATGTTAGAGGTGGGCAGTTGCAAACAGATATGGTTTAAAAACTGTAATAAGGCCGGTTTATTGTAATGCGCTATAATTTAAGGAATATTTTGCTCCGCAAACGGCTAATTGCCGCCGGTTTTTCCGGCAGTGCCGGTGTTTGCGGGCGAGGAAGGAGGCAGGTGAATATCGCCAAATGTATCGGGAACCTGAAGCGCAGGGCTTTCGGGGTTTTCCCGAAGGAAGAGGTCAACCGGCTCGCCTTGTGTAATGAGGCGGTCGCCGTCGGGGCCGGGGTCGGGGCTTTGTCTGGTAACGAGCGCGTTTTCCATATCCTTTATATTTTCTTCTTTGGTAACCATTCCCACATTTAACCCATAACCGCGCAAAGCCAGTTTTGCCTGCAAAAAGGTAAGGCCAATAAGGCTGGGTACGGTTATGCGGGTATTGCCCAAACCGTCGCCCAATACCAGATCTACGGCAGAACCTTTGGGTATTTTGGTTCCGGGAGCAATGCTGGTGTTGTTCATTTTTATATCCAGAACGGCATTTTTTGCCAGGTCGGGTACTCTTATTTGCTGCCCTACGCGCAAACCGGCCGTGTTGAGTTGCACTTCGGCGCTGCGCAAAGAGGCATCAATTATGTTGGGTATGGGTACCAGCGGCGGGTTGGTGGCATTTACGGTAAGGTAAATGCGGCGGCTTTCTTTAACCTTGGCGCCCGGTTTGGGGTTTTGGTCAATTACGCCTAATGGCGGAAGGTCTTGCTGATAAGCAGAGTCTAACACCGTATAGCGCAGGTTGAGTGATTCGAGGCGTTGTTCTACCTGCTCCAGGGTTAGTTTGCGCAGGTCCGGAACGGTAATGCTTTCGCCGTGGTGGGTATAAGTGCTGAGCAGTAAAAAGACAAAACCCACGAGAAGAAGCGAAACAAAAGCCATTAACCCGATATGCCGCCAGAAATATTTGGTAAACATGAATTGCAAAAAGGTGGACATAGTGCGTTAGTTGGTGATAAGCTGTATGTTGATGCTTAAAAAATTGATATAAGTAAGGGTTTTACGCGCATGTCGTTGTATAAACGGGTGTTACTTGGCTAATCCCGAAATTTATACTCATACAAACGCAATTACCTGTTTATTGGTTGCTTTTTTGTTTTTTTTGCATGGCATATTCCAGAATATGGTCAATAAATGCGTAGGGAGTATAGCCGTTCAGGGCGCATTGGTGAAAAATGCAGGTAGCCGGTGTCATGCCGGGCAGTGAGTTTACTTCAATAATATATACATCGGTTTGTCCGTTGTTATACATTTTTACAAAGGCATCGGTTCGGGCATAGCCCTCAATATGCAACAGTTCTGCCACTTTTTGCAGTTCGGCTTTTACTTTTTGGGCTATTTGGTTGCGCTCATTGGCGCTGTAACTGTAGCGGGCAGGGGTAATATTTTGCCCTTCACCGGCCAGAAACTTTTCTTCGAGCGACAATACTTCTTCGCCGGCAAGGGTTTCGCTGGGTTCAAACATTTCATAGGTAACTGCGTTGCCCTTGGCAAGGTGCGTTATCAGTCCGCCGGTAATTTCCATAAACCGGCTGGCATTTCCTTTTTCTATCAGTTCTTCAATTAAAAAAGCCTCTTTAGCCGGAAACTCTTCCTTGGGTTTAAGGGCAAGGGTATGGATGTTAAGGGTGCTAAGCGGCTCGCCCTCGTTTCTGAAAATGGTTTGGAGGTAAGCCACTAATTGGGTGCGGTTTTTAATTTTTTTTACCGCCGAACTGCAGCCGTCATCATGCGGTTTTGCAATGAACGGGTACGAAAAACGCTGTTCAATACTGCTCAGGAATTGGTGTGGAGCGTTTTTCCAATCGGTTTTTTGCACCAACAGTTGGTTTGCCACATGAAACCCATGTTGCCGCAGCAATTGTCCGGTGGCGTATTTGTCTATGGTAATTTGAGAGGTGGCAATGCCCGAACCGTTGTACGGAATGCCATATTTTTCGAGGTGTTGTTGCAGGCTTCCGTCTTCGCCCGGCCGGCCGTGCAGGGCAATAAATACGGCATCAACCCTTGCGGCAAGGTCGGCAATACTTAGTTTGCGGGGTTCGGGGTTAGCGGTGAAGCAGTATTTTTGCGTAATGGCCTGCGCTCTTAGCATTACCTCTTCGGTTACGGGGTGCGTGGTAAAATGCTTAATTTTTTCGGCTATATCATCGGCATTGTCTTTCAGCAGTATGTTTACCGGTATTTCGTACAGGTCATACTCCCGGTTGTTGCCGGTAAGAAAAATAGGAATGGGCAGGTATTTGTCTGAAGAAGCTAATTTTTCGTATATGTTTCGGCCGCTTTCCACCGATATATGTCTTTCGGTAGAGTACCCGCCTAATATCACCCCGATAACTTTTTTTTCGGCGGCATGGGTTTTCAGGTGTTGCAACCTTTCGTCGAGGTGTTGGGCAAGTTGCACCGTTTTGGGGTTGAAAAAACCGTTTTCTATTCTTTCCTGCAGTGAGTTTCGGATAATATAGGTTAAGAACTGCGATGGGTTAAGCCCGATTTCTGCAGCCTGATGAAAGAAAAACGATGAGGGCAACATACCCGATGTAGTGTTGGGGTCGTTGAGGTAAATACTGCCACTGGAGGTAATAAACCCGTCGATGCGGGCGTAGGTGTTGAATTTAAAATATTCAAACAGCCGTTCACATTCGGCTCTTATGGCATCAATTTGTGCTGTTGGCAGGTGTATGGGCGTTACCTTGCTTGATAGCCCGGCCAAGTACTTTGAGCGGTAGTCAAACAATTCTTTTCCCTTGCGTATTTCGGTAGGCGGCAGGGCTATGGCTTCGCCGTTTTCGCCCTTTATCACAATACAAGAAAATTCCTTTCCCTGCAAAAATCCTTCTATAATTACCTCATGCTCTTTGTCAAATGCTTCAAGGCGTATGGTTGGTGTGTCAGCCGGTTGTTGGCAGTATTGTTCCAGCAGGTCAAACAATTCATCGGGATGGTAGCAAATGGTTTGCATGGGGTATAAAACGGCAGGCAAACCGGTTCCGGTTCTGATATCAATAAGTTCGCGCAGGAACTGTAATTTGTTTTCGTGGTCTAATGTTCTCCAGAATGCCGGGTCAATTTCTTTTACAAAAAAGGCGGTGGTTACCATTTGCACAAATGCACCGGCAGAGTCATCGGGCAAAATACCGGCACCAATAGAAGACCCTTGGTTGGCGGGTTTAATTACAAGGGGCATACCGGCAAGTTGTTTTGCCGTATCAAACATGGCCAATTTTTCCTGTTCAGCGGCTGCAAGCCATTGTTTGCGCTGTATGGTAAGAAAAGGCGGCACCAAAAATCCGGCATATTGCATGGTTTGGCGCTGAAACGCTTTATCCATGCCTATGGCAGAGGGTAAAATGCCCGATGCCGTATAGGGAATGTTTAAAAACTGCAACAAGCCCTGTATGCTGCCATCCTCGCCATAAGCGCCATGCAGGGTGAGAAAGGCAAAATCTATGAGTTGAGGTAATTGGGAAGGAAGAATTTTTTGCCCTATGGCAGTAATCAATTCATCTTGCCGGTCAACTGAAAGCTCGCCCAGCGATTCGGCATAAATCTGAAACCCATAGCGCGAGTTGCTGAAGGCCGAGAGGGAGGGAGGGTAAAAATCGCGTATGCTGCCTTTATAAACAAAATGCCAGTCGAGTAATACAAAGTTGCCCCAACTGTCCACAAAAATGGGAATTGCTTCAAATAAAGTTTTGTCTAAATTGTCATACACGGTACGGCCGCCGGCAAAAGAAATTTCACGCTCTCGCGACCTGCCACCAAAAAAAATTCCTGTTTTAATTGCCATAGCGGGAGCAAAAATACGCATTTTTTCTGCTTTTTTGCAAATGGGCGGGGTTAGTAGTTGGTAAATGGGCAGTTTCACCCGGTTTTTAAAAAACTTTTCCGCTTTGGAAAACAATAGGAGAGAGGTAGATGTTTATTTTTGTTTACCTTTGCAAGTAATACTATTACAAAATTTAGCTTATCTATGCTTTGTAAGCGTTTTTTTGTTTAGGAAAAGCAAACATAAAGTCTTTATGTCACAAAACAACTTTAGTTTTAAAAACACATGGAAACAAGATATACCTGCTTCAGTTGTGGTGTTTCTTGTTGCCCTGCCGCTTTGTTTAGGCATTGCCCTTGCATCGGGGGCGCCCTTGTTTTCGGGTATTATTGCAGGGGTTGTGGGGGGTATTATAACCGGCTACTTCAGTAAATCGGCATTAAGTGTTAGTGGTCCTGCGGCCGGTTTGGCGGTAATTGTATTGGGCGCTATAAACAAGTTGCCTTCCTACGAAGTGTTTTTGCTTGCAGTTTTTTTGGCCGGCATACTGCAAATAATATTGGGCGTTTTACGGGCCGGCATCATTGGCGATTTTATTCCGTCGGCCGTAATTAAAGGCATGTTGGCAGCTATTGGCATTATACTTATTTTGAAGCAGTTTCCGCACGCCATAGGTTTTGATGCAGATTATGAAGGCGACGAATCTTTTTTTCAACCCGATGGTTTTAACACCTTTTCGGAAATAGTCAGGGCATTACAGGCTCAAATTTCCCTTGGTGCAGTAGTTATTTCGGCGGTTTCGCTGGCATTTTTGTTTGCATGGGAAAGCAATAAATGGAAAAAACCGGCTTTGTTACAACCGGTTCCCGGTCCGCTGATTGTGGTTGTTTTTGGCGTATTGGCACAATGGTTTTTTGCCGGTTTTGTTCCGGCTTTGGCAATTTCTGCTGACCACATGGTGGCAGTTCCGGTAGCCGACAGCATGTCCGGTTTTTTAAACCAGTTTACCCTTCCCGATTTCAGTTACCTGTTTAACAAAGAGGTATGGGTTGTTGCCGGTACACTTTCCCTGGTTGCCAGTATAGAAACACTGCTTAGTATAGAAGCAGTAGATAAAATTGACCCCTACCGCCGTATTACCCCTACCCGCCGCGAACTTATAGCACAGGGCATTGGTAACATAACTTCGGGTCTTATTGGCGGGTTGCCCATTACCTCGGTAATTGTGCGAAGCTCGGCCAATGTCAGTTCCGGAGCTAAAACAAAGTATTCCGCCATTTCGCATGGCATATTATTGCTCTTAAGCGTTATTTTTATTCCGGGTTTGCTTAACCAAATTCCTCTTGCGGCGCTGGCAGCCATTTTAATTTCGGTAGGTTATAAATTAACCAAACCCGAAATATTCTTGCGCAAGTATGAAAAAGGCTGGGCCCACCTTATTCCTTTTGTTGCAACTATTTTGGCTATTTTATTTACCGACTTGCTCATTGGCGTACTTATAGGCTGCGTGGTAGGTGCTTTTTTTGTTATAAGAGGCAACTACAAATCGGCTATTGTAGTGGTAAACGACGGAAACAACTACCTGCTTCGTTTTACCAAAGATTTGTCTTTTATTCATAAGTACGAACTTAAAAGCATCTTGTCAGAACTGCCGGAAAACTGTAATCTGATGATTGATGTTTCACGTATTGGTTTTATTGACCTTGATAACGCCGAAATATTGAACGATTTTATTGCCACAACCAGCTACAAAGGCATTACCGTGAACTATAAAAACAACGACAAAAAAAATATTAAAGAAACACTAAAAGAAACTGCCAATGCAACGCTATGAACTTCTGCTGCTGGAAAACAAAGCCTGGGCTAAAGAAATGAAAGAAACCGACCCCGATTATTTTGAACGGTTGGTGAATGTGCAAAAACCCGACTTTTTGTGGATTGGCTGCTCAGACAGCCGTGTTCCGCCCGATAAAATTACCCAAACCCAACCCGGCGAAATTTTTATTCACCGCAACATAGCCAACATGGTGGTGCATACCGATTTAAACCTGCTGAGCGTGTTGCAGTATGCTGTGGAGGTACTGAAGGTAAAACATATTATTGTGTGCGGGCATTATAACTGCGGCGGGGTTAAGGCCGCCATGAACCGCCATTCCTACGGCATTATTAACAAATGGCTGCGCAATATTAAAGATGTGTACCGATATCATCAGCAGGAAATAGATACGCTGCCTACAGAAGAGGCACGGCTGAACAAGCTTATTGAACTGAACATTAAAGAGCAGGTACTCAACCTGGCCAAAACCTCTATAGTGCAAAAGGCATGGAAAGAATACAACCAACCGCATTTGCACGGCTGGGTGTACGACCTGAATGATGGCTTAATCAGACCGCTTATGGAAATGACGCCAAACTCACACCTCGACCACCCCATTTACGAGTACGACGATTTATAACCATTGCCGGTAAAAACCCGGGCTTTGTTTTGGGTTAATTTGCGCCACATCTATAGTTGGCGTTCCTTGCATATAACTTGCGCTTAGTGCGGTAAAATGTAACCGCAAAATCAAAGCATTTGGCAATGAACACTACCCCTTATGGGGTAAAATGAAGACATAAAAGAACAACAGCACTTTCAGCTTGTTAAGTGTTGTTAGGCAGTTCCTTTGCCAAAATTAATCAACAGCCTAATAATTTCATGCTGCATTTAAGCATGGTCAAGTTTTTACCATGGCTGTTTAAGTTGCAGACCAATATAAATTGAACCGGTGTTGCTACGCAGTACAACTGCAACTTCTTATCTTTGCGGTAATTATGCTGCACAACACACAGGGCATTGTGCTCAAAACATTTAAATACTCCGAAACCAGTGTAATTGCAAGGGTTTATACGCAAAAATTCGGGGTGCAAACCTATATTATAAACAGTGTGCATACAAAGCAAGCGCGCACCAAACCCGCCTTGTTGCAGCCCCTCACCATTTTAGACATGGTGGTGTACCATCGCGAACACAAAACCATGAACCATGTAAAGGAATTGCGCCCTGCCTACACCTTTACTTCGCTGCCCTATGATGTGGTAAAAAGCGGGCTTGCGTTGTTTATCTCCGAAATTTTGTATAAAACCCTCAAGGAAGAAACAGCCAATAACCAACAATTTGAATTTTTATACCATTTCATTACCCTGCTCGACCAAAACCCCAACCTTTCTACTACTGCCAACCTGCACCTGTGGTTTATGGTAAACTGGAGCCGCTTTTTGGGTTTTTACCCCCAAAACAACTTTTTTTATACCGACCGCCCTTATTTTGACCTTACCGAAGGCGCTTTCTGCCACCGGCAGTCAACGCATAGCCATTTTATAGCATTGCCACTCAGTCAATTACTGTTCAGACTTATGCAACTGGGCGCCGAGCAAACCGCACAACTTGAACTAAACAAGTTGCAGCGCCGGCAGTTGTTGCAATACCTGTTGCTTTACTACCGCCTGCATATTGACGGGTTTGAAGAGGTAAAATCGCTACATGTGCTGGAAGAAATTTTTGAAGGATAATAACTGCAACTGAAAAAAATGAAAAAAAAATTAATTCCATACGAGCAAACGGGTTATTTCTCCCAAATTACCTTGCATTACCTTGCCCGGCAACAGCAATTGCACCCTTTTTACCAACACAACTTTACCCTGGAGGGTTTTGAGCAAGCAGCAAAAAGTGTGCAAAAAAAAACATACCAAAGAGAAGAACTGGTTTCGGTTTTAACAAAACAATATCAGGGGTTCAACACCCCTCCACAGGTATCGGCCAACATTAGGGCATTGAAACAGCCCGACACCTTTGCCATAGTTACCGGACATCAGCCGTGCCTGTTTACCGGCCCTTTGTATTTTATTTACAAAATTGTATCGGCCATAAACCTGTCCGAATTACTCAACGCCGCCTGCCCGCACTACCGTTTTGTACCCGTTTACTGGATGGGGTCTGAAGACCACGATTTTGAAGAAATAAACCATATTCATATTTTTGGTAAAACCCTTACATGGCAACAACCCCGCCGTACAGCCACCGGCCGCCTGCATACGCAAACAATTGCGCCGGTTATTGATGAATTTAAAACCCTGGCAGGCAACACAGAAAACAGCCAATACCTGCTGCATTTATTTACCCATGCTTATTTGCACCATAATACGCTGGCAGAGGCTACGCGGTATGTGGTAAACGAGTTGTTTGGTAAACTCGGTTTAGTGGTGGTTAACCAGGACGATGCGGCATTGAAACAACTGTTTGCCCCCATAGCCCATGCCGAACTCTTTGAAACCCGAAGTTACGAATTGGTGCAACAAACCAACCGGCAACTTTCTGACTTTGGATATACAAACCAAGCCTATGCGCGCCCCATTAACCTTTTTTACCTTACCGATGATTTCCGGGAGCGAGTGGTGCGCAGTGCAAATGGCAATCAGTTTGAAGTGCTGAACACCGGACTGCATTTTACCGGCGCACAAATAGAAACCGAACTGCAGCAACACCCCGAACGCTTTAGCCCCAATGTAATTTTGCGCCCGGTTTATCAGCAATTAGTCTTGCCGGCGGTTGCCTATATAGGCGGCGGCGGAGAACTGGCTTACTGGCTTCAGCTACAATCGGTTTTTGATTTGTATGGCGTTAATTACCCGGTATTGGTATTGAGAAATTCGGTTATGTGGATTGACAGCCCTGTATGGAATAAAATGAAACAGTTGGGTTTGCAACCCGATGCACTGTTTACCGATACAGATGCGCTGGTAAATGCCTTTGTAGCCGAAAACAGCCGGCACCGGCTTAATTTTGAACCCCAAAAGCAACAAATACAACAGGTGTTTGACCAAATTTTGCAACAGGCTATTGCCGTTGACCCCACTTTGCAGGCATCGGTTCTGGCAGAAACCACTAAGCTGACCAACAGTTTTGAGGCGTTGGAAGCAAAAATTCTTCGGGCCGAAAAACGCAAATTCGATACATCGGTACAACAAATACGGAATATTTTCGGGCGCTTGTTTCCTAACGGAACGCTGCAGGAACGGCATGATACTTTTTCGGCTTTTTACCTGCAACATGGCAGCCAATTTATAGAAACCTTGGTGCAAAACCTAAACCCGATGGAAAAACAGTTTACCGTGCTGTTTCCCGAATCTTAACTGCCACCACTGCACAAGGCGCAAGCGGTTGTTGCCTAACAGGCGGCATAAAACCCCATCTGTTACTGAAAAATAAACACGGAAACACAACCTTATACCGCTTCCACCGCTTTAATTTGTGGTACAGCCGTTTTAACCGAGTGTTCTACACCGGCTTTCATGGTCATAAAACTCATGGGGCAACCCTCGCACGAGCCAATCAGGCGTACTTTTACCACATAATCATCGGTAATGTCTATTACTTCAATATCGCCGCCATCGCCTTGCAAGTGCGGGCGAATAAGGTTGAGCGATTCTTCTACTTTACTAAGCAATTCTTTTGGCTGCATGAATGTAAATCCGGCAAGTGTGTTTAATGGCGATTTATGTAACAAATAAAGGCGGCAATTAGTTTACCGGCAATGGATAGCTTGCAATAATTATGAATTATGAGTTATGAATTATAAACTTAAAACTTACTTTGTTTCCACACTAAACAAGCAACTGACCAAATTAACCATCTACATATCAGGCAACAATAAACCAATTGACAAGCAGTTACCTATGAGTTTTTGTGTATAATTTTCTAAGTCGGGCAAGGCTATTCAGGAAAGAACACGTTTTAATTATGAGTTATGAGCTATGAATTATGAGGCAAACCAAACAAGCAACTGACCAAATTAACCATCTACACATCAGACAAAAATAAACCAATTGACAAGCAATTATCTTTGAATTTTAGTTCATAATTCCCTAAATCGGGCAAGGCTATTTAGGAAAGCACAGCTCATAACTCATAATTCATAATTCATAACTTAAAGAGTTGCTGCAGCATTTCTGATGGCAATGTTACGGGCGGTAGTTTGTGCCAGTTCTATAAAAGCGGTAGCTGCCGGGCTGTTGTTATCTAAAACGGCGGGGGTTCCGTTATCGCCGCCGCTTCTTATGGTTTCAACAATTGGCAGTTCGCCCAACAAAGGCACGTCAAACTCATCGGCAAGTAAGCGGCCGCCACCTTGTCCGAAGATATAATACTTTTTATCGGGCAGTTCGGGTGGGGTAAAGTACGACATGTTTTCCACTATGCCCAACACCGGCACATTAATCTGAGGCAGTTGAAACATGCCAATAGCGCGCACTACATCGGCCTTGGCTACCTCCTGCGGCGTGGTAACCACAATAGCTGCGGTAATGGGCACGGTTTGTGTAAGGGTTAAATGCACATCGCCGGTGCCGGGCGGCAGGTCTATAATGAGGTAATCCAGTTCGCCCCAATGCGCATCGGTAATAAACTGGCGCAGGGCAGACGAAACCATGGGGCCGCGCCAAACAATTGCCTGTTTTTCATCGGCCAAAAACCCGATGGAAAGTGTTTTTATACCATATTGTTCAATCGGTTCTATTTTATTTTGACCGTTTACCTGTATTACATGCGGACGCCTGTTGCGCAAATTCATCATTACCGGCACCGAAGGCCCGTAAATATCGGCATCTATTAAACCCACACTTGCGCCGGTTTTTGCCAGCCCGATGGCCAGATTTACCGCCACCGTAGATTTACCCACTCCGCCCTTGCCCGATGCTACGGCAACAATATTTTTTACGCCGGGCAGTATGTTGTTGCCAGGGTTGCGCTGTGAGGTTACACGCGAAGTAACATCTATTTCAACCAAGGCTTCTTTAGTGATAAAATGTTTAATTGCCGTAATACAGGCGTTTTTTATTTGCTCTTTCATCGGGCAGGCCGGCGTGGTTAAAATAAGCCGGAAACGCACTTTGTTGCCTTCAATTTCTATGTTGTCAACCATGTTAAGGGTAACAAGGTCTTTTCCCAAATCGGGGTCGTCAACATAACTCAGGGCATTTATTACGGCAGTTTTGGTAATAGACATGCAGTTTTACTTTTTAATTGGGTAACCAAAATATGTGGTACAACAAGTAAACGGACTGTTAGGTTCTTACATAAACGCAAATTCATTTCTTTGCGTGGCAGTGCTTTGCAATTTTATTGCATATAGACAGGTTTGTAGCCGGAATACCTTTTTTTGTTATGCATGTTGCGGTTTGCCCCGAAACAAAGACACCGCGCCGGCATTAAACCAAAACAGTTAGCCGTAAACAGGAGCAATGCCTCATGGTGCCGGTTGGCAACTACTGCGCCCTTTTAAACAACCTTTTCATAATTGAGTTAAGGTGTTTGCTGCCTTGAATTTGGGGTAGGCCGGGTGCGGGAGAACATACCAAACAACAAAGCAATCAGCAAACGCCCGGGTTTGGTCTTATTCCGGAGTTAGCATTACATTTACCAATCCGGTAGAACTTGTGCTCCATAAAACGGTTATGGTATTTGTGCCTTGCCCCGAAACAATAACACCGCCGGTTACGCTCCAAAGGTAGGAGGCCCCGGCAACATAATTGGCAGAGTAGGTGTATAACTGGCTTTGGCATACCACCGGCTCGCCCGTAACAGCAATGGAAGGCATATACTCAAAAGCGCCTCTGTCGGGAGCGGTGCCGCAATAGGCTTGGTCGTTTATGCCGTAAATAAGCTGTGCGGCATCAATGCAGGGGCTGTCGGGTTGCAAGTGGTAATTATTTAAAGCAGCATTTATAAATAACGGATTTTCGCGGCTGCCATGTTGTTCGTAACCAAAAGCGGTAAACAAACCGGCTGGATGGGTAAATGTTTGAACTGCATTGGAGGTTTGGGTTTTTACCGATGCAAAATCGGGTAAATTGCTATAATATGAGTTGTAATCCAAAACCGACGGGTAAAGTTCGGCAGTGTTAATCAGCAAAGCAAAGTTTGTATCTGCAACCAGAATATTATTTATTGCCGAAAAACGCGTCCAGCCCGAAGTAGAGCCAATATCGAGCGCTACATTGGCATGTTGTGCTGCTACAGTATTGTGAAAAAAGAAAACGTCGCCTGTTTGTTGTGTGTAACCCGATTGAAATTTAAGCGGGTGTCCGTCTTGAATGAGTTTTCCGTTAACCGGATTGTAAATAAAAGTATCGGCAACCATGTTATAGAAAAGGTTTCTTATTATATAGGTAGGCCCGCATTGTGCCACAGCAAGTGAAAGAGGAGCATTTACATGGTGAAAAACATTATTCCAAACGCGGGTATTTCTTGAGTCGCCGTCAATTTCCATGCCGTCTTCGGTGCAATTGTACAGCAGGTTGTTGTAGAAATCAATTTCATAACTTTGGGTAAAATTGGCATTGAAACTTGGGGGAGCCAATTGCCCGGCTTGTCCGTAGTCATAAAATTCACAGTTTCTGATTACAATACCACGCCCGCCAAAACCATGCTGATAATTAATTGCGCCGCGTTCCAGCAGCCGGCCATAGTACGGAAAAACCTCGGGGTAACAACCACAGGTAAATGGGTTGCAATAGCTGCTGTTTGCAGAAAGATACGTTGCCTTCACTTCCCACGACTGAAAACCGTTCATGGAATTGCTGAACCGGCAGTTTTGAATGGTAATGCGGTTGCTGTTGCCTTCCAAAAGTAAATCGTTGTCGTTATTGATAAACCGGCAATTATCTATCAGAATATTGCTGCTGTTTAAAATGTGTAGTGCATTGCTGCCAGGGGTAACACCGTAATTGGTAACCGATAAATTTTTAATATAAACATGGTTTGAGTTCTGAATTGTGAGAGCCTTTGCAAACCGGGTAATTACCATATCTTTGGTATTCGGATTGGCATTGTCATGAAATTTAACCCAAATAGTGTTGTCATAACCGCAAGGGTAGGGCAGGGGGTTTCGGTAGAAACCATCTAATTCTGTGGGTTCTCGTATTTCGCCAAAAAGTCCTACACCGGTTCCGATGAGGTGTTGTGCCAAATCTTCAAAAGTGCGGTGCGGGTATAACCTTTTACCGTTGGCAATAACCAGGTTTGGGTTGTTTGCCAGTGTGTAGGTGTAGTAAATATTGGGGTTTCCGGCAGTGGGTGTCCATACAAACTGGGTAGTATCTTTACCATTGAGTATTGCCGATTGGTCTTCGGGCCCTTCAATAATAATTGGTGCGGTTTGTGTTCCGTTGTTTGCCAAGGTAAGATTGCCTGTATAATAATTGCCCGGAAGCAGTACAATTTTACCGCCTGCCTGTACAGCGGCCAGGGCGGCCGGCAGCAAACCGGGTTGGGCAAGGGTAAACAGGTTGCCGCTGCCGTTTGGGCTGACATAATAAGTTGTAACCCCGGCCGGGTACTCAATTTCGGCAAGTGTGCGGATGGTATCTGTTAAAGTGACATTGTGAAGTGCGCCCGTAGAGGCATCTTGCAGTATTACCCTGATTTCATGGAGCGTATTGGGCTGACGCCAGAAAATACTGCCCGAAAGCCGGTTAAAATCATTGTCAACTCTTGAAAGCGGGAAACCGGTTTCCCATGTTGCGGCTCCTGCTGTACGGTATTGCAAGGTAGCCCAGGCATCTTTTTCGGGGTCGGCCGGGGTTAATGCCACATTTACCCCAATGCTGTGGTAATTGGCAAATAGCTCTAATGTGCTTTGCGCTTTAGTGGGCAATTGCAGCAGCAGGGTTATGACTAATATGCTTAAAAAAACGGGCATAACCGGATGGCGGCATTATTGTAGTATGTTAATTGTAACAAGCGCATTTTGTTCGGAGTAGGTAAACCGGCATTTTTCAAAAGTAGGGCCGGAAAACACCGGCTTAAAGTTATTCGAAAATCCATATGGTTCTTTTGGAATGCCAAACAAGCCGGTATCCAGTTTGCCGTTTCCGTTTATATCTTGGTAAACGGCTATAGCATAAATACCATACTCCAAATCGGGTATATCAACGGTTGCCCGGGTTTTTCCGTTGGGTACAATCTTGGCGCCACGGTAAATTTTATCCGTCTTGCCAAAATCCTGGGTGTTTTTGTAAACAGCAACATATATCCCTGCAGTTGTGTTTTTTAACTGCTGTACTGCAATGGTCAGGGGTTTTTTTTCGGGCAAAACAGACACTGATTTGGGGTTAATCAACAAACTCAATAACAACAGCCATGCGGGAAATGTTTGCATTTCAAACGGTTTGATGTTTAATATTATTTTTATAACGATGTATTTTGTTTCCTTTTTTTCTCTTCTTGAAAACATATTTACCCGATGCAAACACAAGTGCTGATGTGAAGCCCGCGGGTTAATGTTTATACAACACCCGCCCGCCGCAAAACCTGTTTAAGAATGCTTTAGCCCTTTTGTTCATGACGTGTAAGGCTGTATCATACTGTGTCAAATTCCTTTGGGTAAATAACTGTACCCGACATGTTTTTAAGTCCGTCTTTTTCCAACTCAATTGCCATAAACACATTTGAAGGAACTTCAAACGGTGCTTTAATATTCCATTTAATGGCCGGCTCAAAGCCAAATTTCGGGTAATAGTGTTCGTGCCCCAAAACAATTACCGATTTAAACCCTAAACCTTGTGCTACTTCAAGTCCTTTTTTGATTAACAGGCTGCCAATTCCACTATTCTGAAGTTCGGGTTTTACCGCCATAGGTGCAAGCCCTAAACTTTCTTTTATGTTTCCATCGTTGCCCTTAATATGGATTTTGGTGAATAAAATGTGCCCGGCAATTTTATTGTTTAGAGTTGCTACAATTGAAAGTTCCGGCACAAAAGCTGTCGGGTTATTTCTTAAAGCATTAACCAGTTTAGCTTCGCTGTCTTGTCAGAAGGCTGTATGATGCACTTCAAAAACTTCCGGAAAATCATTACTTATAACAGATGTGCATATTGAGCTGCACCGCATTGCCTGTTCTGCTGCAACACGCAGCTCAATAGTTTCATCACGGGTATATACAGTATTCACAAGCTTTTTGATGGTTTAATGTAAAATGGTATAGCCGCAAATCTAAACCATTGCGTTTAACCAACCAAATATTTTTTCAATGTTTTGAAAAAAAACAGCACCATTCCTCTGCCTATTTTTCATATGCCGGCAGGTTATACCGGAAACAATCGGTAGTATGGTCGTTTACCATACCTGCTGCCTGCATAAAGGCGTAGCAAATGGTGCTGCCCACAAACTTAAATCCCCGTTGTTGCAAATCTTTGCTCATGGCATCGGATTGGGCGGTTTTTGCCGGTATCTGGTTTAACCGTTCCCACTGGTTTACCAGGGTGCGGTGTTGGGTAAACTGCCATATATAGTGGTCAAAACTGCCAAATTCTGTTTGCACCTGCAAAAAACGCTGTGCATTGTTTACCGTGGCATAAACTTTTAACCTGTTGCGTATAATGCCTTCGTTTTGCAGGAGTTGGGCAATATAATCATCGGTGTAATTGGCTATAACTGCCGCTTCAAAATTATGAAATGCCGCCCTGAAATTTTCGCGTTTGCGCAAAATGGTATTCCAGCTAAGCCCTGCCTGAAAGGCATCGAGTACCAGAAATTCAAACAACTTGCGGTCGTCATGAACGGGCACGCCCCATTCGGTATCGTGGTAGTCTATGGCTAATTGTTCGGTGGGTTTTACCCAGGCACATCGGGTCATAAGTTGGTGTTTTGTTGCAGGTTAAAAAAATGCTTACAAATCGGGTTAACTAAAACAAATGTAGCCGTTTTTCAACATTGCTGTTGGCCTTCGGGTAAATATTTCTCTTCTAAACCGGCTTTATTTACCCTGCCCTAAAACTTTAACGCCTTTTATGGTTGTTATTTTGTTGAATCAGCAAAAAAACAGTTACATTTACCACCTGTTATGGCATTAAACTTAAACAAAACATGGCATCAAAAAACGTTTTCGGATTGCTTACAGGCGTTGACCTGTACCCGCAAAATGCCCGCCTGAACGGCTGCGTGGCAGATAGTTTTGACATGGAACAGTACCTGCTCGATACAGTGCCGGCAAGCAACCTGCACTTGCTTACCCTTAGAAATGAACAGGCAACCAAAAACAATATAAAAGATGGTTTCCTTAAACACCTTACACAGGCTAAAGAGGGCGATGTAGTAGTAATTCACTATGCCGGACACGGCTCGCGCGAGGCTGCCGACCCGGTGTTCTGGCATATTACCCCCGACCGCATGAACGAGGTAATGGTACCGGTTGACTCCATTACCCCCGATATGCGCATGAACAACCCCCTGGCAGACAAGGAGTTAAAATGGCTCATCCGGGAAGTGGCTAAAAACAACCCGCATATTGCCGTTATTTTAGATTGTTGCCATTCGGGCGATGGCACAAGGTTAACCGGCACTTTTAAAAACCGCTTTACCAGCGCCCGGCAAGATACCATACGTTCTTTTGAAGAGTATGTTTTTAAAGATGATGTACAGCTTTACCAAGCCTATAAACAACAGCAGCCGTTTGAAATTAAATCGGGCAAACATATTTTGCTGGCTGCCTGCCGCAACAGCCAAACAGCTAAGGAACTGATAGTATCGGGCAATAAGCGCGGCATATTTACCTACGGCATTACCGAGGCGCTTCGCAACAACAGCGGCAACCTCAGCTACCGCGATTTAATGCGGCTGGCATCGGTAAAAGTGGTAAACACCGTGCAGGAACAAGTGCCGCAGTTAGAGGCTGTCATAGATGCTTCGCAGGCCGATATGCCTTTTCTGGGCGGGCTTGCCGCAAAACGCAAATATTATGTAATAACCAAAAACCCAACTACCAATGTGTGGGAAATGGATGCCGGGCAAATAAACGGCATTGTGGTTTCGGAACTGGAGCCAACCACCATGTCGGTATATGCGCAAGATGCCAATCTGGATACCGAAGACCCGAAACCGCTTACCGAAGCAAGGGTTACTAAATTGGAACTGAACCGCAGCGTGCTGGAAATGGGTGACGAATCTGCCCTTGCGGCAGCATCTTACAAAGCAACGGTGGCCAATATGCCGCTTAAAAAACTTAAAATAAGGCTGGAGGTAGAAAAATCGAACCCCCGGTTGTATGCAGGTTTGGCTATAGTAAGAGCGGCTATGGCTACGGCAGGGTTAAGCAGTCGCCCAACGGCATACCTGCAGGAAGTTGATGAATGCGACGAACCCGATTACAGGGTAATTGCCTATATGCACGAGGGTATTGGTAAGTATAAAATTTGCAGCACCTTAGACAACCGCCCGCTTGTTGAGCAAACAGTGGGCTTTACCTCTTCCTCGGCAATGGCATTGGTGCGCCGCCTGGAGCATATTGCCCAGTGGGAAATCATCAATCAATTGCAAAACCCCGCCACCCAAATTGCCAACGGCGCCGTAGAAATTGAAATCCTTATGTCGGAACGAAACCGCGTTAACGGCAAGTGGTCCGATTTTGTGAAAGTGCAGTTAAACAACGGCATTTTAGATATTCCTTACTACGAATACGATGAAACCGACGAAAACGGGCAGCCATACAAATACAGTTCGCCCGAAATCAAAATCAGGGTCAACAACCATTCCGAAGCACAGTATTTTGTTTCCATGTATTACTTAGGCTCCGATTTTTCCTGCTCCAATGAGTTGTTGCAAAAATACAATCTCAAGCCGCTTCAGAAAGGGGTGGCCGCCTTGGAAGACAGCGCCATTAACCCCAAAGTGCCCGATGATTTGGTAAACCTGGGCGTAAGTGAAGATAAAACCATATTGAAACTTTTGGTAAGTACCGATGATTTTAACGCCGAAGCCTACAACCTGCAGGGGCTTGGGTATGCCAAAAGCATGCGTGCGCTGGTAAGAAGCCAGCGAAAACCACCCGCAAAAGACTGGACGGTAGTGCCCTTAATCATCAATGCCATTCGCTCATTTGATGATAGCGGGCGCAGTTTATTGGCAAAAAACGGCGTGCAGGTAAACCTGCCGCAAGGGTTCGATGCCGTTGTGGGCATATCATCGCACAAACAGTCCGAAAGTACAAGGGCTATAAACCGCAGCAGTTTGCCCCTTATACCCGATATATTGCTGGAAGATGCCGAAAGCGCAAGTATTGTGCCGTTGGTAGCCACGCGGGGTGTAGCGCCCGATTTAAACGTGCTGGAGTTGAACAACGTAGCCAATCCGGGCATTATTACACCCCAAAACCCCATTACCATTACCCTGCCGCAAACGCTTAGCAGCAACGAAACCATTATACCCTTTGCCACCGATGGCGAATTTTACTACCCGCTCGGATTCTCGGAAAGTAAGGGCAATGCCACACAGGTTACCATTGAGCGCTTAGTACCCGAAGACCCTTCAAAAACCGAAAGAGCGGTACGGGGCTTGTTTAATACGGTAAAAATTGTGTTGCACAAACTGGTAGGGCAAAAATTGGGTTTCGGGTACGAGTATCCTTATCTGGCGGCAGTATCGGTAGGAGACAGGGGAGAGTTGCTCTATGATAACGACAAACTGAAAGTTGCCGCACTGGTGCAAAATGCCCAGCGAATATTGCTCTTCACCCACGGCATTACCGGCGAAACCCGCGCTTTTTTGCAACCCGAACGCAAAAAACCCATAAACCCGCTGCTGTTAGACATGCAGCAATACTACGACCTGATACTGGCTTTTGATTACGACAGCTACAGCACCGGCATACGCCAAACCGCGTTAGACCTCAAAAAACGCCTTACCGATGCGGGGTTGGGAGACGGACATGGTAAAACCCTGCACATTGTTGCACACTCCATGGGCGGGTTGGTAAGCCGCTGGATGATTGAAAAAGAAGGCGCAAACAACATGGTGCAGCATTTAATAATGTTGGGTACACCCAACAACGGCAGCCCCTGGCCGAAAATGAAAGACTGGCTGGGTTGGGCAATTACCATAGGGTTAAGCAAAATTACCCTTGTTGGCTGGCCGCTGATGGTGTTGAATTACCTCATGGAGGGCACCAAAAAAGTAGTAGCCTTAGATAAAGTAACCGACGACATGAAACCCGGTTCCGAGTTAGTTCAATCGCTCACCGGCAGTGCCGACCCGCATGTGCCCTATACCATTCTTGCCGGCAACACCTCTACCATTCTTAAAACCGATGCAGCCGGCGAGGGTAAAGCCCGCAAAATTTTTGAAAAACTGGGCATAGAAAACGCACATTATGAGTTGCTGACCAAGCTCCTGTTTCGCGAGGTAAATGATATTGCCGTAAGCAAAAGCAGCATGAACAATGTGCCCACACCGCGTACACCCCTGCCACAATCTGTTGCCGTTGCCTGCGACCATATTACCTACTTTACCACCACCCAAGGGCGTAAAGCATTGGTAGCCGTATTGCAAAAACTGGCACAATAAAAAACTGCCCGCCAACCTTGCTTGAACAACCCCAAACTTGTGCAAGCAAGAAAAAGGCGGGTGGGGGTGGATGAGTTGGTAAAGACACAGAAAGCTAAAGGGGAAGCAAATAGTTCAGTTGGTTTTGATTGGAACGGGCTAAATGCCCCACTTGGCAATCAATAGTTTTCCGGCAGTTGTAAGATTAAATATTGGTTACTATAGATTTATTAATAATGAACTACTTGAATCCCTTGAAATCCGGACCCCGCTACATCTTCGAACTTTTGAATAAAATCCTTGTATGCTTCAATTACCTCAACGCCACCAGCCGGGTCATTTATTTGAAGAAATGTATTTTCGGGAGATCCATCACCCTGTAGTCTTGTGACAATTCTTGCATGAATAGAAAATCCTGTGCCTGGGTTTTCATCTGTTGTTACCCACAAAGGCCCAAAATCTTCTAATAGCGCTTTAAATCCTTCAACGGAATATGACATATTGGGCTCGCCTATTAAACCTATTGAACTTAAAAATGGTTCTTTTTCAGTACTATTGAGTCCTTCATTATTAGTGAATTTAAGAAGATAAGACGAGCCAGCAATGCTCATTGCTTGTTCTATAGTATAAAGATTGATTGTCATGCCATGACATCATCATTGTTGCTGTTGTTGCCCAACATGTCATAGTAGTTGGTTGTGCAATAATGGGAACAATTCCGGGAACAACACATTCAATTAATCTCTTATGATAAACTTCAAATGCACCATTTGGATAATTTGGATCTAACCCCGGTTCTAATACCGTTACAACCAGTTTCGTTCCATTGTTTGACAACGTGTATTTAAAAATTGTTTGCTGCCCGTTTTCAATTATTAACAAATGCTCATCATCGTAAATTGAATACGATGCGGTGCCACTACAAATACTGCCTGGGTCCCAACCAATAGGACGTACTTTTGCAGTGGCTTCAATTATGTTGTCAAATATTTCAACCATAGCCCACTCACAATCCTCTACGGTTCGGATTATACTTCCTTCACAAACAAATATGTCAGGATGTGTTTCCTGTAAATTCATATCCCAAACACCTTTTAAATTCACAATAGTTAGTGCATTCTTTGATATTGGAGAGTTGTCGTCTTCATTTTTACATGAAAAGGTGAGTATAGCAATTGAAAGAAGAAGTGTCAAATTAATTGTTTTCATTTTGTATTAATTTTGTTTTATTGTTATTTTAGTTACTTCCAACATTTGCACTGCCGCCGTGCTGCTCTACGTTGGCTTTGAGCGTTGGGCTTGGGGAGGATAGGCGACCGTGCTTTTTGTTTAGCGATGTTATATTTCATCAATTTCAACACTCGAAAAACCCAGAAGCCGTGAAATTGTATCGCTATCAAACCCTTCCGCTTTCATCTTTTTGGCTACCTCCAATTTTGTTCTTTTCTCTGCCAGTTCGACTATTCCTCTTTCATCCTGTTCTCTCATTGCCGCATAGTCGTAGGCTTCAAGTTCCTCCTTTGTCCAAGAGTGTTTATTAGCATCTTGGTAGGCAGCCTTCAACCCTTCATCATCCACATTTTCGGGAACAACTTCAAGATTTTCAGCCTCTTTTATGAAAAATATCCACTTGTCAGTCACTTCTTGAAGCTCAGTCAATGACTTCTTAAATTTTGGAAGTTCGATAAAGTTGTCCATGTCCTTGATGATGCGTTCTCCGTTCTCAACATCGCAGACGGCGAGATGTGAAAGGTATTTATCGCTTTCCGTGAACTTGAAATCAAAAATACCAATGAAAATTACTGGTTTGAGTTTTGTATAAAACTCGCCGCTTTCAATTTGTTGAGAATATTCCTTGCTGGCGTAGTAAAGCAATCGTTTGTCCAATCCGTCAGGCTCGGCAACCTGCATCTCTATGATGTAGGTCTTGCCTCTTTTGTCTCGCGCCTTCACGTCAATAATGGAGGCTTTCAGGTTTTTGATGATTGGCAGTTGGCAGTGAGAGTGCTTTCAAAGGCTTTTTATCAATAGCCCCTTTCCACTCCATTTGTCCTATAATTAACATTATGTTAAGTAGTATGGCGCAAATTTAGCCGCAAACTCCCCCTGATGGTTTTGTTTGCGGCTAACTGCAATTTAAAATTGCGCTGTGGAGCCTATTGTTTGGATTTCAGTTCATCAAACCGGGTTTTGTACTCGTTTGATTTTTTGGTGTCGCCTAAGTTGGCGTGAATTTCTTTGAGTGCTATGAGTGTGTTTAAATCATTGCCGTCTATGGCTAAAGCTTTGTCAAAATACGGCAACGCTTTGTTAAACAATTCTTTTGCTTCAGTACTCAATTTGTCGTATTCTTTTTGCTTGCTCAAGTCCAGTTCGTTGGCTTGCTTAATTTTTTCGGCTGCTTCGTTGTAAAATAATGCGCCTAAATTATATAAAGCATCAAAATAATCTGGTTTTATTTCTAATGCTTTCTTGTAGTAGCTTTCAGCTTTTTCCTGCATTCCGGCGCCGGTTAAGCCTTCGTAGGTGCTGCCTAAGGCAAAATAGAGGCTTGCATTATCGGGATATAACCGCGCGGCTTCTTCCATTTTAGCTATGGCATCCTGCTGTTTTCCGGCTTTTAAAAGTGTATTTATTTCCGAAATCAAAAAGGCATTGCTTGCCGGGAATTTGGCTTTTCCATCGGCAATTACTTTGGCTGCTGTGGCATCGTCGCCTTTAGCCAGATATAATGCGGCCAATTGTTGGTAAACCTGTTCGTCTTTGTAATCTAATTTAATAAGACGGTCGTACAGTGCCATTGCCTCATCGGCTTTACCGGCATTTTGTGCCGAAAATGCACACATGGCTATTGAAGATGTGTCAATACCGCCTAAACCGCTGGCATACAGTATATCGGAAATCTCCGATGCACTCTTAAAACTATTGTAGGCAACGTTAAAGTCGCCGCTTTCATAGCCTTTTATGCCTGTGTTAAACGTTTTAATACGAATGGCATCAAGTACCTGAATGTTGGTGAGTGTTGATTCTTCTTTGTCGGCGGTGAGGGCTGTTTTAGCCGCTTCTACAGCTTGTTTGGCGGCTTCGTTGGCCAGTTCATAATTGGGCTGTTGTGCCAGTTCCCCATAAATTTGGGCTTTGTACGAATACACTTTTGCTACGGTTTTGGGCTTCAGTTTGGGGTCGTTGGCCTGCTGCATGGCGGTTACCTCTGCTACTGCAGCATCTATGGCTGTGCGGGCTTTTTCCAAAGATTCGGTTTTGCCTTCTGCCTTGTCGTAGTTAAGGTAATTGTTTAAGTGATTACGGGCTGTGTTCATGTTTTTGCTTTGAGCAAAGGCAATTTGTGCAGCAAGTGCCAATGTCAATAAAAGAACAATTTTTTTCATGTTTAAAAGGTAAATTTTAAATGGTTTCTAAATGAAGTGCATTTTTGACTAAAGCGCTTTGTTAAGGTTTAATGCTTCTTATTTGACTTCCGTTTCCTGCTCTTCTTCTCCGTTGCCCGATGTGGCGGCTATTTTGGCTACACCGGCAATTTCGTCGCCTTCGGTGAGGTTGATGAGCCTTACGCCTTGGGTATTTCTGCCCTGTACCGATATTTTGTCGGTACTCATGCGAATGGTTATGCCCGATTTGTTAATAATCATTAAACCGTCGTTTTCCTGTATTTCTTTTATGGCAATGAGGTGTCCGGTTTTTTCGGTTACGTTCATGGTTATTACCCCCTTCCCTCCCCTGTTGGTGAGGCGGTATTCATCTACTGCCGAGCGCTTACCATAGCCTTTTTCCGATACGCTGAGTATGGTGGAGGTGTTGTTTTCTATGGTCATATCGGTGCAAATAAGTCCTACTACTTCGTCGCCGGGTTCATCGGAAAGGGTAATGCCTCTTACCCCTGCGGCTGTTCGTCCCATGGGGTTTACCTTGGTTTCCGAAAACCGCACAGCCCTGCCGTATTTGGAAGCTATTATTATATCTGAATTTCCGTTGGTAAGCCTCACATCTATCAGGCTGTCGCCATCGTTTATGGTAATGGCCATAATGCCGTTTTGCCGTGGTCGCGAGAATGCTTCCAAAACGGTTTTTTTAACTGTGCCATTGCGGGTGCAGAAAATAATGTAATGGCTGTTCAGTTTTTCGGTATTTGCCAGGTCCTCTACCGTTAAATAGGCAACGGCTTTGTCTTCGGAGGGCAGGTTGATGATATTTTGTATCGGCCGTCCTTTCGATACTTTGCTGCCTTCGGGTATTTGGTAAACTTTTTGCCAGTAGCATTTGCCCAACTGCGTAAAAATGAGCAGGTAATCGTGTGTGGAACCTACAAATACATGCTCAATAAAATCTTCGTCGCGGGTAGCGCCGCCTCTCGACCCCCGCCCTCCCCTGTTCTGCTCGCGATACTCGGCAAGACTGGTTCTTTTTATATATCCTAAATGCGATATGGCTACTACTACCTGTTCTTTTTCAATAAGTTCTTCAATAGATATGTCGCTGTCCGAAAAAACCACTTCGGTGCGGCGTTTGTCGCCATACTTGTCGCGCACTTCAGAAAGTTCGTTTTTTATAATACTCATCCGAAGTTCTTCGCTTGCCAGCACACTTCGGTAATAGTCAATTTTTGCCATTACCTCGGCGTATTCTTCTTTCAGTTTTTCGCGCTCCAGACCGGTAAGCCGTTGCAGGCGCATGTTCAGAATTTCGGTAGCCTGTATTTGGGTAAAATCAAAGCGGCTCATCAGTCCGGCGCGGGCTTCATCGGGTGTTTGCGATGCGCGAATGAGGGCAATAATTTCGTCTAAGTGGTCAAGGGCTTTCAGCAATCCCTCCAGAATATGGGCGCGGGCTTCTGCTTTCCGAAGGTCTAACTCGGTGCGTTTAATTACAATTTCGTGCCTGAAATCTACAAAATAGGTAATTAACTCTTTAAGGTTTAGCAATCGCGGCCGCCCGTTTACCAAACATACATTGTTTACCCCGAACGAAGATTGCAGCGGGGTGTAGTTATACAACTGGTTGAGTACTACCTGTGCATTGGCATCGCGTTTCAGTTCAAAAATAATGCTCATGCCCTTTCGGTCAGATTCGTCTCGTATTTCCGATATGCCTTCAATGCGTTTTTCGTTTACCAAATCGGCTACTTTTTGTACCAACAGCGCTTTATTTACCTGATAAGGAATTTCGGTAACCACTATGCGCTCGCGGTTGCTGTGGGGTATTGTTTCAATGCTGGCTTTTCCGCGCACTACTACCCTGCCGCGGCCGGTTTCAAAGGCTTTCATTACCCCGTCGTAGCCGTAAATGATGCCGCCCGTAGGAAAATCGGGGGCAATAACATGTGTAGCCAGTTTTGCTATGCTGATGTCGCGGTCATCAATATAGGCTATGATGCCGTTTATTACTTCGGTAAGGTTGTGTGGAAGCATGTTGGTGGCCATGCCTACTGCTATGCCCGATGCGCCGTTTATAAGCAGGTTGGGTACTTTAGAGGGCATTACGCTGGGTTCGGTTTCGCTGTCGTCAAAATTGGGCTGAAAAGCCACTATTTCTTCATCAAGTTCCGATACCAATTCGCCTGCAATCCGGGCAAGCCGTGCTTCGGTATAACGCATGGCTGCCGGCGAGTCGCCATCCATAGACCCGAAGTTGCCTTGTCCGTCAACCAGCGGGTAGCGCAAGCTCCAGTCCTGAGCCATGCGTACCATGGCTTCATAAACCGAACTGTCGCCGTGCGGGTGGTATTTACCCAACACCTCCCCTACTATTCTGGCAGCCTTTTTATAAGGCCGGCCGGCGCTCAACCCCAGTTTATCCATGCCGTAAATAACGCGCCGTTGCACGGGTTTCAGCCCGTCGCGCACATCGGGCAATGCCCTTGAAATAATCACCGACATAGAATAGTCTATGTAGGCTGTTTTCATCTCCTCCTCAATGTTAATCTGCAAAATGCGTTCGTCGTTTGCCATACGGAGTTTTGGTAAAATTGATGTTTAGTGCGCAAAGATAGTACAATTTGCCGGTTATGCAGTTGCTTTTTTGGTGTAAAATGCTGTTTACCCTTGCCTTTGCCTGCAGCATTTTTTTCATAACCGGCAACAAACCGGCCTTGTTTGGGGTTGTTACAGGGTAAAAAACAAGCAACAAAGGGCAACAATTGCTTAGTGCCCTATAAATCTATAACTTACGCTTTATCACTTATGTACTTATACCGTTTTTATCCTGTTTTTGGTGTTTTATTTTGGCTGCTTGCAGTTTTGCAGCCCATTGTACTACAGGCGCAGCAAAATTATACGCTTAGCGGCTATGTGCGCGATTCGGGCAGCGGCGAAACCCTGCTTGGCGCTTCGGTGTACAATGTCAATGATAAAAAGCAGGGAACTGCTACCAATTTGTATGGGTTTTACTCGCTCACGCTTCCGGCAGGTAATTACACCATGGAAGTGTCTTTTCTGGGCTATGATTCGCAGCAGGTAGCCGTGGAACTAACGCAAAACAAAATGCTCAATGTTGATTTAAAGGAGAGCGCCGTGGTTATTACCGAGGCTGTAACGGTTACTGCTACGCGGCAGGATAAAAACGTAAACAGTACCGATATGGGGCGCATGGATTTATCGGTAGAAAAAATAAAAGCATTGCCGGCTTTGGCCGGTGAGGTAGATTTAATTCGCGCCATACAGCTTATGCCGGGAGTTAAGGGTTCGGGCGATGTGAGTTCGGGTTTATATGTGCGCGGCGGCGGACCCGACCAAAACTTGGTCTTGCTTGATGAAGCGGTGGTGTACAACATCGGGCATCTGTTCGGGTTTTTCTCGGTTTTTAATTCCGATGCCATTAAAAGCAATACTTTGTATAAGGGCAGTATGCCGGCCATGTACGGCGGCCGGCTTTCCTCGGTTTTAGATGTAAGCATGAAAGACGGAAACAATAAAAAATACGAAGTGGCGGGCGGAATTGGCAACATCTCATCGCGGCTTACCATAGAAGGACCTATACAAAAAGACAAAAGCTCTTTTATTATTGCCGGAAGACGTACATATGCCGATGTGCTGGCCCGTCCGTTTCTGAAAGGCACCGATTTTGAAGGCAACGGCTATTATTTTTATGATTTAAACCTGAAAGCCAATTACCGTTTTTCTGACAAAGACCGCCTTTATTTAAGCGGATATTTTGGGCGCGATGTTTTCAATTTTAAAAGCGCCGATGGATTTAGCCTTAAAATGCCCTGGGGCAATTCTACGGCTACCTTGCGCTGGAACCACCTGTTTAGCAGCAGGTTGTTTATGAACACTACTGCCGTTTATAACTCGTATTATTTTGGTGCTAATTCCAAATTTAACGATTTTTCCTCCCGGTTTTATTCGGGCGTAAGAGATTGGAATGCCAAGGTTGATTTTGATTATTTTCCGGCAGCAAATCATGATATTAAATTTGGCGCCAATTATACTTACCACACTTTTACCCCATACACCCTTGAAGCCGTTGTGGGCGATACCGAAATAAATACCGATGAACTGAACAAGCAAAACGCCCATGAAGCCGCCGTTTATATACAAGACGATTTTTCCATAACAGATAAATTGAAAGTAAATATTGGCTTGCGTGGTTCCTTGTTTCAGCAGGTTGGCCCCTATAAAACGGCAGTTTTTAACAGTGAGGGCATACCGGCAGACTCGGTTTATTACAATAACGGCGAGCCAATTGTTACCTATGGCGGCGTTGAGCCGCGCATAAACCTGCGCTATGCTCTTTCGCCCTCCCAATCTTTTAAGGGCGGCGTGGCGGTGGCCAACCAATATATCCATTTGGTTTCAAACGCTACCGCTTTGCTGCCTACCGATTTGTGGGTTCCCAGCACCAAAATGGTAAAACCGCAACGGGGCATACAATACTCGCTGGGGTATTTCCAAAACTTTAAAGATAACATCTACGAAGCATCGGTTGAGGTGTACTTTAAAAGCCTGAAAAACCAGATTGAATTTTCTGAAGACTATTACCCCGAATTGAACGCCCTGCTCGAAAACAGTTTTGTTTTTGGGCAAGGGCGGGCTTATGGCATAGAGTTTTTTGTGCAAAAACAAAGGGGTAAATTTACCGGATGGATTGGCTACACCCTTAGCCGTACAGAGCGCACTTTTCCCGATGTGAACCGGGGGCGTACTTTTCCGGCGCGCTACGACCGCACCCACGACCTGTCGGTGGTTGCCATTTACGATGTGTCGAAAAGGTGGAACCTTGGGGCAACTTTTGTATATAACACCGGACAGGCCATTACCCTGCCCAACAGCTTTTTTATGATGGAAGGCTGGATTTATACCGAATTTGACATGCCCCGAAACTCCTACCGCATGAAACCCTATCACCGGCTCGATTTTTCGGCCACCTACCGCCTAAACAAAAAACCCGATGCCAAATTTAAATCCGACCTTAATTTTTCGGTATATAACGTTTACAGCCGCTTAAACCCGTTTTTCCTCTATGCCGTGCCCGAAGTTTCGGAGGGAAGCGCCGGCACAGCCGGTTCCATAGATATAAAACTGAAACAGGTTTCGCTATTTCCCATTATTCCGTCTGTTACCTGGAATTTTAAATTCTGATTATCCTGAAGCAATTTACCCCATGAAAACTTTAAAAAATATACTTACCCTGCTTGTTACCGCCTTTATTCTTACCAATTGCGAAAAAGAGGTAACGGTTGACCTGCCCGACCCTGTTGAAAAAATTGTGGTAGAAGGCAGTATTGAAAGCGGTAGCCCGCCATTTGTTACGCTTAACAAAAATTTTCCTTACTTTGGCACTTTTACCCCTGCCGATTTTGCAGGCAACTTTGTGCGAAATGCCACCGTAATGGTTTCAGACGGCAGCACATCGGCACAATTAGACGAAATATGCTGGTCTGAACTCACCGAAGAGCAAAAAGAATTTATTGCCCAATTTGCCGGTGGCGCTCTGCCCGACAGCATTCCCGACGGGTTTGATTTTTGTGTATATACTTTCTTTTCGCTTAACCCGCCCATTGTGGGGCAGCCGGGTAAAACTTATACCCTGCAAATTACCACGGCAGAGGGCAAGGAATTGAGCGCTGTTACCACCATACCCCAACCGGTGCCGCTCGACTCAATCTGGTATGAGCAAAACACCGACCCCGATTACCCAAACCTTTACCGCATTTATGCCCGCATTACCGACCCCGATACGCTGGGTAATTACTACCGCTACTATACCCAACGCCAAACCGAACCCATGTACCCGGGTTTCCGTTCGGTATATGACGATTTGCTTATAAACGGATTAAACGTGTTTTTCCCGTTAGACCGGGGCATTTTTAAGGGCGCCGATATAGATTTTCAGACCTATGGCTATTTTGAGGCAAACGATACAGTTACGGTTAAATGGTCAACCATTGATACCCATACCTATAACTTCTGGCGAACCCTGGAGTTCAGCACCAATTCGGGCAGCCCGTTGGGTGGTTCTACCCAGATAAACCACAATATTAACGGCGGCATTGGCGTTTGGGCCGGATATTGTGTCAGTACGCTGCAAACTATTGTCATCAACCCCTGATATTGGCAATGTCAGAAATTTATTTGTGAATTGGTGTTAATCCAAAATTTACCCTACCTTTACGAAACGGAAATTTGAGCTGCCATGTTAAAACATCTTGTACCGGTACTTTTTTTGTTAAGCATTGTGTTTGCCGCCGCTGCACAACAAAACCGGGGGTATGTGCCCTGCAGCCGCCAACAGCCCTGTTATAAAAACGGCGAAACAGCCAAAATACAGGCCGCCAACAGCCGCAGCGATACGCTTGATGTGCTGCATTATGCCATACACCTTAGCATTACCAACTTTGGCGCTCAAACCATTGGCGGTTTTACCGATGTTACCCTGGTACCCAAACTGCCTGCCGTTGAACAGGTACTGCTCGATTTGGAAAATATGAGCGTTTCGGCAGTAGAAATAAACGGAACGGAAGCCGCCTTTAACTATACATCGCCTTTGCTGCGGGTAAACCTGCCCACGCCTGCCACGCCCGCGGATACTTTGGTGGTAAGGGTGTATTACAGTGGCAGCCCCGTTACGGCATCGTTTGGCGGGTTTTACTTTACCTCGGTGTATGCCTACAACCTGGGGGTTGGCATTGGGGTTGATCCACCCAATTTCGGGCGTGCATGGTTTCCATGTTTCGATAATTTTGTGGAACGTTCTACCTATTCGTTTTTCATTACAACTGCTGCCAACCACAAGGCTTTTTGTGGTGGCGTATTACAAAACACTGTTACCAACCCCGATGGCACTAAAACCTGGCATTGGGAGTTAGCGCAAACCATTCCTACTTATCTGGCTTCGGTGGCGGTAAGCGATTATGCTACCGTAAGCTATTTGTACAATGGCGAAAACGCACAAATTCCGGTGCAACTGGGGGCAAGAGCAACAGATACGGTAAACCTGAAAAATTCATTTGTGCATTTGCCCGATGCCATTCATGCTTTTGAAGACGCCTGGGGGCCATACCGCTTTGAGCGCGTGGGTTTTGTGGCAGTACCTTTTAACGGCGGCGCCATGGAACATGCCACCAATATTGCCTACCCATTGTTTGCGGTAAACGGCAATTTACAATGGGAGTCGCTTATGGCGCACGAGTTTTCGCACCACTGGTTTGGCGATTTGGTAACCTGCGAAACGGCTCCCGATATGTGGATAAACGAAGGCTGGGCAAGTTACAACGAGCGCGTTTTTCTGGAATATGTGTATGGTAAACCCGCTTATAAAACCGATGTAAGAGAAAACCACCGCAATGTATTGTTGTATGCTCATATACAAGACGGGCAGCACCTGCCGGTTTCGGGCGTGCCTTTTGATGCCACCTATGGCTCGCATGTGTATAACAAGGGCGCAGATGTGGCTCATACACTCCGGGGGTATATGGGCGACAGTCTGTTTTTCGGGTGTATTAAAGAATTCCTTTCGGAATTTGCTTTCAGAAATGTGAATAGTGAAGAAATGCGCAATTTCCTCTCGGCTTGTTCGGGCATTAATTTAACCGATTTTTTCGATGACTGGATTTTTTCGGCCGGCTTTCCGCATTTCTCTGTCGACTCGATGAAGGTGGAGGTTGACGCTTTGGGAAATTACCAAACATCGGTATATGTGCGGCAGCGCTTGTATGCCGCCCCGCATTTCTACCATTCGGTTCCGCTTGAAATTGCTTTTTTTGATTATGCCCTTAACCGGCATACCGAGGTAATGACCATTGACGGCGCCTGTACAGTGCAGCAGTTTACCCTGCCTTTTTACCCGGTTCTTGCTCTTGCCGACCCCGAAGAACGCCTGAGCGATGCCACCTTAGACAACTACCAAATGATTACCACCCCCGGAACTGCATCGTTTCCCGAAACCGGTGTTACTGTTGAGGTGGTTGCTGTTACCGACTCGGCAATGGTTAGCATAACCAATAACTTAGTAATGCCCGACCGCCTGCAAACGCCTGTTGACAACCTCATTCTGTCTCCCAACCGGTATTGGAGTGTAGAAGGGTATGCAACCGGTATGCTCAATGCATCGGCAGAGTTTTCGTACAACGGCAGCAACTCTACCAACGGTGGTTATCTCGATAACCAACTCATCACGGTACCGGAAACCAACCTGCGGCTGCTTTATCGCCCAACTACGGCAGAAGACTGGCAGATTCTTGCCGGGGCTACCCTTTTGCCCGGTGCCAGCAATACCGATAAACGAGGTGCGCTGCGGATTAACAATTTGCAATTTGGACAATATGCGCTTGGAATTATTGACCCCACCCGCACCGATACTCTTACCACCTTTTTACCCAATTGTATAACAGTTGGCACACCACAAACGCCGGCAAACAACAACAACACCAAACCTGTTTTTACCGCCTACCCCAACCCGGCAAAAAACACGTTAAACATTGTGCTATTGCAACATGTTTCCGGACTTCATGCCATTCACTTATACAATATGCAGGGTATATTGCTGAAAACGCTGCCCGTAGCGCCCGACACTCCCTATGCAAATATTGATACCGACCAACTGCCCAACGGAACCTACGTGGTACAATTGGTAAGCAAAGAGACCGGCGGTAAAATTGCCGAACAAAAAGTAACAATTACAGGACGTTAATTTCCGGGTGTTGCTATATAAACAGTGGTTTGAGCCTTGTTTATTCCTGTTCCTTGCCGCAATAAGCTTTCCATTGCCGTTTAAACTCCTGCCGTTCATCGGGTGTCATGGTTGCCCATTTTTTGCGCAGCATAATTTTTTTACGCCAGTAGGGCGAATGCCTGCGGCGGTTTCCACCCCAATTGCCAAATAGCAGCCTGCACAAAACAAGCAGCCCTAAAGCCTGCCAGAAATTAAGCGTACCAACGCTTATAACGGGGTGTAAAATGGCGTTCCACAGCCACATAACCACAAATCCTGCCAAGGTTAGCCCCAAGACAATTAACAACAAAAACCGGATAGCCCTGAAAAAAAGATTGCCTTTCATATTGCTGAAATATGTTTATGAGTAGGTTAATAATTCGTTGCGCAAAGTTTGCAGCCTTTTGCGCAAATGCAGTACGGCATACCGTTTGCGCGATATAAGCGTATTAACTGTTTCGCCGGTTTGCTGTGAAATTGTTTTAAATGGTATATCTTCCAGTTCGTTCCAAATAAACACCTGCCGTTGTGCTTCGGGTAATTCGTTAAGGGCGGCATGAAGTTCCTCCCAAAACAAAGAGCGGAGGTACTCGTTTTCGGGGTTATTGTTTTTATCAAACAGCACCGTTCTCCAATCGTTCAAAGCATCGGCATCTTCATTGGTTTCAACATCCTGAATTGGTTCAAACAAATCGGGTTGTTTTTTGCGTCGCCGGTCGGTAATTTTGTTGCGCGCTACAGTAAACATCCACGCGGTTAATTGTTCAATGGGTTGCGAGTAGTTGGTAAGCTGGTAAAAAACATCTTGCAAAATGTCTTCGGCATCGGCTTCATTGGGCACTTGTTTTCTTATAAAGCCCATAAGCCGTTTGCTGTAAGTTTTCACAATAGATATGAGCGAAGATTGCCGCTCTTGGGTGCTTGCAATGTCATCGGTTTGATACACTGTGTTTTCGTCTTCCATATATTAAGACAGACGTTTCAGAGGCAGTTATATTTTACCGCTTCCGTACTTTATGTGGCAGCCAAGGTAAAAAAAAGATTTCGTTCTTCAAAACACAAGGCATCATGAAAAATCAAAATCTTCGTAATGAAGGTTTTCTTCCCGCAGTTTCATACGGTGAAAATCAGCCAGAAATGCTTTACGCATGGCTTTTGGCCCACAAAAGAAAATGGTTTTGCTTTCAATATCGGGAATGCTGCGCGGGTTTAAAAAACCATCGGCATCGGCTGTTACCACATGCAATCGGAAATTGGCAACTTGCGCCTGCTGAAGTTGTTCAAATTCGGCAATATGAGTGGCTTCGGCAAGGGTATTTACACAGTAATACAAATCTGTGTTAAGTTCAGGCCAGGGGTTGTTTCTCAATTCCCGCATCCAACTTATAAAAGGGGCTATACCTACCCCGCCGGCAATCCATACTTGTTTGGGCGGGGAATTCCGGTAACAGAACGCTCCGTAGGGACCCTCCATGTTTACCTTTGCCCCGGCGGCAAGCGTTTTGTATAGATTGTGTGTGTAGTTGCCCAATGATTTTACCATAATACGAATGGGGTTGCTGCCCGGCGTACTGCAAATGGTATAGGGGTGGTATTCATTGGTTTGCCCGGGATAAGAAAATCGGAAAAAGTAAAATTGCCCGGGAACAAAAGAAAAGACGCTATCAGTTACCTCAATTTCAATTTCCATTACCCGGTCGTTGAGCCGGTCAACCTTGGTTACTTGCCCTTTAAATTGCCTGGCCAAAAATGGAAAAGCAAACTCCTTGTATAAATATGCGCCCAACCCCATTACGGCCAATAGTATAAGATATGCCATTAACAACTTGTTGCCGGTTTCGCCAGACAACAATATAAAAATGTGCAAAGTAGCCAGCAAAAAAATTATGCCGGTAAGCCGGTGCAGTAATTTCCAACGGTGATAGGTAATTTTAAAAACAAGGGTGAACAGCATAACCACAATTAAGCCCCACCACGCCCAACTGCCCAAATCAATCTCAAGGCGGCGGTGTACCGGAAACAGGTACCAACTCACTTTTTCCATGTTTTGGGGTATCCATCGGAGCGCCAGAAATACCGGGTGCAATAGCAACAGGTAAAATGCAGCTTTGGCTATGCTGTGGTGCAATTGGTAAACTTTATCTAATCCTCCCAACCGGTGCTCAATAAAACGCGACCTTACCGACAGCAAGATAGCCACTGCAAAAAGGGCGTACCCTGTTAATGCCAATAATTGGCTGCCATAGACCCAAAATGGCTTAACCTGATGCTTTACGGTTGTTTCGGGATACGAAAGATACCAAAGCGGCAGAGCAAGTAAGGCAATGCCCCAAAAACTCCAGTAAAAGAACTTATTCCTTCTTTTCATTTTACCTGATGATTTTAACAACAGAAGAAAAAGTACATGTGGAGTGTATATATAAAACAGATGAGCATTATTTCCGGTTTAACCAACCCTCACCAAACGGTTTAAGAAACCGGCTCCATAACGCTCCGGCACTGCTTTTTGGTCATTTGGCCGATGTTAGGCAAGAAATGTTGTAAAAAACTGCGGAAAAGTGGTAATTTTCTGCCCTGTTTTTGGAGTTGCGCCAAAATCTGCCAAATTGGTGGCAAGTTTATCAGATTTATGTAAAAAAGCAACTCGCAACAGGTGTTCGCCAACAAAAAAGCATCTTCAACTCAGAACATACAACAATTAGTACCTATTTTTACCTCGCTTAAACACAATGCGAAAACCATAAATTAACATAGCTAACCATTATGAAAACTGCCCTGCACAGGAAACTGTTGTTTTTTTCTTTTCTTATTACTTTTGTAGCGCTAATAATTCCGTTTACCTCTGCCCGTTTGCAGGCACAGTGCCTTACCAACCCCACCGGCCCGGGAACCATACCTGCCAATGCGCCGCCACAAAACATTTCCATTACAGCTACCCCGTCTGTTTTGTCAAACTCGGTAACTTGGAGCAATGGAGCAACGGGTTCCAGTTTTACTTATACGCCCAACTGCAACAGTCCGGGGGTAAAAACCTTCACACCGTGTTTGCTTGCAGGAACCAGCATTCCGCAACAAAACTTTAATGTGCCTAACTTCAGCGGCACGGCGCCGGCAACGTTCACCTTTAATGTAAGCGGTATTTGTTACGGACCCGGCGCCACATACGGTGGTGCACTGCCTATTAACATTGGTGGTTCTGGTAATGTTAATATTACCCTCACCCTGCCCGACGGCTCGGTATTAGTGCCGCCACCGCTGCCTATTTCCACCATTAACTCACTTTCGCCGGTTGACATATCTTTATTCGGTTTGCAGGGCGACCCTAACGGCACCTGGTCTATTTCCATCGGGGGCGATGCAACTTCTTATAACCTTGGTCCTGCCGTGTTTTTTGTCAATGCCTTTACGCTTACCGAAACCGTGTGCGGCCCACCGGTGCAGTTTACCGTAACCCCCTGCCCCGCCCCCTGCCCGGTTTTTCAGGATGTAATTGCTCCCGCACAGGTTTGTTCGGGCGCCAACACCCAATTATCGGTGCAGTTTAACGTGCCCAATGCCTTCAACGTTTCATACCAATGGACAGGCCCCAACGGTTTTACCAGCTCCGATGCCCAACCCGTTGTAAATCCGGTTAACACCACCTGCGACCCCATTAGCGTAACCTATTTTGTATCGGCCTGGTGTACCAATGACAATACTGTATTGGCCATTAATGAACCGGTTACTTTTACCGTATATCCCGAAATTGACCCTGCACAAATTGCAATTGACAATACCAGCAACATTCTGGCGCCGGGTTGCGCCGTTTCGGTAAACGTACCTTGTAACTTTACCATAAACGGAACCCCCATTTCGGCAAACCAAACGTTTACCGCAGGCGACAACGGTTCGGTGGCTGTGTTTACCATTTCCAACGGGTTGGCAGATTGCGACCTGGATATTGAGGTGCCTGTTACCTGTATTGGCAGTTGCACTACGCCAACCGTAACGGTTACCACACAATGTGTGGTGGGAAGTCCGGGTTTCCGGATTATTTTGAACATTACCGATTTGGGCGATTCGGAACAACTTGTAGCCGTGCCTTCACAGGGCAGCCCGGTTGCTGTTAACAACCCGGGGTCATTTAACCTCGGGCCTTTCCCCAATAATCAATACATCAACGTAAAACTGCTCAATCCGCTCAACCCCAGTTGCAATACCAATCTGGGTAATTTTATTGCAGGGTGTGTGCCTTGCCCTGTATTGGTAAGCGCAACCTCCAATTTCCAAAGCAACTCTGCGGCCTGCGAGGGTGATATTATTAACCTGTCGGCCAATGTGGTGGGTGGTACCGCCGGTGTTGATTATTATATAAGATGGCAACTGAACGGGCAAGATATTTCGGGCGGTATAGGCAATACCTACGAATACATACTTACAGCCCCCGGTTGCGAAGTTAACCCACACCAATTTACCGCCGTTTTGGTATGCCTTAATAACGGGCCGGCGCCTCCGCTTTCTCAAATCAACCTTACAACAATTAACGTATATCCGGTGCTGCAGTTTAACGTGGACTTTTTCCGCTCACCCGATGATTGCGTGGTATTGCCGGTTGCCAGCCCCGATTGTGCGGGCAATGTGGTATTTACCGCAAGTCCCAGTGCAAACCTTACACCGGGTACTGCATCGGTGCAGGTAAATTATACGGCTAAGGTTATTGGCGCTCCCAACTCCTGCCGTACAGACGGACGCTATACCGTTAGCTGCCCCGATTGCAATGATGATGCCGGCGATGCCACTCCTTCATTCCAGTCTTTGTGCTGGGGCGAAAGTTTTACCATAGAAAATACAGGTTCCTTGGCTACCTCGCCCGGCTACCAGATAAAATGGAACGTTACCAATGCCGCCAACGGGCAGGTGGTAGCTAATTACGGACCATTTGCCAATCCGGGCAATTTTTCGCCCAACACCTTTACCAACAACGGCAGCTTTTTGCCCGCAGGGCAAACTTACTGTTTTACCCCTTTCACCGTTTTTGACGGCACCGACATTAACCCGGCTCAACCCGGCGTGCAAAACAGCATAACCACAGGCGAAAGCAATATTCCGCTCAGTACTTTAAGTGCAACTTTAGGACCCTGTTCTGTTTCGCCCAATTGCAGTTGTATTTTGGGTATTCCGGCATTTTGGGATATTGATTGCTATACAGTTACACCGGGTTTATACTCCTCCTCCTATACTTTTTCGGGTATTCCTTATTGCGAAGGAGTTTCCTCTTACAACATTACCATTTCGGTAGAAGACAATACTACCGATTTGTTTAACCCGTTCAGTCAGGGTTCTATTTCTTCCGATTTTCCGGCACCGCTAAACCAACAAAACGACGACGGAACATGGACCTTGTACAATTATACAGGCGACCCGAACGGTAAATCGGTTAACATTACGGCCGTTTACCTCAACCCTATTCCCGACCCGGCAGACCCGGCCGAGTTAAACTGGTCTGTTACCATTACATATTTCAACAACCCGGCTTACCCGGTTGTATGCAACTCCTGCCACGATGTTGGGCAACCTGCTTGTGTAGAATTGCTGCCGCAGGTTCAACTTACGCCTATTCCGGCACAGGCTCCGGTTTGTGCAGGCGAAGATGTAAACCTTACCCTCCTTACCCCCGACAGCAACCTCGATGGCACATTTACCTGGTACAACGGCAACCCCAATACCACCGGTACGCCTGTGCCCAATCCGGGGTCGGTAATACCTGTAAACGGACAAACTTTTTACGTGTTGTTTAAAGGTATTAACAACGAAGATTGCACCGCCACCCAATCGGTTACATTTACCGTAACACCGCTGCCGGTGCTCAACACACCGCCCCCGCTGCCACCCGTTTGCCTTGGCGAAAGCATTGACCTTACCATACTCAACAGCAGCATTACCACCGCGCCGGGTACACTGCAATGGTTTATTAACGACCCCGATGAGGACGGTGCCTTGTTGCTTACGCCAAACAATGTGGTTCCCATTGGTTCGGAAAAGTACTTTGCCTTGTTTACCGATGCCGTAACCGGATGCCGTAACAAATTGTTTGTTCAGGCAGTTTTCAACCCCCAACCCATCTTACTGAGTGTAGTTCCGGAAATATGCCCGGGTGAGCAGGCCGATTTGGCGCTGCTGCAACCCTCCTTAATAACCGAAACAGGGTTGTTTCAGTGGTATGATGCCAACAACAACCTGTTACTGCCCAACGCATCGGGGCAAATATTGGTAAACCCGGTAAACGGCAGCACCTATAGCGTTAGTTTCACCAGCCTGAGTACCGGCTGCTCCAATTCAACCGAAGTAACCTTTACTGTAAATACACCGCCCGGTTTAACTCCGCCCACCCCAACACCGGTATGTGCCGGTACCGAAGTAGATTTAACCCTGCTCGAAAACCAGATAACCGGCGGCGCGGCAGGCTCGCTGCTTTGGTACCTGGGCAACCCGCAAACAAGCGGCATATTGCTCGATGGAAGCACTGCGGAAACCGACCCTGCAACTCAAACCCCATCTGCATCCGATGTGTATTATGTGGTATTTACAGATAACGCCAACGGCTGCACCAATACCCTTAGCTTTACCTATCCGTTTGCCGCAACTCCGGCGCTCAATAACCCCTTACCTACACCCAATTTTGTTTGCGGAAACTCGGCACCGGTAAGTTTAATTGCCCTGCAACCGCAAATTACCACACAAACCGCTACCACAACCTTTGAATGGTATAAAGGCAACCCGGCTACAGGTGGCATCCTGCTCGACGGCGACGGGATACCCATTTCCAACGACAACCCCGCCTCGCAGCCAATTCCCAACGGAACATCGGTTACCTATTTTGCCATTTTAACCTCCAATACCACCGGCTGTTCCGATACCATCAGTATTGTATATACAGCTTATGTTCCTTTAACCGGTGCCAGCGCCACTTACGATTGCAATACCGGCATTGTGCTAAACCTTTCGGGTGTAACCGGCGGTTCCGGAAGCGGTTATTCTGTATCAGCAGCATCGCCCAACCAACCCGGCGATTTTGTTGATTACCTCGATTCATGGACGGTAATAGTGCGCGACAACGCAGGTTGTACCCAAACCCTTACCGGAACCTCTCAATGCCCCACCTGCAATGCCGGCGCAGCCAACGCCCTTGCCAATAACCGCCTCTGCTGCGGGCAATCCATACATATCACCAATACCACTGCCGCATTAGACCTGCCGCAGGATTATGTAATCGGATGGGCTATAACCCCGCAAAGCGAGGGCCCTGTTTCCAGCGCCGAAGAGGTGTTTGCCGCCGATGCCAACGGACTGGTATTCCAGGGGAATGAAGATTACAGCCTCGATTTTGAATATGCCTGCCTTGGGTTGCCTTCCGATTTGCCGGCCGGGGTGTACTATGCAACACCCTTTATTTCGGAGCGTCCGCCCGAAATTGGACCACCCGACCCCATTATCTATAACCCGGGGGCTAACTGCGACCCCGTAGGCGAAATTTGCCCCTCCATTTCGGGCACGGGTTGGGTAATTAACCCCATGATTATTACCTTCCCCGATGGCAGCAGCCTGAACGTAAATCAGGAACTGGCTTTCGGAGCGCCCATTGACGAAACCCTGTTGGGGGTTGTAGGCGGCACATTGCCTTGCCTCAATCTGGCATCGCTCTACAACGGCGACCCCAACGGAACCTGGTCTATTGCCATTACCAATACCGGAACCGGCAACCTTAATTTTTCGGTACCGGATTTTAACATTACCGTTTCGGCCGACAGTTGCACCCTCATTACCCAAGATCAGGTAAATTTTGTGGCAGGGTTAAATGGGGTAATTCAGGCAGGACAAACCGTAGATTTCAACATACAGGTTCCCTCGCCGCAGGTGGTTATTCCAACGCTTACTTATGACCCCGCAAACGGCTGTATTCCTACCGGCGAGTTTTGTCCTCAAATTTCGGGAACCGGTTGGGCAATTGATGAGTTGGTTATAACTTTCCCCGATGGCTCGCAATTAAACATTAATGATGCTGCAGGTGGATTAACCATTACCGAAGCCTTGTTGGGTGCTTTGGGGGGCAATTTGCCCTGCCTTGGATTAGACAGCCTGTATCAGGGCGACCCCAACGGCACATGGTCGTTCTATATTCATAACTCCGGTTCTGGTACCATTTTCTTTACCGTTCCCGATTTTGATGTTACCACCGATGCCGGCACCTGTACCCTTATATCGGAAGATGAAGTGGTTACCATTGAAGGAACTGCCGGCGCTGTTCCGCCCAACTCCGAACTGACACTCGAAATTCAAATTCCGCCGGTGCCTTCTTTATTCCCGGCTATCAGTGAAATTTGCAATGATTACGGCACACCGGTTCAACTGGTACTTCTCGACGACATTAGTTACCAAAGTGTAAGTGCAACTTGTGTAAATAATGCAACGCATTTATACTCGGTGAGTGTAAGCGGCTTAAGCGGCGGCGCTCCCGGCCTTGTTCCGGGCGCAACGTATGTGTTCCCTGCAACTGCCAGTTTTAACGCGGCAACCAACACCTACACATTCCTTGCCACCATTACCTCGTTCCCTTACACGTTCCAGATTGCCAACAGTGTGGCCAGTGCAGGCGGCGGCGCATGTCCGGCTTCTGCCACAATTGCCATTGACCCTTGTATTTGTATTCCGCCGGTGGCCGGCTTTGCCACTCAATGCATTGACGATAACCACTTCAGTGTTATTGTGAATCTGGCACAACCGGGGTCTTCGGCAACTTATACCATTTCCGATGACTTTGGCACCGCGCCTTTAACCGGCATTACCGCCACAGGCACATATACTTATGGTTTTTACAACAATGGTTCACAAGTAACGGTTACCTTAGTTGCCAATGATGATACACAGTGCAACGTAACATCGGGCATAGTAACCAATATATGTACCCCTTGCAGTGCCGGCGCCGGGTTTATTCCCAATAATATTATTTGCTGCAACGATACAGCACATATTACACCGCAGGGTTATTTTGTAAACGAGGGTAATATTATTGCATGGGCAGTTGCCGTGGCTCCGGTTACCGGACCTGCCGACCTTGCCTTTGCCGGCAGTGTAATACCCGGCGCCGATGGCGACTTTGGGCTTGATTTTACCAATGCCAATTGTCAGTTGCCGGCCGGCTTCTACTATGCCACTCCCTTTATTGCACAAACCCCGGGCGAAGCGCCACAACCCGATCCCATTGTTTATAACCCGCCGCTCGGATGTACGCCCGTTGGGGAAATTTGTCCGCTTATTTCGGGTACCAACTGGGTTATTAATCCTCTGATTATTTCTTTTCCCGATGGCAGTTCCATTAACGTAGCTCAACAATTAATAGGTGCCAACGTACCCATTACCCCCGATTTGTTGGCAACTGTTGGCGGCAACCTGCCCTGCATACCCCTGAGTACGCTGTACAACGGCGACCCCAACGGCACCTGGACAATTTCGGTAAATAATGTGGGCACCGGCGCGGTAAGTTTCTCATTGCCGGCATTTAATGTTACAGTTAGCGCTGCGGGTTGCCCGTTAATTACCCAAGATCAGGTTACCACTATTGGCGCTGTTTCAGGAACCATTCAGGGAGGAAGCACCGGCAATATCACCATTCAAATTCCAAATCCCAATACCGATATTCCCGATTTCCCCACGTTTGACCCCGAATGTCAGGAATTTGGCGAACCGGTTGAAATTGCAGTGGTTGACCCAATAGCCTTTAATCTTACTGCCGCCTGCAACGACGGCAACGGCGATGGCGATTTTGACCAGATTTTGGTTACTGTCAGCAATATTACCGGCGGCGCTCCTTCAATATCGCCGGCAGCACAGTATCAACTGCCTGCCGGGTTTAGTCAACTATCGGCCGGAGTTTACCAAACAAGCCTGCCGCTTGAACTGGGACAAACCAACTACCCCGTATCAGTAGGCAGCACCGTACCGGGACAGGTAAACAGTTGTGAAACCACCCAATCCGTAACACTGCCATTCTGCCCGGTTGGTTGCCTTAATCCCACTGTATTGTTTGGGGCATTCTGCGACAGTGGCAGCGAAGGGCAGTTTTTGGTAAGCGTAAATATAACCGATTTTGGATTTGGCAACAACGCCTACACCATTGGCAACAGCGCCAACGGCACAACCGTAGCTGCAAATGCACCGGGTATTTACCAAATTGGTCCTTTTGCCGGCGGCACACCGGTTACGGTCACCGTTACAGGGGTAAACCGCCCCGAGTGTGTGGTAAACAGCAACCCGCTTAACCAAACTTGTATCAGTTGCTCGGCAGGAACTGCCGGTACCGGCGGCGACACCAACGTGGTTTGCTGCGGGCAAACGCTTACTGTAAACAGCACCGGCAACACGCTGGATGATGGAACTATTGTTGCATGGGCGCTTGCCGAAACACCGCTTACCAACCCCGCCCAAATAACTCAGGCTTTTGATGTGCAGCCCGGCCAGTCCAATGGCAGCTACGAATTTGCCAATGACTGCAACCTTGACCCGGGCGTTTATTACCTGACCCCGTTCATTGCGCAAACATCCGGCGAAGCTCCCCAGCCCGACCCAATTGTATATGACCCGGCATTGGGCTGCGACCCGGAAGGCGCCATCTGTCCCATCATTTCGGGTAGCGGGTGGGCTATTAACCCCATTCTCATTTCTTTCCCCGATGGCAGTACCATTAACGTAATTCAGCAGTTTTTGGGCGTAAATCTTACCATTACCCCCGAATTGCTGGCCGGATTGGGCGGGCTGCCCTGCATACCGTTAGATACCCTGTACGACGGCAACCCCAACGGCACCTGGACAATTTCGGTTACCAACGTTGGAACCGGCGCAGTGGAGTTTACCGTTCCGCAGTTTGAGTATTTGGTAAGCGCTGCTACCTGTCCCCTGCTTACCGAAGATCAGGTAACTACCATAGGTCAGGTATCGGGGGTAATACCGGGCGGCACCACCGGAACCATTAACATACAAGTGCCTAATCCCAATACGGAAATTCCCGATTTCCCCACTTTTAACCCCGGCTGTCAGGATTTTGGCGATGCTGTTGCCATAGTTGTAGCCGAACCCTTGAGCTTTAGCTTTGGCATTACCTGTTATGACCCCGACGGCGACGGCGTTTCATCGGGCTATCTGGCTGCCATCAGCAATATTGCCGGTGGTTCGCCGTCTGTTGTGCCCGATGCCGATTATGTTTTGCCGGCAGGTTATGTGCAAACAACCCCCGGTGTTTATACCAAAGTGCTGCCCGCTTCTTCATCGGGCATAATTACCGCCACCGTAGGCAGTACCGATGGTGGTTGTTCGGCAACCCAATCGTCAACTTTGCCGGCCTGCTTCTTCCAGTGCCAAAACCCAACAGTTGGCTTTTTGCCCGATTGTGAAGATACAGGCAGCGGTTTCTATGTAAATGCCAATATTGTGAATTTTGGCGCCGGTAATGCGTCTTACATCCTGTCAAACAATGTCAATGAAGATTTGATAACCGTCAACTCAACCGGTATTTACCCCATCGGGCCTTTTGCCACCGGCACCCAGGTTACCGTTTTTGTAACAGGTGTATCTGATGCATCTTGCGCATTAAGCAGCAACCCCATTTCACCCGATTGCAACCCGTGTACCGCCGGGCAAACCGGCAGCACCGGCAATTATATTATGTGTTGCGGCGATGACCTGAACCTTAGCCTCACCGGTGCCAATACTTCCGAAGGACATGTAATTGCATGGGCATTAGATGGCAGCGCCGTAACCAACGCCACGCAGGCAGAAGGCGCTATGGACGTTTGGCCCGCCAATGCCGACGGAAGTTACACCTTTAACTACGATTGTGATATTGACCCGGGCGTATATTACCTTACACCTTTTATTGCCGAAGACCCGGGCACCATTGTGCAACCCGACCCGATTGTTTTTGACCCCGATTTGGGTTGCCTGCCGGCGGGTGAAATTTGCCCCGTTATTACAGGAACCAACTGGGTAATTAATCCGCTGCTCATTACCTTCCCCGATGGTAGCACCATTAACGTAATTGAGCAGTTTCTGGGCTTTAATGTGCCAATTACGCCGGCTTTGCTGGGCACTATTGGCGGTTTGCCCTGCATTCCGCTAAGCACCCTGTACAGCGGCGACCCCAACGGCACCTGGACAATTTCGGTAAATAACACAGGCACCGGCGCGGTAAGTTTTGAAATACCCGAATTTAACATTACCGTAAGCGCCAACGGCTGCCCGCTTATTACCGAAGATCAGGTAACCACAATAGGTGCGGTATCGGGCACGGTAGAAGGCGGCACTTCGGGATTGATAGATATTGTTATTCCGAACCCGGCAGAGGTGGTAATTGTTCAGCCCGAACCCGACCCGATTGTTTATGACCCCGCATCGGGTTGTGTGCCGGCAGGAGAAATTTGCCCCATTATTACCGGTTCTAACTGGGCTATAAACCCGCTGCTTATTACTTTCCCCGATGGTACCACCATTAACGTGGTGCAACAGTTTCTGGGCTTTAATGTAACAGTAACCCCTGCCCTTTTAGGTGCTATTGGCGGAAACCTGCCCTGCATTCCGTTGGATACGTTATATGACGGCGACCCCAACGGCGAGTGGATAATTTCGGTAAACAATATTGGCACCGGAGACGTGAACTTTGAAATACCCGAATTTAACATTACCGTAAGCGCTGCTTCGTGCCCCTTGCTTACCGAAGACCAGGTAACTACCATTGGAGGCGTATCGGGTACCATAGCAGCCGGCACTGCCAATACCATCAGCATTCAAATTCCTAACCCGCTGCCGCCGGTTGAATCTGATTTTCCGACTATTGACCCCGATTGTGAAAGCTACGGCGAAGCAGTACAGGTGGTATTGCTGAGCGATATTACCTTTGACCTTGACGTGGTTTGCCGCGACCTTGACGGCAACGGCATTGATGATGATTATCTGGCTAGCATCAGCAACATTGCAGGTGGCGCTCCCGATGTGCTGACCGGCGCTACCTATACGCTGCCTTCGGGTTTTGTGCAAACAACGCCGGGGATTTATACCCAATCGCTGCCGTTAAGTTCTTCGGGTAATTTCAGCGCTACGGTGGGCAGCAGCCAGGGCGATTGTGCCGCTACCGAAACCGTTGCTTTTCCAACGTGTATAGAAAACTGTGTGCCGCCGGCTGTTATCTTTGCCGCCATTTGCCTGCCCGATGACGATGACAATTTCTATGTAACGGTAAATGTTACCTATTTGGGCATTGGAAACACCGGCTATACCATTTCCAACAACCTGAACGGCAATACGCAAACGGTTTCGGCAACCGGAACCCTGCAGGTTGGCCCATTTGCCAACGGGCAAAATGTAATTTTAACGCTTACAGGTAATACAGACAGCGAATGTGCCGTAAGCAGTAACGCTCTTACCGCCGGTTGTGCGGCCGATTGCTTTGCCGGAACCGCCTTTGTAACCGGTACTGTTACCGGCAACCTGCTTTGCTGCAACGAAACCCTGCATGTTGACCTTAGCAGTGCAATACTAAGCCCGGGCTATATCATTGGTTGGGCTGTTACAGCAACGCCGTTAACAAACGCAAGCGGCCTTGCCGGTGCAGTGGCCGTTTACCCCGCAAATGCCGATAACAGCATTGACCTTGCCAATGATTGTGTAATTACACCGGGTATTTACCATCTTACGCCCTTTGTTGCCTCTGAGACCGGTTTTCCGGCGGTAAATGCTGCATGCGAGTATTTTGGCACCGGCATACAGGTAACGCTGGTTAATGAAATTACCTTTGATTTTACCATTGCCTGTAACGACCCCGATGGCAACGGCGTTTCCGATGGTTATCTGGCTACCATAGACAATATTGCAGGAGGTGCTCCGGCATTATTACCCACTGCCGCCTATGTAATTCCATCGGGTTATACGCAAACCGCTCCGGGTGTATATACCCAGATTTTACCCGGTATCGTATCGGGTCCCCAATCTGTAAGCGTTGGCAGCAGCATACCCGGGCTAACAGGCAACTGTGCAGCAACGGTAACAACCGGCCTGCCGGCAGGCTGCCAGTTTAGCTGTGCAGAGCCGGCAGCCAATTTTGGTACCGTTTGTATTAATGACAATGCTTTTGCAGTTGAGGTAAATATTACGGCACTTGGAACGGGGCTTAGCTACACGCTTACCGATAACCAGGGCACACCGCCGGTTACTGTTTCGGCAACGGGTTTATACACCTACGGAAGCTATGCCAATAATACAGGGGTAGTAATTACCATAACCGATAACAACGATAATGAATGCTCTGTTGAATCGGAAACCATAACTGCCGATTGCGCACCCGAAGTGTGCACTCCGCCGGTGGTGAGTTTTACAACCAATTGTATTGACAACAACACTTTTGAAGTTGAAGTAACCATAACCACAGGTTCCGGTGCAAGCTATACCATAACAGACAATCAAAGTACAGCCGCCGAACTGGTGCTTACATCGGGCACTTATAGTTATGGTGTTTACCCCAACAACGCCAGTGTGGTAATTTCGGTAACCGATAATGACGACAATAACTGCTTGGTTGTTTCTGAAACTTTAAATACAGATTGCACGCCAGCCTGCATACCGGCAGCCGCTACCTATACCGTAAGTTGCATAAACACCAACCTTTATGCAGTAGAAATTACGCTTGGCGGTGGTACTGGCAGCACCTATATTATTACCGATAACTTAGGAACAGCACCGCAAACCGTAAGCAGCCCGGGCACGTTTGATTATGGAGAATACAATTCGGGCACGGGAGTGGAAATTACTGTTACGCAGGCAGATAATGCTGCTTGTTTTGAAACATCGGGTTTAATTACCGGCGATTGCTCACAAGGGTGCAGCCCGCCTTCGGTTGAGTTTACAGTAACGTGTATTGACCTCAACTCATATCAGGTACTCATTAACCTTATAGCGCTTGGTTCATCGGAAACCTACACGATTACTGACAACCTGGGGGCGGTAAGCAGTATAACAGTAACCGAATCTGGTGTTTACAACTTTGGACCTTATGCCAACAACACCGAAGTTATAGTTACACTTGAAAGCAATGACAACACCAACTGCAATGTGTCATCGGAACCGCTGGCCCTGGATTGTGCCAATGAACAACTTCCGCCCAACATTCCGCCCGATATTATTATTACGGTTCCGGCCGGTGGGCAGGGTGTGGTGTTTAATGTGTTTGATTATGTTACCGACCCTAATGGCGACCCGCTTACACTTACCGATATGGAAATACCGGTTACCGGTGGCACGCTTACCTTTAACCCCGATGGCACGGTTATATTTACCCCGGAACCCGGTTTTGTGGGCGAAATTGTGCTTGACTTTACCGTAACCGATGGCAACTTTACTGTAAGCGGTACTCTGGTAATTGATGTGATTACCGGTTTGCCGCAAGCCGGGCAACAAATATTTGCCATTGCCTCTATTGTGCCGGTGCCGGCTAAAGAATGGGTAAAAATTGATTTTACCGCTGCCCGAAATGACAACGTCGGTATAGTGGTATATGATGTTACTGGCCGGTTAATGGATGTCAGACAGTTGCAGGCTCAACCCGGCTTAAACAGCACATTGCTGAATATTTCGGGTTATACTGCCGGCATTTACTTTGTAACGCTGAACAATGGCGAACAAATGATTACCGGAAAATTAGTGAAGAACTAACTGATAACTGACCTGTAACATAAAAGGAGGCTGGCTTATTTAAGACAGCCTCCTTTTTATATTGAAAGGACAATAACTATAATGATGTGAGGTTGGCTTTTGGTTTTGGAAAAACTGCCAATTTATTAGTTGGTTCCGCCGGAGGCGTTTTTATTTTTACCGGTTCCAATTTTACCGCCTTTTTGTTGTTGCATGGGGTTGTCGGCATTTTGGCGGCTTTTGTATAATTGAAAGCGGCTTTGCTGCGGTTTAGGCGGAAAGGAATTGTTGCTCAGGTCGGTATCGGCAGTTTCGAGGTAGGGGTCGAGGGTAATGCTGCTTAGTTCTTTGGAAGTCATAAAAACCTTGCTTACGGTTTTATCATTTTTTCGCCATACTTCGGCCGGAATGCGTTTTACCTCTGTAGTGCCATCGGAATAGGTAAATTCCAGAATCAGAGGCATTACCAGACCACCGAGGTTAGAAAATTGAATTTCGTAATAATAAGCGCTGCTGTTGAGCAATTGCTTTTCTTCGTCAGACAGGCCGGCGAGGTAGGTTTGGTAGTATTTGCGGTCAATTTCGGTTACCTGAAACGGGTTGTAGTTGTTGTAGAAATCAGACAATGATGGGTCTTTTTCTATTTCGCGCTGCAATTTTTCGGTTTCATTGAGCAAGTCGGTAATGTATTGTGGTTGGGCGGCTTTTTGTTCTTTGGCAATTTTCTTCTCTATGTCGGGGTTTTGGGTGTTAATTTGATACCACTTTACCCCATCAATGGCAATATCAACATGATTGGTGGAGTAAAACCAGCCTCGCCAGAACCAGTCTAAATCAACAGCCGAGGCATCTTCCATGGTTCTGAAAAAATCTGCCGGTGTAGGGTGTTTAAACATCCATCGGTTGGCATATTCTTTAAAGGCAAAATCAAATAATTGCCGGCCCATGATGGTTTCGCGCAGAATATTGAGGGCGGTTGCAGGTTTTCCGTAGGCATTGTTTCCGAATTGAAGAATTGACTCGGAATTGGTCATGACAGGTGTCAGTCCGCCGGCATCACCTTTCATGTAATCTACAATATTGGGCGCCGGTCCGCGGCGCGAAGGATAACCGGCTTCCCATTCCTGTTCGGCAAGGTATTGCAGGAAACTGTTTAAACCTTCGTCCATCCAGGTCCATTGACGTTCATCACTGTTCACAATCATCGGGAAATAGTTATGTCCAACTTCGTGAATAATAACGCTTATCATACCGTACTTGGTTCTTGCATCATAAGTACCGTCGGGTTCGGGTCGGCCAAAGTTAAAGCAAATCATAGGGTATTCCATGCCAATTTTATCGGCATGTACCGAAATGGCCACCGGATAAGGGTAATCAAAAGTGTATTTTGAATAAGTACGCAAGGTATGTGCCACTGCTTTAGTGGAGTACTGCTCCCAAAGCGGGTTGCCTTCTTTTGGGTAAAATGACATGGCCATAACGGTTTTACCGCTCATGGGCACCCCCATGGCATCCCAGATAAATTTACGGCTGGCAGCAAAGGCAACATCGCGCACGTTTTCGGCTTTAAAAACCCATGTTTTTTTATTTCGGGCTTTGTTTTGCTCGGCTTTCAGGGCTTCTTGCGCGGTTACTATCATGATAGGTTCCTTTGCGGTTGTTGCTTTTTGGAGCCGGTCTTGCTGGCCGGCGCTTAAAACTGCGGAGGGGTTTTGCAACTCGCCCGTTGCGGCAATTATCATGTCTTCGGGAGCGGTAATACTAACGGTATAATTTCCGAAAGTGAGGGTAAACTCGCCGTTGCCCAGAAATTGTTTATGTTGCCAGCCCTGGTAATCGAGGTAAGCTGCCAGACGTGGGTAGAACTGGGCTATGGTATAAACACAATTATCATCGGCGGCAAAGTACTCATAGCCCGAACGTCCGCCCATTTTCATGCGGTCGTTAATGTTGTACCACCATTTCATTGAAAAGGTAAAAGTTTCGCCCGGTTTCAGCGGTTTGGGCAGGTCAATGCGCATCATGGTTTTATTAACCGCATAAGGCAGGCTGGTGCCATCGGGTGTTTTTACCTCCTCAATTTTAAAACCGCCGTCAAAATCGAGATGCAACTTTTTAAATTCGTTAAAATCAACGTTTGTACCCAGATTGGTGGTTTCGGTTGCATAGGTATCTGAGGTGCGTGCCTGTTGGTTTTGATCGAGTTGAAGCCAGATATAGGTAAGTGCATCGGGAGAATTGTTGTAATAAACAACGGTTTCAGAACCGGTTATACGACGTTTTTCGTCATCTAACTCCACTTTTATGTCATAATCGGCGCGTTGTTGCCAGTATTGGTGTCCGGGTGCGCCCGACCCCGTCCGGTAGGTATTTGGTGTTGGCAATTCCTGGTCTAACTGGCGGAATGTATATTCGGCCGTATTGACGGGCTTTGTATCTTGTGCTTTTACAAGCAGCAGCCCAAAACAGAGTAAAATTGCGGTTAGTGCTGTTTTGTTGTTCATAGAAAATTGAAAGTAGGGGGTTAAAAAAGGCGGAAAACAGGGTAAATTAATTCGGAAATTAAATTTTTAAGGTGGAACTATAGCCCGCAGGTACAGGGAACCGGTATAACAGAAAAACGCCTCCTGTGGTTTTCAAGAGGCGTTTTTACGGGGCGACAACATGTGTCAGGCGCCCAAATATGTTTTCAGCATTTTGCTTCGGGATGTGGTACGGAGTTTATTGATGGCTTTGTCTTTAATTTGCCGCACCCTTTCGCGGGTTAGCCCGAAACGTTCTCCAATATCTTCCAACGACATGCTGTGTTCTGCTCCTATGCCGAAATACAGTTTTATAACGTCTTTTTGTCTGGGTGTGAGCGTATCGAGCGAGCGTTCTATTTCGCGGCGGAGCGATTCGAGGTAGGCAAGATGACTGTCGGTGTTGGGCGTGTTAATATTTTCCAGTACATCGAGCAGGGAGTTATCTTCCCCATCAACAAACGGTGCATCAACCGACACGTGGCGGGCAGCTACGCCCAAAGTGGTTTCAACCTCTTCGGAGTCAATTTCGAGCAGTGCAGCCAACTCTTCAGGTGATGGTTCGCGCTCGTACTCCTGTTCAAGTTGAGAAAAGGCTTTATTTATTTTGTTGAGCGAGCCTACTTTATTGAGAGGCAGGCGTACAATACGCGATTGTTCTGCCAGTGCTTGTAAAATAGACTGGCGGATCCACCAAACTGCATAGGAAATAAATTTAAAACCGCGGGTTTCATCAAACCGTTGTGCAGCTTTAATTAAGCCCAGATTGCCCTCGTTGATGAGGTCGCTTAAAGATAACCCCTGGTTTTGATACTGTTTTGCCACCGAAACTACAAACCGCAAGTTTGCTTTGGTGAGTTTTTCGAGCGCTTCCTGGTCGCCCTGTTTAATTCTTCTGGCAAGATCTACTTCTTCCTCCGGCGTAAGCAAATCTACTTTACCTATTTCCTGCAGGTATTTTTCAAGCGACTGGCTTTCGCGGTTGGTTATAGACTTGGTGATCTTTAGTTGCCTCATACTGTTTTTGTAGTTTGGTAAAATGTTAAACCGATAGCAAACATATATGTTGCCATCGTTACTTTGTTTTTAAATACACTGTTTATGCAGCCTTGCTTACAAGCACACAACGCAGCAAATCTATAACATCAGAATTGGTGCATTTGGTTTACTTTTTGTAAAATTTTTATCGTGAAATTTTTATTTTGCCTTTTAGTCAATAAAACCGGCGTAGCACATCTGCACCCGATGTTTTCGGAAAATGGCGGGATTGTTATGGTTTAACCGGGGTTAGCAGGTTAATTCGGTTACTTTGTGCAGCAGCGGCGCAGTACGGATGTAATAGCTTCAGCCTGCTTTAAGCTATACCATACAAGGTAATGGCAGAAGTTTTGACCGCTATAGTTTTACTTCTAAATTATTCCTCCAAATTTTTTTCAGTAAACACACATTTTCATGCAAAATTCTTCGAATTTTGGCGCAGATTGTGTATATTATCTGCTAAAAGGGGTATCTTGCCCCACATTGGCAACATTACAGTTTATTACCGATTGAAATCTTTGCATTATGGCAAAAGTTAAATGCACTTACGATTTTGTAATTAAATCTTCGCCTGCAATATTGTACAACTTCCTATCTACGCCTTCCGGTTTATCGCAGTGGTTTGCCGACCATGTAACAGAATACGATAAGGGCTTTATTTTTTCGTGGGAAGAATATGTAGAAAAAGGGGAAGTAATTGATGAAGAAGACTGCCATTTTATCCGAATTCACATGGAGAGCAATGAAGACGATGAGTTTCTTGAATTCAGAATAGAAAAATCGGAAGTTACCGATGATACCATTCTTATTATAACCGAGTTTGTTGAAGAAGACGAGGTAAAAGAGCAGCAAAAATTATGGGCAACGCAGGTTGACTCGCTGGTTACCTGTGTTGGTGGCAGAAACTAAACCAACAATAAAACGCTCTTGCCCCTGCCCTTGCGTTGTTGTATAAAAAACGGCTTAATGCAAGTGTTGTTTAGCTTGCAAAATCTTCGGTTTGTATCTGGTACTTAAGTGTGTCTAAAATCTGCTTAACCGAGTCGCTGTACATGCGATATTGTTCAAGATATTTCTTTCTGACAGGTTCGGCACGTGCCGGTTTTTCGCGGTAGGGGTCAACTTGTTTTCCGTTTTTCCAGAATCTGAAACACAAATGCGGCCCGGTGGCTAAGCCCGTGCTGCCTACGTACCCGATTACCTGCCCTTGTTTAACCCGTGCGCCCCGTTTAATGCCTTTTCCAAACCGCGACAGGTGCAAATATTGGGTGGTGTAGGTGCTGTTGTGTTGTATTTTTACAAACTTGCCGTTGCCGCGTGAGTAAGCAGCAGCCACTACTGTTCCATCGCCAATAGTCATAATTGGGGTGCCGGGCGGCGCGGCATAATCGGTGCCTAAATGAGGTTTATAGCGCTTTAATATGGGGTGAAACCGCTTTTGCGTATATTTCGATGAAATTCGGGTAAATTTAAGCGGCGATTTAAGGAAGGCCTTTTTCAGCGATTTACCGTCCTCATCAAAATAACCCGTGTAATCGTCCTGATTGTAGATGAAAGCGTAAAACGGCTCTTTTCTGTGCTCAAAATAAGCCGCTATTATATCGCCAACACCCACAGACTGCCCATCAACATAATGCTCCTCAAAAATTGCCTTAAATTTATCGCCCTTTTGCAGTTTAAAAAAATCTACCGAGTAAGCAAAAACCTTTGCCAGTTCGGTAGCAAGCGCCGGATTAAGGTTGTTATTGCTTAAAGTAACGTACAGCGAGTTGTGAATTATGCCGGTTGCCAGTTTTAACGTAGTGAGAATGTCTTTTTCACATGCATATATGTAAGGCTCTCCCCGAAGGTCGAATATGATATAATTAGTAGGGGTTTCTTCGTAAACCCAGAATTTTGCTGTTTGGGCAGCATCAGACAATACAAAATAGGTTTTTTGCGGTTTAATGTTTTTGGGGTCAAATGTATTTTTGTTTTTCTTGACCACCTCGTCAATAACCGTGTAGGAAACATTGCAATTGCCTAAAATATCGCTCAAAACTTCGTTTTTTTTCACCACATCTTCATGAATGGTATAGCCGTTTACCGGCAAACCCAAATACTCCATAAATGAGGTTTCGGACTTTGCTGAGCCGGGTAAATAGGTTTGTTCTTCGTCCTCATCGGAACCAAATTCTGTGAGCAGGGTGTCTTGTTCGTTTTGCAGGGTGTCTTCCTCCGTTAGCTGTTCTGTTAAAGACGCCATCGTGAAATCGTCTTTAGACAGGAACTTAAACAGGAGTGTACCGGCCAGTAAACCACATAATAACCCGATGATGCCGATGTATTGTTTCAAGACAAAAATTATTTAGCGTGGCAAACAGGCTGCAAAATACAACTTTGCTTTTTCAGAAACAACAGTCTGCCTGCATTTTTGCTAAACCATGTGCGTTATGTGTTATTTGCTTGCCATATTGGAGGCATACACCTGTGTGGCATAGAAGCCTGTTTTATCTTTGTTAAAACCAATGGCTGTACCGGCCCGGGTAAATTCTTTGCGCACCAGGTTTTCATAATGTGGCTTTGAACGCTCCCAATTTTGCAGCATACCCTCGGCTGCCTGCTCGTAGGTGGTGTACTCTATGGTAGCGTTGCGCCCGCGGGTAGTTACCATAAACCCAAACAATTGCAGGTTTTCGCCTACCATATCATAGTCTCCGCCAAAATAGGCAACCCGTTTTTGCACATCTCGCATTTGGGCATTGGTTTGCTCGTGCGACAATTTGGATTTGGCTGTTATGTAGTTGTTCTGTTCGTTGGCTGCTTTAGCCAGCAACTCATCGGGGTTAAGCGGCTTTGCCCCTTTTTTGTTACGCAGCTGGTTTATTTGCTCCAGCAATAACTTGGCAAGCAGCAATTCATCAAAATTCTTAGGGTCAATAATGCTGCCGGCATGTACACCGGTAACCGGCACGGGGTGAGGGGTCGGGGGTATATTTTTATCGCCGTTGCAGGCTATGCCAGCCGGAGCACATAACATTACCGCCAATAGAAGTAAGCATATACGCATGTCGGAAAAAAAATGCTTTTTGTTGCAGGTTAAAACTGGTTTTAAAACTACATTTCGGGCGCTATTAGTATATTTACCGCCCGAAATAATGCACATTGCAATTAAATATGGTTAATCAATACTTAGGCATAGACATTGGCGGTTCCGGCATAAAAGGCGCTGTGGTTGATATTACTACCGGCGAGTTGGTACAACCAAGGTTCAGGGTGGCTACGCCCAAACCGGCAACTCCGGCGCAGATAGCAGGGGCGGTTAAAGAACTCACCGAACATTTTAAATGGCAGGGGCCTGTAGGCTGCGGATTTCCGGGGGTGGTTATGCACGGAAAAGTGCTTACAGCTGCCAACCTGGATAAAAGTTGTGCCGGTGTTGATTTTGCTCGGTTGTTTACCCAAACCACCCAATGCCCCACCTGGTTGCTGAATGATGCCGATGCCGCAGGAATTGCCGAAATGAAACTGGGAAACGGTAAAAACGCAGCCGGCGTGGTGGTAATTGTTACAGTAGGAACCGGCATTGGCACCGCCCTGTTTACCAACGGACATCTGGTGCCCAACACCGAATTTGGACATATTATCTTAGACAACCGGAAGGAAGGTGAAAAGTATGCCGCCGACTCAGTAAGACAAAAACAAAAACTTTCTTGGAAAGAATGGGGCAACCGCTTTAACCACTACCTGAACAATCTGGTATCTTTGTTTTACCCCGATTTAATTATTGTGGGCGGCGGCGCCAGCAAAGAATTCAGGCGGTACGAAGAAGTATTGACCGTTAAAACAAAGGTAGTTCCTGCTGCCCTGCTCAATAAGGCGGGTATTATTGGCGCAGCCATGTTTGCGGCCGAACAAACGGCAATAACTGTTCAGAAATAGAGTTTAAAATGTTCTTTTACTTGCTCTTTTCTGAAAAACACCAGCCCAACCCTGAATAAATCAACGGTAACCTGTACCGAGTTGTGCTGCTTTATGCGCTCCCATACTGCTTGCATATCGGGCGACCAATAAATGTCATCAAATACAAAAACCGAATGCTGATGAGCTTTGGGCAGGCATTGGTTAAAGTACTCCCATGTCGCATCGGAACGATGGTTTCCGTCAAAAAAAACAAGGTCGAGTTGGGGCAATTTGGGTAAAACTAAGGGCAATGCTTCTTCAAACGTGCTTACCACTTGTTGTATGTTGGCAACTTGTAGCTGCTTAAAGTTTTGTGCTGCCACTGCCGCAGTTTGTTTACAGCCTTCAATGGTTATAACCTGCGCCAATTGCCCGGCTTTTGCAAGGTACAAAGTGCCAAGACCCAATGAAGTGCCTAACTCCAACAGGTACTGCGCCTGCAAATGCACAGCTAATCTGAACAACAACTGTCCTACTTTGCGCGGTGTTCCGGCGTGCTCTGCAATTTGCTGAATTGTGCGCAAACTGCCCATAACACCCGAACCGGCTCCGTAATCGGTTACTTCAATTACCTTTTCGCTGCCAAGTAACCGGCGCCGCAACAGTTCAATATCATCAAAGGCATAATAATTCCGCTTGTCATAAATTACGTTTTCGCACAGCTCATAAACAAAAGGCGAATGTATATAATATTTGGTGCGGGCTGTAAGCAGGTACCGCAGGTATTGCAGGGTTTGCCACCATTTGTTCGACATGCAGTTTCGGGCAGTTTTGGGTAAACAGTAAAAAGGTGTGGCAAGATAAAACACAATATTGGTAAATTAACCTCACGCCGGTTTTAGTTTTTACCTGCGTTTTTTACAGGGGAATAAAAATGCGTTTTTTTTGCCCTCAGCCTTAAGAAAACCGTAAATTTAGGGCAAAATAAATAGACCCATGATAAGTTTTTGGGAACGGGAAAGTTTTACCCGGTACGATTATGCCATTATTGGAAGCGGCATTGTAGGATTATCGGCAGCCATATCGGTCAAAGAAAATGAACCCCACAGCCGTGTAATGGTGTTGGAGCGTGGTTTGTTTCCTACCGGAGCAAGCACTAAGAATGCGGGTTTTGCCTGCATTGGCAGCCCCACCGAGTTACTGGCAGATTTAAAAACCATGCCCGAACAGGAGGTTTGCAATTTAGTGGCCTTGCGGCATAAGGGATTACTGCTGCTGCGAAACAGGCTGGGCGATGCCGCCATAGATTACCAAAGTAATGGAAGTTATGAAATTTTGGGGCCCGATGAATTGTATTGCATAAACCATTTACCCCAACTTAACCAACTTTTGGAACCGGTGGTACAGGGTACTGCTTTCGGGTTGGCACCCAACGGGCTGGCATCATCCTTCGGGTTTAACCCCGGTTTTGCAAAGGCTATGGTTGTTAACCGTTTTGAGGGGCAATTGGATACGGGCAAAATGATGCAGGCTTTGCTACAATTGGCAGTTAAAATGGGTATAACCGTGTTGAATGGCGCCGAAGTAACTGCTTTTACCGATGCCGGTAATCGGGTGGAATTGCTGGTAAACCACCCTTTTATGAAAACCGACGTGGTATTTAAAGCCCGGAAAATGGCTGTATGTACCAATGCATTTGCCCGTCAGCTATTGCCCGATATTGACCTGCAACCCGGACGAGGGCAGGTGCTGGTAACTCAACCGGTGCAAAACCTGCTGTTTAAAGGCATTTTTCATTTTAATGAGGGGTTTTATTATTTCCGCAATTTTGAGAACCGGGTTATTTTTGGCGGCGGCCGCAATCTTAACTTTAAAGCCGAAACTACCACCAACCTCTCTACCACTTCCGAAATTATGAATGACCTGTTATTTAAACTGAAAACCTGTATTTTACCACATGCCAATTTTACCATAGATACCACCTGGGCCGGTATCATGGCTTTCGGAGCAAAAAAAACGCCTCTTTTGAAGTTACACAGCCCAAATGTTGTTGTGGGTGTTAAACTAAGCGGAATGGGGGTTGCCATTGGCAGCATGTTGGGCAAACAGGTGTATGAACTGCTTTGCCAATAAAATCACCTGTTTTTTTTACCTTTTAACTCCCTCCCTCCTACCCTTTCAGCATTCACAAACTATGCAAAATTTTCCACAACACGAAGTATGGATGCGCCGATGTTTGGAGTTGGCAGCGCTTGGCGCAGGTTATACAGCTCCCAATCCTATGGTTGGCGCAGTGTTGGTTTACAAAAACCGCATCATTGGCGAAGGTTACCACCGTCAATTCGGGCAGCCTCATGCCGAGGTGAACGCACTTGCCGCAGTAAAAGAACAAAATAAAGCACTCATACCTCATGCAACTTTATATGTAAGCCTCGAACCCTGCTCGCATTATGGCAAAACGCCCCCTTGTGCCAACCTGATAATTCAAAACCGGATTAAGCGGGTGGTAGTTGCAATGTCCGACCCCCACCCTTTAGTTTCCGGCAGGGGCATCAATCTTTTACGACAAAATCACATTGAGGTAGTAACCGGCATATTGCAACAAGAAGCGCAATGGCTAAACAGGCGTTTTGTTTGGTTTCATACCCGGTCCCGGCCATGGTTGTTATTGAAATGGGCACAGACGCAAGATAGTTACTTTGCACTACAAAGTAATTTGCAAATATGGATAAGCAACACTTTTGTTAAAATGCTGATACACCGGCGGCGCAGCATGGAACAGAGCATAATGACGGGTACCAATACGGCACTCACCGATAATCCGCAACTAAATGTGCGCGACTGGTTCGGTCCATCGCCGGTGCGATTGGTATTAGACCGCAATCTTCGCCTGCCCAAACATCTGCACCTGTTTAACAACAGTGCGCCGTGCATAATATTTACCCAACAGCCTGCACCGCAAACCAATTTGGGCAATCTGAAATATGTGCAACTTGAATTTGGGAAAAATCTGTTGCCCGAAATACTCGGCTATTTGCATGAGCAACAAATTCAATCGGTAATGGTAGAAGGTGGCAAACAACTGTTACAATCATTTATTGACGAAAATCTTTGGAACGAGGCATTGGTAATTACCGGCAATCAATATTGGGGTAAAGGAATAAAAGCGCCCTGTTTACCGCCCGAGGCAAAATTGTTGCGCAGTGCTTTGCTCTACAATAACCAAGTGCAAGAGTGGGTAAATGAAGTGCATAATTTTGGTGAACCTTTTTTGACAACAACTGTTGTTTAAGAAAAACACAAAAAAAATGAACAAAACATTGTTGTCTGTTTCTTTTATTGCTGCTTTGGTAATTTGGGTATCTTGTTCCAACAAAGCAAACAAGGTTTCATCTGCACCGGCACCCGGCACTGATACCAACAATACCGGTGCTTCGGTTGACCCCAAAAAAGCATCTGAAATGTTTTACAGTTTTAAGATGAAAGCCATTGACGGTGCCGAAATAGATTTTAACAGCTACAGGGGCAAAAAAGTGTTGCTGGTAAACACTGCTTCCAAATGCGGTTACACGCCGCAGTACAAACAATTGGAGGAACTGCACCAAAAAATGGGCGATAAACTGGTAATACTGGGTTTTCCGGCTAACAACTTTTTGCGGCAGGAACCGGGTACCAATCAGGAAATAGCCGAGTTTTGCCAGAAAAACTACGGGGTAACCTTTCAGATGTTTGAAAAAATATCGGTAAAAGGCGATGACCAACATCCTTTATACAAATTTTTATCCGATAAATCGCTGAACGGCTGGAACGACCAGGAGCCAACCTGGAACTTCTGCAAATATCTGGTTGATGAGAACGGGAATTTGGTGAAATTCTTCAAATCGGGTGCTGAACCCATGGGAGAAGAAATTTTAAGTGCAGTACAGTAATCCGGTTACACGTTTTAATCACCCCGAACTTTCAGAAAAAAACCTTATGAGCGCAAAACTGTTTGTATATGTGGGCATTATTGTTTTTGCCCTTTTACTCACCGGTTGGCAAACTTATCTGTCTATGGCACAAAACTCCACCCCACACCAACCCTACCGCATTGTGAAAAAAGAGGGGGCATTAGAAATCCGGTTTTATCCGCCTGCTATAGAAGCATCGGTTCAAAAATCGGGCAGCTACAATAACATGATGAACAGCGGTTTCAGAGATTTGGCCGGTTACATTTTTGGCGGCAACGACAAGGGCGAAAAAATAGCCATGACTGCCCCGGTTAAGGCAGAAATGAATGACAACTCCAACGAAACGGCCAAAATAACTTTTATAATGCCCGAAAAATTTGAGATGGAAAAAAAGCCCAACCCTGTATCCTCCAATATAATGTTTTCGGAAACAAAGCCTGTTTATGCGGCAGCTATTACCTTTGGCGGATTTGCAGGCATTGATAAAATGGAAACGTATAAATCTCAACTTTTGGCAGAACTGAAAAAGCGGGGGCTTGAACCCGAAGGTAATGTGCAATACCTTTATTACAATCCGCCTTTTCAACTGTTTAACCGCCGCAACGAGGTATTGGTGCAGTTGAGCAATTTCAGCGAGTAATTACCTTGCTGCTAATACGCTGCGGAGCTAATGCCGTAACATCTGCAACTATTCTACCTTTATTTTTTTGCTCAGCTGCACATCTTCGCGGGTAACCCCTTTTATTTCCATGATAAGGTCGGGTCCATAAGCTAAGGAAGGTGTTTTAAACCCTACGGGCGCATTGCCGGCCAAAGCTTTTTGCGCAATATTTAAAGCGGTGAGTGCAGTAATAGTGTAGCCTTCGGGCAAGGTAAGTCTTGCTATGGCGGAATTACCCTTTTCATCTGTTACCTGTCCCCAAACAATGCTGCGCGCATTTTTGCGTTTCTGCTCAGATGGGCCGGTAATAGATTTATCAATCCGGGTTTGTAAAAATTGTTTTACAAAATTGCGCTTCATTAGCCATTGCAGCGATTCAACAGCCTGATACACTTTCAGCATCATATTGCTGGCAGCCATATAAACTTCAATATTCGGAATGCCGGTACTGTAATATGCTGTAGAAACATCGCCCCAGGGAATGGTTATGGTTTGCAATTCCTTGTTGCCGAAATTAATGTTGCGAATTTTAAAAGCATTGGGAACCGAAGTTATTTTACCATTTAACCGCACTGCCCCGCCTTTATCAATGTTGAGCAATGCCGTGCTGGCCGTACCATGTGAAATGCCGCCGCCCAACCCGGCAAAAGCAAGGGTTAATTGGGTTGCCGTTGGCAATTGCTTTTTAAGGTAAGCAGCAAGACAGTCAGACGGCACTACATCAAATCCAACGCCGGGCATGGCCATGATGCCAGACTCCTTTATGGCGTTATTTCGGGCAGCTACCATTTCAAAAACCTGAATTTCACCCGTAATATCGAGGTAATGCGCGCCATTGCGCATACAGGCTTCCAGCATGGGCAATGCCGTATTTACAAAGGGTCCGGCACAATGCAACACAACATCGGCCATTAACACCGCATCATTCAATGCCTCTTTATCATTTAAATCTGCAATAATATAAGACAGTTTATACCGGGCTGCCAACTCCTGAATAGCTGCCTTGTTGCGGCCGGCCAATATGGGCTTTAACCCTTTTGATACTGCAAGCTCCGTTATTAACCTGCCGGTATAGCCATTTGCCCCGTAAATGAGCAAATGATCGTTTTTGTTGTTTGTCATTTAGTTTTGTTTCTTTGTTAGTAGCAAAATGCGCATAATAATTACGGCAACAATTATTCCCTTATTCGGGTTCAAACAACCGCCTGAATGCCGCTGGAACCGGCATCATTTTATGCAATTTATAATCGTAAAATACCAAAGCGGTTTTAGCCCTTACCACTTCGCGCCCGGTTTTGCGACTGAAAAACTGGTAATAAACATCAAAACCGGTTCTGCTGAAACCATATATACCGGCTTTAGTAACTAACCAATCGGGGTAAAAAACCTCCCCTTTGTACTGTATGGCAACATCGGCCATTATGGTTCCTGTTCCTTCAATATTAAACTCATCGTATCCGTATTTTGCCAATAACTGCAGCCTTACCTCATGAATTAAGGATAAAACTGAATCGTTGCCTAAGTGTCCGCCATAATTAATATCGGTTACCCGCACCGGTATATCGGTTTCAAAAGGTAATTCAGACGGCAATTGTATTTTTATTCGCTCCATTTTCTTGAATTAATGGCTCAAAATTGGTAAATTTCGGGCAGTTTTTACTTTTCTCTACAAAATAATTATACTTTCCTCTGCAACATCCATTTCTTCACAACATAAAAGGTAGCTTTATGAAGCACATTTTTACCACTTGTTTGTTCTTGCTTGCCCTGCTCCATACTATTAACATACAGGCACAACCCGACCCCTGCGAAAACTTTGCCGCCAATTTTGGATTTGACAGCGAATTTGCCGGGCTTAATGTGCAATTTGTAAACAGCTCAACCGGTGATATTGGTGCTGTTCTCTGGACTTTTGGAGACGGAACTTCATCGGATAATTATTCGCCCTTGCACGAATATCCCGAACCCGGAACTTACCAAATCTGCCTGCACATCAGCAATGAATGGTGCAGCAGCGAAACCTGTAAATGGGTGGTTATTGGCGAGGCACCCGCTGCCTGCGCCGCTCATTTTAACTTTGAAACCGAAGGGCTGACTGCATGGTTCAACGGCAACCCGTCGGAAGCCAACGGCGAAATCACCAACTATTTCTGGACTTACGGCGATGGAACAACCTCCGGTGAAGTGGAAGGCCCGCAAGTAGTACATACCTATGCCGAAGCAGGCACGTATGTGGCTTGCCTTACCATTACCACTGCCAACGGCTGTACCGATGACATTTGCCATGAAGTTACCATTGGTGATGTGCCCCCGGCTTGTGCCGCTCATTTTAACTTTGAAACCGAAGGACTGACCGCATGGTTCAACGGCAACCCGTCGGAAGCCAACGGCGACATCATCGGCTGGCAGTGGAACTTTGGTGACGGAACCTCATCGGGTCCCGATGCCGGGGCTACGGTAAACCATACCTATGCCGAAGCGGGAACCTACACCGTTTGCCTACTCATCTGGACCGGCAACGGCTGCGAAGATGATATTTGCCAAACCGTTACCGTTTCGGGTGGCGTTACGCCAACCTGTGCCGCTCATTTTAACTTTGAAA
>MTCR01000162.1 GCA_002212725.1 Sphingobacteriales bacterium TSM_CSM | reverse complement strand
AGATGAAAAATTTGGTTAAATTTCCTTGGCAATTAATGGCATTTGCCTTAGTGGTTATGTCATTATCTTCTTGCAGCAAAAAAAATCAGGAGGCTTCGTCCGCAACCGGGTGGAATTACAACGACCCCAAATGGGGCGGCTTTGAAGCTCCTAAAGAAAAAGAACAAAAAACCGGCCCCGGCCTGGTGCTTATTCCCGGCGGTACTTTTACCATGGGCGCAGTAGAGCAAGATGTTACGTATGACTACGACAACATTCCGCGCAGGGTTACCGTTTCGTCTTTTTATATGGACGAAACCGAAGTGTCTAACCTGAACTACCGCGAGTATCTGTACTGGCTTAACCGCATTTTTGGCGAACAATACCCCGAATTAGTGCGCAAAGCCACCCCCGATACCCTGGTTTGGTTAGATGAGTTGGCATACAACGAACCCTATGTGCAAAACTATTTCCGTATGCCTTCTTATAATGACTACCCCGTAGTAGGAGTAAGCTGGCTGCAAGCCAATGAGTTTTGCAAATGGCGTTCAGACCGCGTAAACGAAGGGCTAATGGTGAAAGAAGGCATTCTTGAACTTGACCCCAACCAATACGGCGCCGAACACTTCAGCACCGAAGCATACCTCTTGGGCCAATATGAGGGCGTTGAGAAAAAAGGTATGAAAAACTTAGACCCCAACGGACCCGAAACCCGCCGCGTGCGCTTTGACGACGGTGTTTTATTGCCCGACTACCGCCTGCCCACCGAAGCCGAATGGGAATATGCAGCCTTGGCAATTACCAGCGAATCTGATAAGGAAGAGCGCTTTACCGACCGCAAAATTTACCCGTGGAAAGGCGAAACTGTACGCTATGGTAAACACGGCAAATGGCATGGCGATATGATGGCCAACTTTAAACGCGGTGCAGGTGACTATATGGGTGTGGCCGGAAACCTGAACGACAACGCCGAAATTACCGCCCCCGTAATAAGCTATATACCCAACGATTTTGGCCTGTACAACATGGGCGGCAACGTAAGCGAATGGTGTCTAGATGTGTATCGACCCATGACATCGCTCGATGCCGATGATTTTAACCCCTTCCGCGGTAACGATTTTAAAACCCGCGTTACCGATGCACAGGGCAACCCCGCACCCAAAGACAGCCTCGGACGCATTCAATACCGCGAACTTACAGAAGATGAAATTGGCAACCGCACCAACTTCCGCAAAGCCAACGTGAAAAACTACCGCGATGGCGACGATATGTCTATGGTAGCTTATGAAAACGACAAAACCACCCTTATCAGCGACAAAGCCCGCGTAATTAAAGGTGGTTCATGGGCCGACTTAGCCTATTGGATGGCTCCCGGTACCCGCCGTTATTTAGATGAAGACCAGGCATCTTCTACCGTTGGTTTCCGTTGCGCCATGATTCGCATGGGCAGCCCCGATGGCAAGAAAATGAAAAACAAAGCTAAAAAGGTAAAAACTTATTAATCGCGCCCCTTTCCTATCAGGGAAGAAGCAAAAAACGGCGGCTGTGTTCTATCAGCCGCCGTTTTTTTATTTTACCAGCTTGAGCTATTTGTACCAATCATTCCAAATTGCCCGAACCTCGCCCGCCATGCAAGCCGAACAACAACCGGCTGCCCCCGCTTGCATGGCGCAGGCAAACAATCAGAAATTGGTTTTTTCTGCCAGCAGTTGAGCTATTTTTTTATCCCAGCCGTAAATATCTTCCCTGAAATTTACCTCGCCCGATTCGGGGTCAACAAAGGCGGTTTGGTAAACAAGGTAAATAGGTATGGGTGTTTTAAGGTTTACAATAGTTTCTTTTTGGCTGTGAATAACGGTTTCTATGCGCTCCTTGTTCCAGGAGGGGTCGTTGCGCAGCAGATGCAGGGCAAACTCAAGCGGTTGGTTAATTCTTACGCAGCCATGACTGTAAGAACGGCGGCTGTTGTTAAACAACTCGCGCGAGGGGGTGTCGTGAAGGTAAATATCGTATTGGTTGGGAAACATAAACTTTACCACGCCCATGGGGTTATAGGCGCTGGCACCCTGCCTGAAATAATATTGGGTCAGGTCGGCTTTTTGCCAGTCAACGGTGGTGGGGTCAACGCGTTTGTTGCCTTTATACACGTTAATATCGTTGTTTATAAAATAATTGGCATCGGAGTGTACCTCTTTCATCAGTTCGTTTTTAACAATGCTGGCGGGCACATACCAATAGGGGTTAAGCACCATATAGGTAATTGAGTCGCTAAACGAAGGGGTGGGGTAGTTTTCGCGTCCTACAATAATGGCTTCGCTGTAAGATTTTACCCCGTCTTCGTACATGGTCAGGCGGTATTCGGGCACATTTACCAGCACATAGGTACTGCCCCAGGTATCGGGCGCCCAACGCCAGCGCTCCAGGTTGGCTTTTATCTGGTTAATTCGGGCAGGCAAACTTACGTTCAACTCATTTATTACGTTAGACCGCACCAGCCCGTCGTAGTAAAGGCCGTGCCTGCGTTGAAACAGCATAACGGCCGTTTCCAGTTCTTTGTCAAACACATCGGTTACGGGCGCATCGGGGCTAAGGTCGCCGGTAATTTGGAGGCGTTTCCGCACTTCGGGCACCAAGGGGTTGCGGTCGCCTTTTTGCAGCAACAGGTTCCACGATGTTTGAAGCGGTTCCCACGGGGCAAGGTTTTCGTAAATTTGCAGCAGTTGTTTCAATTGGGCATATTCGGGTTGTTGTGGTTCAAGGCTTTGCAGGGCTGCGCAAAAAGGGGTGCCGGAGGTAACTGCCTGCGAAAGCACTAATTGCATATTGAATGGCAGGCGCTGCGGTTTCCAGGTAATGGCAATTTTTTCGGGGTTTATTTTACCCGATTGCAGGTGCTTGCCCAACTGCATAAACGCATCAGTCATCAACAGTTCAAGGTCTGCCAGAGCCGGCAAAATATCGGCTTCGGTATTGCTTTGAGTAGTTTGCACTAATTGTTGAATGGTTTCGTAGTGGTAATCGGCCGGAAGCAGCCCGCTTAGCCGGCTGTTGTATATACACTGCACAAATTCCTGCGATTGTTGAGGAAAAAAACGCCCAACCAGCCACACCGGCGCGTAATTGCGTTGGGTATAAAAGTCTTTTACCGCTTGTGCGTTGCAAATGCGCTCGCCGGGCAGCAGGTAACTCTGCACCGAGTCTTGCACCTGTTCTGTTTTGGTGCGCAGCAAACCGGGCATATCAACAGTGGGGGCAAACGTTTGTGCCTGTAAAACCGGGGTAAACAAAAAAGTGCCGGCAATATAAAAGTGGGTTAAGAAAAAAAACTCCGGAGCGGTTTTTTTCAGATACTTAAAAATGCAGGCAGAAAGGTAAAGCATGATTTTGGTTGTTTAGTTAGCATGAAGAAAACGGCATTGCAATATTAGAGAATGCTGTTTGGCGGTTTTGTTTAAATGTAATTGGGTAAAATTGATAAAACATATTGGGCAGCGGGTTTGTTTGGCGCGGTATGCCATGTTGGTATAGACGAACAGGAACCCCTTTTCGACACATTTTGAATGAACGGCAATACAATTACTCCATATACAGCCGGTTTGCCAGTTCTTTGAAATAGGCAGCGGCCTGCAACAACCGGCTGCCATACCACGAAAAAAACTCACCGTTTACAGGCAATACCTGTGCATGTGGCAGTATTTCCTGAATTTCGGCAAAGTGTGCGGGTTTAAACGGATAGGGTTCAGATGAAAGCATAACCACTTGGGGTTGCAATTCCCGAAGCAAGCCGGCGTCAATTTGCGGGTAGCGTCCGGCGTTGTGGGGCAGGGCATTGGTAAAACCGCAAACGCGGGTAAGCATATCGTGTATAAACGTGTTGTGCCCGGCGGCCATAAACGGGTTGCGCCAAATGAGGTACAACACCCGTTGCCCTTGTGCTTTGGGTATTTGGTTAAAGCGTTGTTGTATTTGGCGGCTTATTTGCAGGGCGGTATCGGTTTTGCCGCAAAGTTGACCAATTTGTTGTATCATAGCAAGTGCATCGGGTAAATTTTGCACATCGCTCATCCATACCGGCAGTTTTTTTTCCAGTTCTTCAATGCCCTGCCGGGTATTTTCTTCTTTGTTGCCAATGACCAAGCCGGGGTTAAGCCCCACAATTTTTTGTACCGAAAAATCTTTGGTTCCGCCCACTCTTGTTTTGCTTCGGAACCATTGCTGCGGGTGAATGCAGAATTTGGTAATACCCACCACCTCTTCATTCAGCCCCAAATCATACAACAGTTCGGTTTGTGAGGGCACCAGCGATACAATGCGCTGCAGCGGTTGTGCAATAAAAACCTGCCGGTTCATTTGGTCGGTAAAAACTCCGTGCATCTTTAGGGGCGCTTGTTACGTCTTTGCAAAGTTACGCTTTATTAAACAGGTTGTGTAAATGTTTGCTACTTTTGAGCCGCTTTACCGCCTTTTCCGTTTGTTTACATTTGTTAAACCGTTTACCGCTATTGTTTTATGCAGTTTATTAAATACATTTTACCCGTTTTACTGCCCTTGTTGTATATAATGCCGCTTGCTGCACAAGGCTGGCAGCAAGAGGTAAACTACCAGATTGAGGTAAGTCTGAACGATACCGCACACACGCTTACCGGCTTCGAAAAGGTAGAATACATAAACAACTCACCCGATGAATTGCCGTTTTTGTATTTTCACCTCTGGCCCAATGCCTACAAAAACCAAAGCACGGCATTTGCCAAACAGCAACTCGAAAACGGGAGTGCCAGATTTTACTATTCAAAAAGCGCCGACAGAGGCTTTATTGACGGGCTTGCCTTTGAAGCCAACGGTAAACCGCTTGTGTGGGAGTACGACAAGAAAAATGCCGATATAGCCAAAATTACCCTGCCAAAACCGCTTAAACAGGGCGAAAAAATAACCATACAAACGCCGTTTACGGTAAAAATTCCCGATAGCTTTTCGCGCCTGGGGCATGTGGGGCAGTCTTACCAAATAACCCAATGGTACCCAAAGCCGGCTGTTTATGATGCCAAAGGCTGGCATCCCATGCCTTACTTAGACCAAGGCGAGTTTTACAGCGAATTTGGCAGTTTTGATGTGCAAATTACCCTGCCCCAAAACTACGTGGTAGGCGCTACCGGAGTGTTGCAAAACCCCGAAGAACAAACCTGGCTTGCCCAAAAAGTGCAGGAAACACTGCAAAAAAACGGCAATTTTAACGAAACCGACCTTTCTTTCCCCCCATCGGTGCCGCAGCTTAAAACCCTGCACTATCAACAAGACAGCATACACGATTTTGCCTGGTTTGCCGACAAACGGTTTCATGTGCTTACCGATACCGTGCAACTGCCCAACTCAAACCGAAACGTAATTGCCTGGGCTATGTTTACCAACGAAGAAGCCTCCTTATGGACAAAAGGCGCGCAATACGTAGCAGATGCCGTGTATTTTTACTCCGATAAAGTGGGACTTTACCCCTATAACCACTGCACAGCCGTACAAAGCGCCCTTAGCGCCGGCGCCGGTATGGAGTATCCCATGATTACCGTTATTGGTAAAGGCGGCTCGCCAAAAGCACTGGAAGAGGTAATTGTACACGAAGTAGGACATAACTGGTTTTATGGCATCTTGGCCTCTGATGAAAGGCAACACCCCTGGATGGACGAAGGCATGAACACCTACTACGAATACCGCTACTTTACCGAAAAATATCCCGATGCCAAACTCATTGGCGAAATGGCAAATACAGGACTTGGCCGCGCTTTCGACCTTACAAGCTACAAGCCAACCGATATGTTTTACTACCTCTACCTCATAAACGCCCGTAAAAGTGCCGACCAGGCCATTGACCAACCCGCCTCAGATTATACCCCCATAAACTACGGCGGCATAGTATATGGTAAAACCGGCCTGGCTTTTACCTACCTTCAGGCCGCTTTGGGCACGCCTACCCTTGATAGTTTAATACACCAATATTACCGCCAATACAGCTTTAAACACCCATACCCCGAAAACCTGAAGCAATTGTTTGCCGAAAAAACGGGCAAGCACCTTGAATGGTTTTTTGACGATATGCTCAACACCACCAAAAAACTCGATTACCAACTGGTAAACCTTAAACCCGATGCCAAAACCATAGGCAACAGCCGCTACCATTTGGTAACCGTTAAACAAAACAAAAAAACTGGCATAAAAGCCCCGTTTTCCGTTACCGCCTTTAAAGACGGACAACCCGTGCAAACCAACTGGTACGACGGCTTTACCGGAACCTCGGAAGTGGCTTTCCCGTCGGGCAGTTACGATGTGCTGAAAATTGATGCCCTTCAAAACATACCCGAAACCAACCGCCGAAACAACACCCTGTATTTGCATAAATTGTTTAAACGCATGGAGCCATTGCGCCTGCAACCTTTTGGCAGCCTCGAAAACCCCAACCGCACCCAATTGTTTTGGGCGCCCGCCATTGGGTACAATGTATATGACAAAGCCATGCTGGGAGTGGCACTCTACAACAGCCTGGTGCCGGTGCGGCCTTTGCAGTTTACGCTGGTGCCTATGTATGCCGTTGGCTCCAACAGTTTTTCGGGCGCAGGCGAGGTAAACTGGAACAAATACTCCCGAAGTGTTTTTGAGCGTGTAGAAGTAGCATTGTCGGGTGCTACCTTCGGAAACGGAAAATTCAGCGTTTTCAGCACCGATACCAGTTTAACCAACCGCACCCTCAGCACCGAAGTTTATAAATTTTACCGCCTGGCACCCCGGTTAGCGCTGACCTTTAAAAAGAAAAACCCGCGCCATGCCATAGAACGCCAACTTACGCTGCGCCATGTAAGCGTGTTGCGCAAAACCTACAACTGCCCGCCCAATACCAATTGCAGCAGCGTACCCGGTGATTTTTACCTGAACGAAGCAACTTTTACCTGCCGCAACAACCGCCGCATTAACCCCCTGGGGTGGAGCCTTACCATGCAACAAGGCAACGAGTTTGCTCTGGCACAGGCCGAGGTAAAATACCTGCTTTCTTACGGAAAAAGCCCGGCAAGCGGTTTGGCAGTGCGCCTGTTTGGCGCTGCCTTTTTGCAAAACAATACGCTAAGCACAACCTCGCCCGTGTTGTTGCCCCTTACCATGCGCGGCGGCTACGATTACGCCATTGACCAGGTTTTTATAGGCCGAAACGAACCCGATGGCTTTTGGACACACCAGATAGGCGCCGGCGGTGGCGGGTTTAAAGTGCCTCTTTCAATAGGTTATACCGATAAGTATTTGCTGGCGGCAAACCTCAAAGCATCGGTGCCCATGCTTAAAAAACTGCCGCTTAAAGTCTATGCCGATATTGGCCTGCCATATACCAACATTGCCGATGGCGGTTTATGGTCGGGTAAGGTGTTTTTTGATGGCGGTATTGCCCTGACCCCCGTTGCTGATGCAATAGAAGTTTACTGGTCGCTGGTATCTTCCAACAACATAAAAGACGTGTACGAGGCAAACAACCTGAAATGGTATGAACGCATTACCTTCCTCATTAACTTTAGCGCACTGAACCCCATAAAGGGGGTAAGAAATTTCAATTTTAACCTGTAAGGTAGCGGGGCATGCAGTTGGGTTATGCCAATTACGCCAATATTGCACACTTAAAACCGGCTGATGTTTTCTTGCCACTCATACAGCAAGGCACAAGAGTTTAGTGCCTTATTATGTGCAGGGAGGGATGTTTGGGTTACGCTTCGTCGGCGCTGAAATCGTCTTGCAAATCGCGCAGAAATTCTTCTATAGCGGCGTTAACCTGTTCGGGTTCTTCTATGGAAGAACTGTGTCCTGCGCCTTTAATTACCACTAATTTTGAGTTGCGTATATGGTTGTGTATGCGCTCGGCTTTATCGGGGGTGGTGGCTACGTCTTGGTTACCTACCATTACCAGGGTAGGGGCGGCAATGTTTTTCAATTCGGCAATAACGGGTTGTCGCTCAATAACACCGGCTACGGCTTGCACAATAGTTTTGGGATAGCGGGCAATTTCATGCCGCCAAAAATCGCGCTCGGTTTTTCGCTGCGGGTCGTTTAAAAATTTTTGCCCAAACAGCACGTTCATAATTTGGTTGGCAACCGCCCCGGCGCCAAACCACCGGAAAATAAGACTCAGCAACCGGTATTTAAAAACACTGGTTTCTTCATCGGCCGATGTTTCGAGCAATATGAGCGACTTTACCAGTTCGGGATGTCTTGCGGCCAGGCGCATACCTACAAATCCTCCCATAGACAAACCCACCACATGGCATGGGCCAAGGTTGAGCGTTTTTATAAGTTGCAGTGCATCTTCGGTAAGTGTGTCCATATCAAAACCTTCATCGGGCGTTTGGCTTTGTCCTTGGCCGCGGTGGTCGTAAGCTACACACCGGTATCGGTTCTGAAAATAAGCTATCTGCTTTTCAAACAGGCGGGTATCAAACAACAAGCCATGGCTGAACAAGATGGTTTCTTCGCCTTCACCGCTTTGCTCGTAATATAATTTTACCCCATTAACAGTTACAAATGACATGTGCCGGTTATTTGTATGACCATTGCGCCGCCCAATACCTGCTGACGGCAGCGTTTGCAGGCAATAAAGGTAATAAGTTTTTTAAAACGCACCTGTTTGGGGAGATAAAATTAGCAAAATTATATCACCGCGCAGCCAATTTCCGCCATCAGATAACAAAATTGCCATCCGGAACTAACTATGCCTGTTCTGAATTTGCCGCACCTGCCCCTTTAGTTTTCTTCAATCGGGAGATTCAGAAAACAGGCATTCCTGTTTTCTGAGTACCCGGTTCAAACAGGCACTTATGCAATAATACTTTATGGAGTAGTACCACCGTTTCTATTTAGTGTCAGCCCGATATGTGAATAACAATAAGGCAAAACCAACTGCGCAATCAAATCGTTATAGGAGCGGTACAGCAGCGCAACGCATTAAAACGTTTACATTTTTCTGTAAAATTGCATTTTTAAGGAGGCGTGTTTATCAATGTGCAGTGTAGCATTTTAAAGGCAGATTTTAAAAAAATACAAAATTTTCAAAAAAAAACTATAAAAATAGTTTTCAGTAAAAGAAAAAGGCTTATGTTTGCAACTTTAAAAACAACTTGTTTTAATGTAATGCTCTTCCCTCTTAAAATAACAGGCAGGTTGCTGCAGTTGGCAATATTTGCGGGCTTGGCTGCAATGTGTACAGGCACACAGGCGCAAATACCCGGCACTCCTGCAAGTCAGTTGAGGCAAGACATTCAATATTTAAGCGCCGACAGTTTGGAAGGCCGGCTTACCGGCAGTTCCGGCGAGCAAAAAGCCGCCCGGTACATAAGCAGGCAGTTTAACGCCATAGGGCTGCAACCGCGTGGCAGCAACAACAGTTATCTTCAACCCTTTACCTTTACCGCGGAACGACAATACACCGGCAATAACCGGTTGCGCATTGGCAAAATTGTTTTGGTACCCGAAAAAGACTACTATGCCTTGCCCGAAGCCGCAAATGGAAAAGTAAAAGGCACTCTTGCAGCCGCAGGTTACGGCATTGAAGGCGCCAACCTTACCTATACCGATTACCATTTCCCCGGCCCGCTGAACGGAAAAGTTTTGCTGATAAACATAGCAGCACCCGAAGGGCTGAAACTGCCCGATGAATACCGCGGACAAGCCGGGATTAACAAAAAAATAGCCACCGCCGTGCAGAAAGGTGCGGCAGCCATTATTTTTTACAATACCGATACCACGCTGGCAGACCCCGATGTGAAAATGGGCCCCCGTGTAGTTTCGGCAGGCATACCGGTGTTATTTCTGAAAGCACACGCCTATAAAAAATTGCAAAACGCCGGCAACAACCCCAAGGTAACCCTGCAACTCGAAACCCGTAAAATTGAAAAAACCGGGCATAATGTAGCAGGTTATATGGATAACAATGCACCCCATACCGTGGTAATAGGCGCACATTACGACCACCTGGGCTATGGCGAAAGCGGCAACTCACTGCACACGGGCACACCGGCTATACACAACGGCGCCGACGACAATGCCAGTGGCGTAGCCGCCATGCTTGAAATTGCCCGGCAGTTAAAAAACAACCCCCAAGCCCCCCGCTCAAATAACTACCTGTTTGTTGCCTTTTCGGGCGAAGAATTGGGTTTGTTCGGGTCAAATTATTTTGTTCAGCATGCTACCGTTCCGATGGAAACAGTAAACTATATGCTGAATTACGATATGGTAGGACGGCTTGACAGCATCAACAAAACCCTTACCATAAACGGCGCAGGCACCTCGCCCGGCTGGCAAAGTCTGAACCGTATAACCACCGGTAACCTGAACATAAAAACTACCGAATCGGGGGTTGGCCCATCGGATCATACTTCGTTTTACTGGCAAAAAATTCCGGCAATTCACTTCTTTACCGGCATTCATACCGATTACCACAAACCCGCCGACGATTGGGAAAAAATTAATTACCGTGGTATTGAAGAAGTGGTCCAATATTCGCTGGAACTCATAAACACCCTGAACGAGGACGGTAAACTGACTTTTACCCCCACTAAAACCGAAGAAAGCCAAAAAGCACCAAAATATAAAGTAACGCTTGGCATTATGCCCGACTATGCTTTTGAAGGAACAGGCGTGCGCATAACCGGCGTGGTGGACGGCCGCCCCGCACAAACCGCCGGACTGCAAAGCGGCGATATTATTACCCAAATTGACGATACACCGGTAAAAGACATGTACTCCTACATGAATGCCCTTGGTAAACTGAGTACAGGTAAAAAATCGGTTGTCATTATTTTAAGAGAAGGAAAGGAAGAAAAAATAAATGTACAATTTTAAAAAAGAATTAAAAAATTGTATTTTTGCAATTAAAAATAAACCAAAAAAGGTTAATTGGTGTTTTTATAGCAAGTCCTAACAAAAAAAAGCCTTTTAGGGTAAGGAAAACACGTTATGCTTATATTGGGCATAGATACAAGCACACATATTTGCTCGGTTGCACTTGCAATGAGGGGCACTACCCTAGACTGCATTGAAAATGCGGCAGGGCAGGCACATGCCTCGCTTATTACCGTACAAATACAGGAAATATTGCACCGCAACCACTATAACATGCAGCAACTTCAGGCAGTGGCAGTAAGTCAGGGTCCGGGTTCTTATACCGGCCTGCGCATTGGGGTGTCGGCAGCAAAAGGAATATGCTATGCCCTGAATATACCGCTTATAGCCGTAAGCACCCTGGAAGCGCTAAGTTGGAAAGCCATTAACAATAACATAAATGAACCGGCGCTGTATATGCCCATGCTCGATGCCATGCGCATGGAAGTATATACCGCAGTGTACACATCAACCCTTCAATGCATTGAAAAACCACATGCATTGATAGTAACCCCCGGTTCGCTTGACAAATATTTGAACGAACAACCCTGCTACTATTTCGGTACCGGCGCCGCCAAATGCCGCCCCCTTCTGCAACACCCCAACGCCATATTTATGGCCGATGTGGAATGCAGCGCCGCAAATTTGTCGGAACCGGCATTTGAACGCCTGACCACCGGTAAAACCGAAGATGTTGCCTATTTTTTTCCCGATTATATTAAAAAGTTTTCTTTAAATAAGAGTAAAACGGAATTAGTCTATTAACTTTGCATCAAATATCAATTATAAACAAATTACCTTCATTTTCAAAAAAAATTTCTAACAATGGGAACACAATCTAAAAAAACCGAGTCTGTAGTGCTTCGTCAAAACTCTGACAACCCCATTACACTCGATTACAACGTTTTGCGCAAAGCTGTTTTGGTGCTCCGTGCGGTTAATCACAAACTGCGCCAGTCCATCATTAACCTGCTTGAAGAAAACAAACGCATGACCGTAACCGAAATTTACGTGAAACTGCGTTTAGAACAATCGGTGGCTTCACAACACTTGGCTATCTTAAGAAGAGCCGGAGTAGTAAACACCGAACGCCAGGGTAAATTCATATTTTACTCTTTGAACCACGACAGGATTGCCGAAATTTCGAGCCTGGTAGAAGACCTTACCAAGTAAACGCATCCTTTTTTTAAAAAAAAGTGTTAAAAAAATGCCAGTGGCAGCCCTGTGATAAAACATTAGGGCTGCCACCTGCGTTATTATGCAGAAAAAAAGGTTATTTGTCTTTTTCTACTTTTTTTTAAAATTAATGAAACATTTCTTCATTTTAACCGTACACTACAAAAAAACCTATAGATTATGGCAACATTCAACCAACGCGATCTCGACACAGCAACCGAACTGTTGAGGGCAATTACCCATCCTCTTCGCCTCTCCATCGTTAAATTTGTTGACGAAAAGGGCATCATCAATGTAAATAAAATTTACAACACGCTTAAACTGGAACAATCCATTACCTCGCAACACCTTAGAATTTTAAGGGGCACCGAGTTGGTTGATACCAAACGCGAAGGCAAGTTTATTTACTACAATGTTAACTACGATAAAATAGTTCAGGTTAAGAAAGCATTACAGAAATTTTACACTAAAGCTCCTGCTGCGGCAGAGCTGGTAAAGCGCTAACTAAGAAAATTTCGTGTTACTTTTGTGTGGCGGGCAGTTTGTTAATAGCCCATCAAAGCAAAAGTGCGTGTATAATAAAGAGCAGACCAATATCGGGTCTGCTTTTTGCATTTAGGTGCTTTGCAAAAAAAAGCGCCGCTCAAAATTGTGCTCCTCCTTCTCTTGGCAGGTAATGCTGTTCCATCGCTACGATTTATACAGTACAAAAAATAGTCAATAAATACGTGAGGGTATAGCGTGCATGCCTGCAGCATTTTTACTTCGGTTATTGTTTGATGTTATCCCAATATTGCTTTGCACTGTTACATTGCCATTGCCAAACGTTTTGCTGACAATTAAACAACCGGCAAATTTTACCCGCCTTCATATAGGTTTGGTTTGGGGCTTTAAAAACCGGATTTGCAAAACGCCTGTGTCTGCAATATAAGCGGGAAATTGGCCTGATAACCCTGTTTAGGCAGCATTTCAAGAAAAAAATGCTGCCACAGATTTGCAAGTTAGAAATTAATCGTAATTTCCGCCGCCAAAACAAGAGCAGAGGGGCCTTATTGCGGCAAGGCGTATGCCACACAAAAATGCATACCCATAACCGCCTTCGGGGCAACCTCTTTTTGTGTACAACCTGTTTCAATATTAATTTCAACCAACTTGTAAGCTATGACAATAGAACTACATTTTATTGACCTGCTGGTTATTGCAGTTTATTTTATTGCAGTTTTTGGTGTGGCCTTCTGGTCATCAAAAACCGCCTCCGAAAGTTCTGACCATTACTTTTTGGCGGGGCGCAATCTGGGGTGGTTTGTAATAGGCGCGTCGCTGTTTGCGTCAAACATTGGTTCGGAACACCTTATTGGCTTAGCCGGCAGTGGCTTTGCCGAAGGAGTGCCGGTGGCGCAGTACGAAATATGGGCCGGGGTAATATTGCTGTTGCTGGGTTGGGTATTTGTGCCCTTTTACCTGAAAAGCGGGGTGGCTACCATGCCACAGTTTCTGGAACTCAGGTACTCAAGCAGCGCCAGAACCTACTTAGCCGTAGTTTCGGTAATTGCTTATGTGCTTACCAAAATATCGGTAACCATTTTTGCCGGCGGGGTAATATTGGAAGCCATTGGTGTTGATTTTTGGATTGGCGCGCTGTTGCTGGTTTTGGTAACCGGCGTTTACACCATCTTTGGCGGGTTAAAAGCCGTTGCCTATACAGATATGATGCAAATGTTTGTAATGTTTGCCGGCGCAATTGCCGTTACCGTTTTCGGGTTGGCAGCTTTGGGCGGTTGGAGCGAATTGTACAAAATAACGCTTGAATCATCTACGGCAGCAGGTGGTTCGCCCGATGTTAACAGTTATTTCCAAATATGGAAATCAATAGACAACCCCAACTACCCCTGGACCGGTATTTTGTTTGGAGCGCCTATTTTAGGATTGTGGTATTGGTGTACCGACCAGTTTATTGTGCAAAGGGTACTATCTGCCAAAAACATTCAAAATGCCCGCGAAGGCAGTATTTTTGCCGGTTTTCTAAAAATGTTGCCCCTCTTTTTATTTGTAATACCCGGCATTATTGCTTTTGCCCTCTATAAAAAAGGCATGTTACCCAGTATGCCCATAGTTGACGGCGTACCGGTTTCTAACAAAGCACTGCCTACCTTAGTAAAAGACATATTGCCCATTGGACTTAGGGGGCTGGTGGTAGCCGGCTTGTTTGCTGCGCTTATGAGTTCTCTTTCTTCTATGTTTAACTCCAGTTCCACGCTCATTACCCTCGATTTTTACAAAAAATACCGCCCCAAAGCAACCGACCGCGAGTTGGTTTCGGTAGGGCGTATTTCTACCGTGCTGCTGGTTTTAATTAGCTTGTTGTGGGTGCCCGTAATTCAAAGCGGCGCCCTGTCAGACCAATTGTTTCTTTACCTGCAAAGTGTGCAGGCCTATATTTCGCCCCCTATTGCCGCAGTGTTCCTGTTGGGTTTGTTTATTAAACGTTTAAACGGACAGGGTGCCATGGCTTCGCTTATTACCGGTTTTGTGCTGGGTGTTGTGCGTTTTGCCCTTGAATTGGTGAAAAACTCGCTCCCCGATGGCTCTTTACTTCATACACTGGCCACCATTAACTTTTTGCATTTTGCTATTTTGCTGTTTATTGTATGCACAGTGGTATTGATTGTGGTAAGTTTGCTGACCCCAAAACCATCGGAAGCCCAAATTGAGCATGTAACCTACAGCGGTGCATTTGACCGCAGCAATGTTTCGGGCAAAGATATTGCGTTATCGTTATTGTTGCTTGCCGTAATTGTGCTGCTTTGGGTAGTGCTAAGGGGGTAGCAATTGGAAAACCGCAAGGTATTTGCAGGGCTAAACCTGCAAATGCCTTGCCCCGGTTTTTGGTAACTATTCAGGTACTGTCTGTAAATCCCGGCATTTTCTCTTGTTCCTTGCTGATTGGAAGCATTAAACATAAAGAGCAAAAAAAGCTTTGCGGAACTTTGCGTTCTTTTCGGTAAAAGGAAAGGAATTTAGTTAAGAACATCACCAACAAAGGTACGACCTAGTGTTCTATCTATTTAATTTTATGAACTTAATTTTACCCCGAGTACTCGGGGCAAAAACATTAGCAACCATATTTTTAACCAATAGCGACCTTTGCGCAACCCTTGCGAACCTTGCGGTAAAAGAAAAAACCGCAAAGAACGCTATGTAGTTCGCAAAGAACGCTATGATTTAAACTAATGTTCTATCCATTTAATTTTATGAACTTAATTAAAATTAAAGTGTCAAAACACTAGATAAGTACAGTTTCTGCAACAATCCCAAATAACAAACAGCCTGTTTTCATTTTTGGAAAGCAGGAAATGGCTACAATAATGGCAGATGTAACTGTAGCGCCGCTGCCCCGTTTTTGCGGTTGGTGAGGTAGTTGTTTATTATTTTGGGCAAAGCATAGCGGTTAATTTCATTTTCGGGAATTTCGAAAAAATCTTGCAGCAGCGTAAAAAAATCGGGTTGAGCAATATCTGCCTCAAAGAAACAGGCATAAATTGTTTGATGCGTTAGCTGTTGTTTAAACATAACCGATGCCGAGCGGAACGACAGCCGGTAATGATGTGTGAGTTGTTTTATGAAATGGTGGTTGCCGGCGGTTTGGGGCGTAAGCAGTTGACCATCGGTTTCGAGGAGCAGAAATTCGTACAGGTTTTCCCAAATATCTTTAGCCGTTCTTTTGCGCAGCAATACCCCACCCGAAGGCGTGTGCAGGATAACGAAATTGAAAAAACGGTTTTTGCGCACTATTTTTTTGCTTTTTACCGGCAAAGCGGCAACCCGGCCGTCAGCATAGGCAACACAACTGTTGTTAAGCGGGCAGGTTGGGCAGTTGGGTTTGGCGGGGGTGCATTGCAACGCGCCAAAGTCCATAATGGCTTGGTTAAACAACCCCGGGTTGGGGGTATAAAGCAATTGCTGCGCCAGTTGCGAAAACTGTTGCTTACCCTTTGGATGGTCAACAGGGGTATCAATGCCGAAATAGCGCGATAAAACGCGGTAAACATTGCCATCTACCACCGCATAAGGCAACCCGTAGGCAAACGAAGCAATTGCCGCCGCCGTATAATCGCCAACACCTTTTAAGCGCCTTATTTCTTCATACGTTTGCGGAAATACCCCGTTTAGTTCCCTTACAATATACCGGGCAGTATGCAACATGTTGCGCGCACGCGAGTAGTAGCCCAAACCCTCCCAAAGGTGCATTACCTCGTCATCGGGAGCATTGGCCAAATCGGAAACAGACGGGTAGCGTGCAGCAAATTTCAAAAAATAAGGCATTCCCTGTTCTACCCTTGTCTGCTGCAAAATAACCTCCGAAAGCCAGATAATATAGGCATTGTTGGTGTTTTTCCAGGGCAGTTGCCGCGTATTGCCCGCCTGCCACTGCAAAAGTTGTTGTGTAAATACGTGCACCTTGCTTACTAATTATGTGTTTGGGTATAACACAAAAAAACGAAAAATGGTTAGAGCAGGAAAAAATAAAAAAAATGCCAAAAAAAATAGCAAAAACAACAAAAAAACAATACTTTTGCAAAACTTTTTGGCAAAAATAAACGTTTTAAACAGGTAACCCGCCGTTGAAAACTGTTTCAGATGGGGCACAATAAATTGATAATAATTACCCGCTTTTTTGTACCTTTACGCTGAAAATTGAGTAAAACAAGGTTAGTTACAACCTGCAAAAAAACAGAAGAATTTATGCAACACAATTATGGAGCCGACAGCATTCAGGTGCTTGAAGGATTAGAGGCTGTACGCAAACGCCCGGCAATGTACATTGGCGACATTGGGTTTAAAGGGCTTCACCACCTTGTTTATGAGGTGGTTGACAATTCTATTGACGAAGCACTGGCAGGTTATTGCAAAAACATTCATGTATTTATTAATGAAGATAACTCCGTTACTGTACAAGACGATGGGCGCGGCATACCTGTGGCCATACACCCCACCGAAGGACGCTCTGCCCTTGAAGTGGTAATGACTGTACTGCACGCCGGCGGCAAATTTGACAAAAACACCTATAAAGTATCGGGTGGTTTGCACGGCGTTGGCGTTTCGTGCGTAAACGCCCTGTCGGAATATGTAAAAGTGGAAGTAGAGCGCGACGGTGGTTTTTTTGTGCAGGAATATCAGCGCGGAACACCTTTGTATGCCGTAAAACAAACCGACAACAGCAACCGGAACGGCACCACCACCACTTTTAAACCCGACCACCAGATTTTTACCGTACTGCAATACAATTACGACACCTTAGCCTCGCGTCTGCGCGAATTGTCCTTCCTTAACAAAGGCATACGCATTACCCTTACCGACAAGCGCGAAAAAGACGACAAAGGCAACTTTCCGGTTGAAGAGTTTTACTCTAACGGCGGCTTGGTAGAGTTTGTAAAATACCTCGATGCCACCCGTACCCCGCTTATTGAGGCGCCTATTTACATGGAAGGCGAGCGCGACATGATTTCGGCCGAAATTGCCCTTCAGTACAACAGCACGTTTAACGAAAACGTACACTCCTATGTAAACAACATTAACACCATAGAGGGAGGCACCCATGTATCGGGGTTCCGCAGGGCACTTACCCGCACGTTTAAATCATATGCCGAAAAAAACGGGATGCTGAGCAAGGTAAAAGTAGAAATAACGGGCGATGATTTCAGAGAAGGGTTAACCGCACTTATTTCCATTAAAGTGCCCGAACCACAGTTTGAAGGACAAACCAAAACCAAACTGGGCAACTCAGAAGTGGCCGGCATAGTAGAAAATATTGTGGGCGATAAACTGAATGCCTTTCTGGAAGAAAACCCGCGGCAGGCAAAAACTATTATAGAAAAGGTAATTTTGGCCGCCACCGCCCGTAATGCAGCCCGAAAAGCACGTGAATTGGTACAGCGCAAAACCGCCCTTACCGGAAGCGGCCTGCCGGGAAAACTGGCCGACTGTTCCAATAAAGACCCCGAAGCCTGCGAACTGTTTCTGGTAGAGGGCGACTCGGCAGGCGGTACGGCCAAACAAGGTCGCGACCGTGCATTTCAGGCCATTATGCCTCTGCGCGGTAAAATTCTGAACGTGGAAAAAGCCATGGAGCATAAAATATATGACAACGAAGAAATTAAAAACATTTACCAGGCCTTGGGCGTGTACCACGATGAAAACAAAGAACTGAACATAGAAAAACTGCGGTACCACAAAATTATTATTATGTGCGACGCCGATGTTGACGGCAGCCACATTACCACCCTTATTCTTACCTTCTTTTTCAGGCAAATGAAAAACCTGGTTGAAAGGGGTTATATATATATTGCCACCCCGCCGCTATATCTGGTAAAACGGGGTAAAGAAATGGTGTACTGCTGGAACGAAGAGCAACGCGAAGCTGCCATGCAAAAACTGGCCGGAAACGATGACGTTTCGAGGGTGGTAAATGTGCAACGATACAAAGGTTTGGGCGAAATGAATGCCGAACAATTGTGGGAAACCACCATGGACCCGGTAAACCGCATACTGAAACAAGTAACTATTGAAAGCGCCGCCGAATCTGACCGCATCTTCTCTATGCTCATGGGCGACGACGTGGAACCCCGCCGCGAATTTATTGAAAAACATGCCAAATACGCCAGAATAGATATTTAAACCAACCCGTAACCCCCAACAGTAATAAACTGCCAAAGCCGGCAGCTACTCATTGTTTAACATTATTTTTTAACCCCCCAACTTATAAGAAATGCCGGCTATAGCCAATTTGCTGAAATTTGCAGCCAAAACTTCGTGGTTAGCCATAACCCGCTTGCTGTTTTTTGGTGCAGGCGGTTTTTTACTGAATGTGGTGCTGTTTATGCTGCTACCCAACCTTTGTACAAATGCCGGCACCTCGTTTTGCGGTTGGCGCATTGCGGCAGCCGTGTTGTTGTTGCTGGTGTTTCCGGTGTTGTACCTGCTGGTGGGCTACAAATATACCATACAAAGGGTAATCCACTTTGCTTATGTTGAAAACAAAGACTTTTTTTACCGCTATACCGTAAACAAACTGGCCGATTTTTTAGACCGCAACAAAACCACCGGCAGCATGGTAACCGGCGGCGCCAAATTAATTACACGGTTTTTTGATAAGTTAGACAATATGCCCTTTGCCATACGGGCAGTGTTGCGCTTCATCTCTTCGTTGGTGCCTTTGGCCGATATTGTAGAGCGCGCCACCAAAGAAGAAGCCCTTACCCCCGATAACGAAGGTAAACTTGCCGCCCGAATTGCGGAAGAAACCGATAAATTTATAGGCACCCAACTGCTGGAACCCGGCTTAACCCTGCCCGCCATAGTATTGGGCAGTAACCTGGCCGCTTTTGCAGCATTGCACCTGCTTTTTTAAAAACAATGCGCCAAAAACAAATGCTTAACAATAAAAACTAAACGCTTATGTCAACACCATCTAACACCGACAAAGAAAAAGCCCTGCAAATGACCGTTGCCAAACTTGACAAAATGTTTGGTAAAGGTACCGTTATGAAACTGGGCGACAGGCAAGTGGTAAAAGCCGACGTAATACCTACCGGCTCACTTGGCCTTGATATTGCCCTGGGCGTGGGCGGCTACCCCCGCGGCAGGGTAATTGAAATATATGGACCCGAATCATCGGGTAAAACTACCCTGGCCATACACGCCATTGCCGAAGTGCATAAAAGGGGCGGAATTGCCGCCTTTATTGATGCCGAACACGCTTTTGATAAAAGCTATGCCGAAAAACTGGGCGTAGATGTAGCCAACCTGCTTATTTCGCAACCCGATAACGGCGAACAAGCCCTTGAAATTGCCGACCACCTTATTCGCTCCGGCGCTTTGGATATTGTGGTTATTGACTCGGTAGCCGCTTTGGTACCCCGCGGCGAACTGGAAGGCGATATGGGCGAATCGAAAATGGGCTTGCAAGCCCGCCTTATGTCGCAGGCATTGCGAAAACTTACCGGAACTATTAGCAAAACCGGTTGTACCTGTATTTTTATTAACCAACTTCGCGAAAAAATTGGCGTAATGTTTGGCAACCCCGAAACTACTACCGGCGGTAACGCCCTAAAATTTTATGCATCGGTACGCCTCGACATTCGCCGCGTTGGCCAACTTAAAAACGGCAACGATATAATTGGCAACCGCACCAAAGTAAAAGTGGTGAAAAACAAAATGGCGCCCCCGTTCAGAAGCACCGAATTTGACATTATTTACGGCGAAGGTATTTCTAAACTGGGTGAAATTATTGACTATGCCACCGAATTGGATATCATTCAGAAAAGCGGCTCCTGGTATAGCTTTGACGGTAATAAAATAGGACAAGGCCGCGATAACGTGAAAGCCTTCCTGAAAGATAACCCCGAACTGACACATGAACTGGAGCAACGTGTAAAAGAAATTATGTTTGCCCAAATAAATGCAGGTAATTTTTCTGAAGAAGAAGAAGATTACGACGTAAGCGCCGATTAACCGCTGCCCGGGTATAACCAACTGCTGTGCATTATGCACGCAAACAAAATTTGATTTACGGCATGGCGTATTTATGGGTGTATGCACACTTGTAAATACGCCATGTCGTTTGCATATAGTATTGACGGCAGCCAAAATAAAAAAATAACAATGCAATTGTGTTGGCAAAGTCAACTTCCAACCTGTTTTTGTTGTAAATTGTCCAACCTATTTAACCGCATGCGGCTTAGCTCATTCAATAACCGGTAAGTTTATGTGGCTCAGTATCATAGCCATACCCATTGCCTTGTATCTTGCCGCCTGTATAATTGCTTATTTTATACAGGAGCGCTTTATTTTTCATCCCGAAAAACTGCCGTCCGATTTCCAGTACCAATACGAATACCCGTTTGAAGAAGTATTTCTTCACCCCGAACCCGGCGCTGTTATTAATGGGCTGCACTTTAAACTGCCCCGTGCCAAGGGAGTGGTTTTTTACTTTAAAGGCAACTCGCGCAGTGTAAAGGGCTGGGGTAAATTTGCCCGCGATTTTTTGGGTAAAGATTACAACTTTTTTATGATAGACTACCGCGGGTTTGGAAAAAGCCGCGGCCGCCGCTCTGAGGCCACGCTTTACCACGATTGTCAGGTGGCTTACAACTACCTTAAAACACTGTATCCCGAAGAAAAAATTATTGTGTATGGTCGCTCCATGGGTTCGGGGTTTGCCACCCGTATTGCCGCCGAAAACAATCCCCAAAAACTCATACTCGATTCGCCCTACTATAGTTTTATTGAAACTGCCCGCCGGTTTTTACCTTTCCTTCCGGTGGCTAAAATCATTAAATACCATATAAGAACCGATTTGTGGATGCCCGTGGTTAAATGCCCTGTGTTTATTTTACATGGCACCAAAGACCGGCTTATTCCGTTTTCATCGGGTAAAAAACTGTCATTGCTCAGCCAAAACGGGGTTATTATTCCCATAGAAGATGCCGGACACAACAACCTTCCGCGTTTTGCAGCTTACCACGACCACCTGTATGCCATACTCAACGGTGTATCGAGACAATATGCCTATAACAGCGGCATAAAAGCCTCTTATGATTAACCCCAACAAAATGAAACGGAACAAAAAAATATACCTGCATTTTTTATCGGGTTTAGCGCTTTTGGCTATGCTTGCCGCCGCAGCGGTAATTTTTCAGGAGCGCATTTTATTGTTTCCCATACCACTGCACCAAAAACATACCTTCCGGTTTAAACACGGACAACCGTTTGAAGAATTGTTTTTCTCCAAAGCCGACAGCGTTAGCCTGAACGCCCTGTATTTTACAACCCCCAATCCCAAAGGACTTATTTTTTACCTCCACGGCAATGCTGCCAACGTACAACGCTACGGCCGCTACGCCCCCGATTTTACCCAAAAAGGTTACAACCTGCTTATGTATGACTACAGGGGGTTTGGTAAAAGCAAAGGAACCATAAACGAAACTACTTTTTATGCCGATGCGCAAATGCTGTACGACTCTATACAGCAATGCCTTGGTTTCAGGCAGGAGGATATAGTAATTTACGGGCGCTCACTTGGCACCGGCATTGCAACCAAACTGGCTGCCGATAACCACCCCCGCGCCCTTATGCTGGAAACACCCTACTACAACATTGCCGATGTTGCCCAAAGACGGGTGCCGCTGCTTCCTTACAATAAACTGCTGCGCTACAACTTTAGAACCGATGTTTGGATAAAAGCGGTTAAGTGTCCTGTTTTTATTTTTCATGGCACCAATGATTGGGTGGTTCCCTACCAATCGGGACAGTTGTTGCTGCCCTATATTGATAGCCCTGCGCATTTTGTTACCATACCTAATGGCAGGCATAATAATTTGCGCACTTTTACCCAATACCATCAGGCATTGCAAAATTTTTTGCAGGAATCGGCTGGCAGGTAACCGGCAACCACCACCTATGTACAGAAACCGGTAAAACGGCAGGTTGGTGTTGGGTTATGCTATAACAGGGCAATACAATGCAGTGTTTTTTTTGATGACGGTAACAGGAGCAACACAACGAAAGGCATTGCCAACCGCTTATTCTTACAATTTTATTATTTTGTAAGTTTGGGGCAATCCTTCTATTGTCAGGAAATAGATGCCCGGCTCTAAATGTATTATGTTTACATGTGCCGCTGCCTTTTCCTTTTGTACCACTTGCCCCGAATAGTTTAATATGGTTAACAAACCATGCCGGTTGTTTAGTCCGGTTATCTTCAAAATGCTTTCTGTTGGATTTGGGTAGATTTCAATTTTGCCCCCAAAATTGTCTGTAACTCCTGTACTTATGGAGCAAGTGTCTGCGGCTTCTTCAAAAGCGGTAATCATTTGATACCCGCCAAAATCATGCACCCCATAAAAACTGTGTCCTATGCCTTCAATAAATGCTTGCAGGGTATTAAAATGAATAAATTTACGCACCCTTCCCATATACATTTCATAGGTTATGCTATCTGCGGTTAGATAATATCCTGCCACCTCCATCGAATCGCCTGCGTTAAGGCTGTAATCAATAATTGCTTCTTCATTGGCTGTGTTAGTGTTCCATTTATATATTCTCTGCTCAAGGGTATCTTCCCGGTAATAACCCAATATGGTGCCGGTTGAGGGTAAACTTGCCGGCTTATAATATTGTCCTGCTATCAGGGTGTCGCATTTTACCACATAGGTATAGTCTAAATACTGCCCCATACCCATGGGTTTTCTTACCTCCCACCTGTTTCCGTCTAAGAGTGTTGGCAAGTAGCTTTGCGCCATCAATACCATGCAGGTTTGTAACAGGAAAATAAATATCAATGTGCTTTTCATTGACTTTCAGGTTGTCGGGTTAGCTATGGCGTTTTGTTAAAAATCAGCAGTTATAAAAAGCATTTTACTTACCATCACAGGTTAAAAATTCGGGGCAGGTACTTATTGCACACCAAAAGTTAGCCTGCCAATTATCGTAACAAATTTACCCAACCACATTGTTTAACCCCGTAAAAACTTAATTTTGCAGCAGCATAACGCTCTTAACACTGTACAGGCATGGCAAAAAAGTTTACAATTGGTAAAAACAGAGTGGAGGCATTCAGTGATGGTGTAATTGCCATTATTATTACCCTGATGGTGCTGGAAATAAAACTTCCGCAAATTGATGACAGTTTTTCTGCCCGCCAAACCTGGCAATTGTTGTTGGGCATGATGCCGCACCTGTTTTCTTATATGCTTAGTTTTGTGGCAATTGGTATTTTGTGGATTAACCACCACAGCATGTTTCACCAAATTAAGCATACCGACAACAAATTGCTGTGGTATAACCTGCACTTGCTGTTTTGGATGAGTCTTATTCCGCTGGTAACGCCCTTATTGGGCGAACACCCATTTAAACCCGAAGCAACGGCTTTGTATGGGTTTATAATGTTTACCACCGCCTTTGCCTTTACCCTTATGCGCTGGTATGCGCAAGACAAGGCCAACCTGTATATTGAAAATATCTCGCAAAGGCTTCGGCGCAAATATAGGGTAATGAACGGCATTTCATCGGGTTTGTATTTTATTTCCATTTTTGCTGGCTATATTTCGCCGTATATTTCCATGTTTATTTTTGTGCTTATTCCGGCCATTTACTTTATGCCGCTTAATATTGAGGTAGAAAACGAAGCACAAAATTGAACCTGCCGCAGCATAAACTCCCAAATATGTTGTAGGCCGGCAGGGTGCAAACTGTGGGTTAAAAATAGTGCAGCAACGCCGACCACGTATTGTGAAAATGCGGCAGCAATTGCAACAACAGTTCATACAGTGCCAGATGATGGGCGGCATCGGCAATTTCGGGGTGCAGGGCAATAATTTGTTGTATATATGGCAGCAGGTTTTCCCATGCCTGGGTCATAAATGCTGTTTCTTCGTAATAATAAAGCAGGGCGGCGGTGGTATTGTTGCGTTCTGTTATAGACAGTAAATCGGCGGTTAAATGCGCCACTTGGCTGTTAAAACTGAGGTGGTTTGCCAGTTTCATCTGTAGAAAAAGGAAGGTTTTTAACAACTCCAGGTTACAGCTTACATTGCCCAAATCAAACCCGAAGGTAAAAGTAAGCTGCTCTGCAGAGCGCGCCGGAAACAGTTGGTAAAAGGCTTTGTAGGCGGCATCGGCCCATGTAAAATAGTCATGTGGGGTAAGCGGCACATCGGGTATTTTCAGTTCACAAATTTCTGCAACGCGGTTAACGTGTGGTATGTTTTGCATAAACCACTCGCTTTGTCCCTTTATCCACTCAATCAGTTTTTCGCATTCTGCCAGCACTGCCGGTTGTGCGGAGTTTCCTAATTGTTGGGCAATAACCACATGGTTAAAATACCAACCCGAATAAGACAGAATGTACCCGGTTATATACAGTTGTTTCAGGTGAGGCTTGTTTACGGCTGCCATGCAAGAGGTAAGTATTAAAAAGCAAACAGCCCCGGCATAAACAACGGGGCTGTTTACCCATGAACAAAAAATTAACCGAATGTTTTTTTACCTTATTTGGTTAATGCCAATAACGCCGGCATTAGTTCGGTACCAGTTAAAATCGGTCAGGTCTAGGTTGCCGTCAAGGTTGGCATCGGCGCTCATGTAATTGTTAATGCCGGGCGGGGTAATAACATAAACGGCATAATCAAAATAATTAATAATGCCGTTTCCATACAAATCGCCGGCAAACATACCCGCAGCGCCGCCGCTTAGCGAAGCCGCCTGTGTACTGCTGTTGTTAATGTTGGCAGCAACGGTAAGGTCTAAGGCAGTAGCATTTGGAAGGGTAACCGGTGCTGCACTCAGCAGGCCAACGTGGTTGCGGTGTTTTACCGATACATGGTAGGCTACGCCGGGTGTAAGAGTGCCAAACAATACGCCGGCAGAGCCGTTCAGGTCGGTTACAATGCCGTCGTTTCGCAACAGGGCAGCGCGGCGTTCAAGTACGGTGGCGCTGTTGGCGCTGCTGCGCACTTCTACCAGCACCCAATCTACTATATTGGCAGGTATGGTGTTTACGCATTCGGGGCCGGGGTAATTCCAGAGGGTTCCCGGGCCGTAGGGTTGGTTGTTGGGCAGGTAATTATTGGCGGCAAGTTGGGTGCTCATTAACCCGCTGCCGGCGTATGCGCCCTGCAAAAACACCTTTACCTTTACCAATACGCCGTTATTTATAAAAGGCGGTTGGGCAATGGTTACCGGCGCAGAGTCGGTACATGAATTGGCATCGGTAACGGTTACGGTATAGTTGCCGGGAGCCATGCTGTTTCGGGTAGCACTGGTGGTATTCAGCCCGTCAGACCATTGGTAACTAAAGGCCGGTGTGCCGCCGGTGGTTTGCAGGGTTACCTGTCCGTTGTTAACGCCTACGCAGGTTACATTTACCACGCTGTTTGCCAAAACATCGGGTACCGGATATACGGTAAGTGTAACCGCTGTGCGGGTAAGGCTGTAGCAGCCTTGGGCATTCACTGCTTCTACCCAGTAGGTATAGGTACCGGGCAAGGCAGGTGCAGGCGGGGTGTAAGCATTGCCGGTTTCGGTAATAAGGCTGTTTTCGCCGATGGCGGCGCCATACCAGCGGTAAGTGTAGCCCGGCAGGGCGGTAACGGTTAAGGCCGGTAGGGTTGCGCCCAAACAAACCGTTTTATTTTGCCCTACAGGCGGTTGGGGTACGCTGCACTCTACCCAAACCGAGTAACTTCGGGGCGGGAGTTGTACATACATGCGCCCCAGAAAATCAACAACGGCGTAAGGGTATTTTGAACGTTTAAGTACGTCCATCAGTGTATCGTTTGGTGAAAGGTGGTAAGCGCCCCCCGATGTGTTTACCCCTTGGTCGAGTTTAAGGGTGTCGTTGCCGCCGGCAAAATTAATGGCCACCACCACATCTTTACCCGATGGTGTGCCGCCAATCTGGTACATGAGCGTAGTGTTGGCATAGCCGCCGCCAAATGATTGAGCATACGGCGTACCAAAGCGGCTAAGGTTATCGGTGGCGGTTGCGCCAAATATATTTTGCTTGTGTACCTTTATGAGCTTGTCAATATCGGGTTTCATATAGGTGGCCGGGGCGTTGGGTATGGGCGTTCCGTAGTAATCGGGGTAATATACACAGGGCAACCCCAGCTGGTTGTTGGTTAATATATAGGCGTAAGCCAAAAGCGGCGTATTTTGCACGGGTTGTCCGGCATCTCTGAAATCGTGGTTATTTACAAACGTAACCACGTTAAAGGCGCTGCTGCCCGATGCCCTTACCATACCGGAGTTAAACACATTGCGCACGTCATAGCCAAAAGCATCGCAGGCGTCTTTTAAAGACTGGCGCAGGGCAAAATCAAAGGCACGAACTTTTATGGCATTTAAGGTGGCGGGGTTCATGCTGGCCATTACCTGGTTGGTCCAGTTGGCAAGCAATGACGGGTTTCCGTCGTAAAACTCGCCTACTACCATATCCGGTATGCGTCCGGTGTCGTAGAGGTGGTCCATGAGGTCGCCCACAAAAGAAGGCGGGAAGTGTTTAACGGCATCCATGCGCAGGCCGCGTATGCCTGCATCGTCCCAAAGCCAGTCGGTCCAGTTGGTAAGGGCATCTCTAAGTTCTTGTTTGGTTTGGTCGTAGTCATAAAAAAACCAGAGCCAGTCCCAGTCGCCGTTGAGTTGAGTGGGGTTGCCATTTGGTTTGAAATAGGTATAGTCCATACCACCAAGGCCGCTTTCCATACTCATAAAATTGGTATAGGTAAGGTATTTCAATTCGCTTTGCACATCGGCGTTTCGGCTGGTGCTCCAGATGCCGTAAATGAAATGGTCGGAGTAGTTGCCGTTGCTGTTATACATTACAATGCGCAGGGTATCGCCGGCGGGGTTAAAATCGGCGGGGTTAATGGTAAGCTGAAATTCATCAACGCCGCAGGAGCCGCCGCAGCTTCCCACATTATCAATAGTAGCAATTACATCTCTTCCAAGTTGAATTATATTGGCATTGCCGGGCGTACCACAGTCGGAGCCGCCGTTGGGTTCCGATTCGTTTTGTGCAGGTAACCCCTGAAAACCCACCTGGCTGGTCCATGAATAAAGGGTATAGGTGCGTCCGTAAAAATCGGGGTGTTTAGAGGCAGAGGCAATTTTAATATAATAGGTTCCGGCGCCATTGAGAGAACTTCCGCCCAAAGGCAGTATGCACTGATAGCGGTCTGATGGAAACGGGTTGTCGCCGGCGTTTTTCTTGGTGCAGTTATAATTTTCAATCCAGCCTTCCACGGCGGGGTTTAATTCGGGCAAACCGCCGTCGCGGTGGTTGTAAACCACATCGGCAATGGCATCTATTCCGTAGTTGTTCAGTTCGGCAATACATTCATCAACATCTGTACGCGAGCCAAAGCCGGTAGGTCCGCTAAATTCGCCCAAATCGTACAAATCGCGGGGGTTATACCCGTTGCTGAAAGCGCCTGAGCTGGAATTGGAGAGCGGGGGCAGCCACATTTGGGTAAAGCCTGCATTGGAAAGGGCTGCGGCTTTGTTTTTAATGGTATCGGCCCAGTTGTTGCCGTTTATTGTTTTGGGGTAATCCCAATACCACCCCTGCATCATAAAATCCTGAGCATTCAGCTGCAAAAAAAGGAACATACAAAAAAATGCAAGCAGTAATTTGTTTTTCATATTCATGAACATTAGGCTTGTATATAAAAATGGTGGTGAGAATGCATATAATAGTTTCGGGAATGGCTGCGAACAACAGCGTGCCATTTTGCGCCCCAAGGGATATTATATCCCAAAACCGATAACAACAAAAACGGGTAAATGTTCACCCGTTTTGTCATTTAATCCTGCATTTTTTCGCCAAAAGCCAAATCGCCGGCATCGCCTAAGCCGGGCACAATATACCCTTTGGCGGTAAGCTCTTCGTCTATGGCGGCCGTCCAGATAATTACCTGCGGAAAATGTCGGCGGACTTCGTTAATACCTTCGGTACAGGCAATAACGGTAACTACGTGCAGTTCTTTGGGCGTTCCCTGTTCATAGAGTTGTTCCAGAGTAAGCGCCATAGAAGCGCCGGTGGCCAGCATGGGGTCTGCCAGAATTACAATCCGGTTTTCCAAATCGGGGCAGGAGAGATATTCCAGTTTTATGGTAAACTTTCCGCCTTTATGGTGTTTCCGGTAAGCCGAAACAAAGGCATTGTCGGCTTGGTCAAACACATTCAGCAATCCTTGGTGCAGTGGTAGTCCGGCGCGCAAAATGGTGGACAGTACAGGCTGCTCCTGCAATACCAGGCAATTTGCCACGCCCAACGGGGTAGTAACTTCTTTTTCTGTTGCGGGCATTTTTTTACCTATTTCCATGGCAAATATTTGCCCCAGCATTTGCAGGTTTCTCCTGAACCGCATACGGTCTTTTTGAATCTGTACATCACGCAGTTCGGCAATAATTTGCCCCACTAAGGGGTTGTTTTGGCTAATGTTGTGTATCATAATGCAACAGGTATTGGTATGGGTTTGTTGTTGTGTCAAAGATAGCAACAGAAACCGAGCTTTAGGTGTGCAGTGGGCGGTTTATTGCAATAAATTGAGTTGTTTTATGGTTTACAACCAATACAAGCAAAACACCGGTAACCGTGGAGCATACACAACCCTTTAAGCGGCTTGGGCAAGTGAAATACAGCAGCTACTTTTGGCGGTAAAGCAAAACCGCCCTTATTTTGTTATATACTTAACCTGTTTTCGGAGTTTATGGCAGCACAACAAGCATTATTACCTTATACCTGTGCAGGCAGGGGTTCCGCCCTGCTGTTGTTGCATGGGTTTTGCGAAGACCGCTTTATTTGGGAACACTTTTTTCCTGCCCTACAGGAACATTTTACGGTTTTAACCCCCGATTTACCCGGCTTCGGGCAAGCGGCTGAAGTGCCGTTCGGCTCCATAGACGATATGGCAGATTTGCTGTACAACCTTTTGAAAACGCTAAAAATCAGTACTTGCATAGTGGCCGGACATTCTATGGGTGGTTATGTGGCACTGGCTTTGGCAGAAAAATACCCTTCGGTTTGTAACGGGCTGCTGCTGTTTCACTCAACCGCCCACCCCGATGATGCGGTAAAACGCCAGGGGCGCCAAAATGCTATGGCTTCTATAACACAATACGGAACGCGCCCGTTTTTGAACCAGTTTTTTACCAACCTTTTTACAGCCGGTTTTGCTCAGCAGCACCCGCAAACCGTGCAAATCCTGCGGCAACGCGCCCAAACCCTGCCGCCGCAAACCCTTCTTGCCGCCATGCAGGCCATGATGCAGCGCCCAAACAGAACCCATGTGTTGCAACAGGTACCGTTTCCGGTGGGCTTTGTTGCCGGCAGCCACGATACCTTTGTGCCCATGAGTATTACCCTTGCCGAATGCAGCCTGCCCCAAACCGCCGCTATTTACATGTTGCCCAATGCCGCCCACGCCGCCATGTTTGAATGCCCGGAAGAAAGTTTAAATGCCGTAAAAGATTTTGCCGGTTTTTGCCGCTGCCTTTCCTGAATTATGTTACCTTTACCATTCATTCATTTGTTTTATTTAAAACCCGCCGCACCTTTTATGAGAAAACTGATTGTTACTTTATGCCTTTGCTTTATACTTGTTCTTTCGGGTTGTTTTAATGTTACCGAAGAAATAACGCTGCGCAAAAACGGTTCCGGCACTTCGCGGGTAACCGTAGATATGAGCAGTATGATGGGAATGCTGAGCGCTTTTATTCCCGATTCACTCAAAGAAAGCATGGATTTAGACCAACTTATGAGTACCGATATGGGTAAATTTACCACCGTAAGCGGTATTTCCAACGTGCGCTCCGAGCGGTTGGGCGAGTATGCCTATGCCATTTCTTACGATTTTGCCAATATGGAAGCCCTTAATAAAGCACAGGCGCTTAACAACGAAACCGACACCGGTTTTGGAAAAATGGCTACCAGATTTACCTCTAAAAAGGGTAAGCTCTGCCGCGAAACCAATTACAGCAGCAGCGAAGCAGCCGGCGAAGAGGAACATAGCCTGCAAGACAACAAAGAACTGTTTGCAATGATGGGCGAACCAAAATATACCGTTATTTACCACCTGCCTTCTAAAATAAAAAAAGCATCGGTAAAAGGCGTTGATGCCAAAGTGGATAAAGACGGCACCACCGTTTCAATTGAGTATAATTTTACCGATTTTATGGAAGCAGAAGGTAAAATTATGGACCACTACATTAAATATTAACAGGAAATAAAAAAATTGATAGATAATCCAAACCCGATCTTTGCGCGGCTATTGATTGTGCCAAAATGCTTGCCGCCGTTTTGTCATCGCGTTGTTTGGGACTTTCTATGCCCTTGGGCAGGGGTATTGGCGCTTTAACGCTTCCGTAATCATCATATTGGGGTGTGGGTTTCTGCTTTGGCTTGGGTAAGCATACTGTTTTGTAAGTAGCATAAAAGCATAAGGACTATTATCTGAACCATAATTTGCAGGGATTTAAAGATGAACCTGATTTTATTTGCCTAAAGATAGCAAAAAAATGATGCAGATGTTGTGCCTTATCCTAAAATTTCCTCTTTCCTCGCCCGTACAGACGCACGGC
>MTCR01000161.1 GCA_002212725.1 Sphingobacteriales bacterium TSM_CSM | reverse complement strand
TAATTGTAAACAAAAATACTCTTTTTATGGCAACCAACGGCATGGATACCGAAATAAGATACACCAAAAGTGTAGGACAGGATAAATATCGTTTCCACGATTATTACTTAGTTGATGAGCTGCTTTCCGATGAGCACCGGCTGATACGCGATACGGTTCAAACCTGGGTGAAAAAAGAAATATCGCCTATTATTGAAGATTACGCGCAACGTGCCCAATTCCCGAAGCAAATCATTAAGGGTTTAGCCGAGGTAGGCGCTTTCGGGCCAACCATACCCGTAGAATATGGCGGGCAAGGGCTTGATTACATCGGGTACGGCATCATTATGCAGGAACTGGAGCGGGGCGATTCGGGTGTGCGTTCAACCGCATCGGTACAAAGTTCTTTAGTTATGTATCCCATTTACACCTATGGCTCCGAAGCACAGAAACGCAAATATTTACCAAAATTGGGTAGCGGCGATATGATGGGCTGTTTTGGCCTTACCGAACCCAACCACGGCTCAAACCCCGGCGGTATGGAAACCCATTTTGAAGACAAAGGCGACCATTACCTGCTGAACGGTGCAAAAATGTGGATTTCCAATGCACCTTTTGCCGATATTGCCGTGGTTTGGGCTAAAGATCAGGAGGGTGTTATACGCGGGCTTATTGTGGAGCGCGGCATGGAGGGTTTCAGCACACCCGAAACACACGGTAAATGGTCATTACGCGCTTCGGCCACCGGCGAGCTGGTGTTTGACAATGTAAAAGTGCCCAAAGAAAACCTGCTTCCGCTGGCAAAGGGGCTTAAAGCGCCGCTCAGTTGTTTGTCATCGGCGCGGTTTGGCATTGCCTGGGGCGCCATCGGGGCTGCTTTAGATTGCTATGATTCGGCATTGCGCTATTCTTTAGAGCGCATTCAGTTCGATAAACCCATTGCCGCCTTCCAGCTTACGCAAAAAAAATTAGCCGAAATGATTACCGAAATTACCAAGGCGCAATTGCTGGCCTGGCGTGTGGGTGTACTTAAAAACGAAGACCGCGCCACCGCCGCACAAATATCTATGGCAAAGCGTAACAACGTGGAAATGGCTTTGCACATTGCCCGCGAGGCAAGGCAAATACACGGCGGCATGGGCATAACCGGCGAATTCCCCATTATGCGCCACATGATGAACCTCGAATCGGTTATCACCTACGAAGGCACGCATGATATTCACCTGCTTATTACCGGCATGGATATTACCGGCATTAATGCCTTTAAATAAACCTGCCGGCATGTAATTATTAGTTGCATCGGGCACAAAAAACAAACCCCCGCCAAGTTTCCTTTGCGGGGGTTTTGCTTTTGGGAGTCGGGAGCAATTATTGCGGGGTCAGCACAATAGTGCCCTGGTCGGCATAGCCGTTTTCCCAGGTAATGGTAATAACACCGGTTGCAGAGTCAACGCTTCCGCCGCCGGTTACCGCAGTTCCAAAAGGCTCAGTGGTATTTACAATAGTCAGCGTACCGCATACATCCTGAATATTGCAGGGCGAGTCGTTGGTGCTGGTAATACCATACACATCATACCATTCAAGATAAAGGCCACCGCTAAAATCCGATACTTCATAGTTACCATCGCCAAGGTCGGTAAGGGTTACTGTTGAAGCAAAACCGGTAATGGGGTCGGGGCAGCAGCCATCGGTAGAAGTTCCGCTTGCTACAGAGCTGTAAGTGCCGGCCAAAGCAGAAGGGCAACTTACAGGTGCATCGAAGGTTGCGCCCGATTTGAGGGCACGCCCGTCGGCAGTGTTGCAAACAAAAATAAGCGAAACCACATCTCCCACAGCCACGTCGCCCAAAGCAACGCCGGTACCGCTTAAAGCATCGGCAAGCGTAACGTTTACAGTAGCAGGCAGGGTACTAATGGTTGCATGAGCTACGGGTTCTGAACCGTTAATGCTTTTCAGAATGCTTACCGAAGTAACATCGGTTCCTTTGGTGGCTAAAGAGAAACCAATTTGAGCAGTAGCGGGGTCGTTAAAATTAAAGAAGCCGCTGGTAACATCGCTGATAACCGGAATTGCACCCGGCTCGGTTAATCTATCAACCAACAAGTCCTCTTCGCAGCTTTGGAAAACACTTGCCAAGGTTATGAAGGTGAACAGCAGCAAATAAATGTTTTTTATCTTCATTTTTCTGTTTTTTTACTGAATGAAAAAATGATAAACTGTAATGAGCGCATTAGTTGGCATCCCACCAAACTTTGTCTGAGAAGATGTTAACAGTTGGTACGTTTGCGCTGTTCAGTTGTTCTTCGCTTTGAGCATAGGGGAAACGCACGGGAATATTGGGTCCTGCAGCGCCAATGGCAACCGGAAGGTTAGGAATGCCTGTACGGCGGAAATCCACATAACTTTCGGGGTTGGTGTAAAGGGCAATATACTTTTGCGTTAAAATATTGTCCAGGCTCAGGTTGGCAGTGGTGGTTGCAACAAAAGCGGGGTCATCAACACCCAGTTTTGCCAGGTTAGCTGAAACCGCTGCTTCAAAGGCGGCTTGTGCACGGGGGGTATCTCCGGTTTGCAGTGCTGCTTCGGCCTCAATAAATTTGGCTTCGGCATAGGTCATAAACAAAACGGGGGCGGCATCGCCGGTAAGGGCAGCAGTGGGGTCAGATGTTTCGGAGGCAGAAAGCGCTTGTCCGGCATAAGAGCCTGCATATTCGCCGGCATCGTTGGTAGTTGCCAGTACAGACAGGCGCGGGTCGCTATTGTTTTTGAGCAGGTCAATAAAGAATCCGCCCATTGCAAGGTCGCCCTGGCGTTGGGTTAAGAACTGGTACCAGGGGTTGGCTTGTGCGCCGCCGGTAAATGCAAACTCCATATCATCGGCGTTAGTTTCCATAGCGCCGGCATCAATAGCTGCCAATGCTGCAGAATAAGCAGCAGCACCGCTTCGGGCGGATTTGTGCAATTCATAGCGAGCTTTAAGTGCATTTGCGGCTTTTGTCCAACTGGCGGTGCTGCCACCGTAAATAAGGTCGTCTCCGGCAGGTTTCAGTGCACTCGAAGCAGCGCCTAAATCGGCAACTGCCTGGTCGAGCAGGCCAATAATAGCGGCATAAACTTGTTCCTGGCTGTCGTATTTGGGAGTAAAATTACCATCGGCACCGCTAAAGGCTTCAGAATAAGGAATATCGCCAAACATGTCGGTGGTATTGCCTAAGCAATATGCCATTAACACGCGGGCAACTCCCGAATAATAAGGCGACTCGGCAGATGTTTTGGAAACAATGTCGTTAAGGGTTTGCATAGCGCTGGCATACATGCTGTTCCATGCATTATCCAGGTCAGATTCCCCTATGAGATATTTGTCAAAACCTGCCTGTTGGCGGTCAATGCCTGCATGGTGTTGTGTCCATACGCTGCAAAAACGGCCATAGTCTCCGCCTAAAATATAGGCAACCTGCAATTCGGCAGCGGGTAGCAGCAGGTTAGGCGGTGCATCGCTGGGATTGCTGGGGTCAACATTCAGGTCGGTATCAATGTAGTTGCAACCCGGCCCTGCAAAAAGGAAAAGAGCGATAAGGGATATTACTATTTTTTTCATAAAAATTCTTTTGTTGATTAAATTAGAAACTGTTTAAGCGCTTTTAATCAAAGAGTTGCTCAGAAGCACCCTTAAACAGGGTTTTACAGGGTAATGCGCAAACCTACGCCAATGCTTTTAGTGTTGGGCATGTTAAAGTAATCCAAACCTTGAGCATTGGTAGCGCCGGTAAGGCTTGTTTCGGGGTCAACACCGGTATAGGGGGTGGTTAACCACAGGTTGCGTCCGGTAACGGTAACATCAATAGCACCAAAGGGAGATTTTTTGAGCAGTTTGTAGGGCAGGCGGTAGCTAAGGGTAACTTCGCGCAAGCGCACCCAATCGGTATTTTCAATAAAGTCTTCGGTATTGTTGCCTACAAAGCCGTTACCATTACCGTTTGACAACCAGCTTTGGTCATAGGGTACTGCCAGGTCATTGGGTCCTGAGGTTACAGGAATGCCGTTTGTATCTAAAACGGGCAGGCCGTCGGCGCCGTAAACAGCTTTTACACCATCAAACACCACCACCTGGTCGCGGGCTTCGGTGTCTTTATGTGTTCCAAAGTAATAAAGCGCTCCTTTAGTACCGTTCCACATAATACCGCCTTTGCGGAAGTCGAAGAGGCAGCCAAGTGAAATACCTTTAAAAGAAAGTGTATTGCGCAAGCCCATTGTCCAATCGGGTTGGTAAGTACCGAAAGAACGCTCATCGGGGTCGGCCAGCGGGTATCCGTCAGAACCGATAACGCGGTTGCCTTCGGCATCGTAGTAGAAACCTGTTCCGTACATGCTGCCATAGGGTTCGCCGGCAACGGCACGAATGTTGGCGCCTTCAAAGCCACCCAAAATAATGGTGGGTACGCCTTCGGCCAGTTCTTCCACAACGTTGCGGTTTCTGGTAAATACGTATTCTACATCCCAGTTAAACCCACTGCCGGTTCTTACCGGGTTGGCGCTTAATACAATTTCCCAACCTTTATTGGTCATACGGCCGGAGTTGGTAACAATACTGCTGTAGCCCGAAGAACGTGCAACGGGCACCGGGAAGATGAGGTCCACACTTTCGCCGCTATAGTAAGTTGCGTCAAAGCCCAAACGTCCGTTTAAGAATTTGGTTTCCAAACCAATTTCAAATTCTGTGCGCGATTCGGGTTTCAGGTTGGGGTCGCCCAACACGTCGGAAGATTCAAAGCCAGACAAACCGGCATAGGGGAAAGCCACACCATCTGTCCAGCCATCAGAAGCAATGGAGGAAGTATAGTAGTTAGCAGTGGCATAGAGGAAAGGCGAGCCAAGACCCACTTTAGCCCAAGATGCGCGGATTTTTCCGTAGGGGAAAAATTTGTTGTCAGACAAGCCGGCTAATTCGGTGAAAACAATACCCAAACTGGCTGAGGGGTAGAAGAAAGAGTTGCCGCCCTCGGGCAGGGTGGTAGTCCATTCGTTACGGCCGGTTAAGGTAAGGTAGAAAGCACGCATAAAGTCGGCTTCCAAAGTAGCATATACGGCCATATCGCGGCTGCGGCTTACACTTTCGCGGGTGGTAATGGTAGATGCGTTAGAGAGGTGGTAAAAACCGGGTATGGTAAGGTTGTCGCCCTGGTTATATACACGCTGTCCTCTGTTAGAGCGCATGTTGTGTCCAATTAAACCGCCAATGCGCAAATCATCGGTAATTTGTTTGTCGGCACGTACAATAAGGTCGGCATTGAATTTTGAGTTAAAATATTGGTCTTCAATAACACGGCCCAAAGCAGCAGTACGCGAGCCAATGGCAAAATACTGTTTACGGCGGTCGGAATAAAAGTCGTTACCAACTTTATAAGAGAGGCTCAACCAATCGGTAAAGGTATAGGTAAGTCCAATGTTACCAATTAAACGGTTTACACGGTCTTTGAGGGGGTTTCGGTTTACGGTCCAGAAGGGGTTATCGTAACCGCCGCCGCCACGATAGTTGCGTTGAGCGCCGCTGGGGAAAAGATAAGAAGATTCATCATCAACGGCATCTTCACCCAACCCGTTGGAGTTGTCGAACGAAGGAGGTGTACGCAACAAGCCCAGCATTACACCCGATGTGTTGCTACCCTGTTCAATACGTGTACCACCCGAATTAATATAGGTAGCGCCGGCCGAAATTTTAAATTTAGACGAAACCTGCATATCGCCGTTTATACCTATATTGCCTTTTGCGAAGGTGTTGTTGGGAACAATACCGTTTGATTTGTCATATCCCATAGACATGCGGAAAGTTCCAAGGTCGTTTCCGCCCGATAAGGCGAGGGCGTTGGTCCAGTTGCTGCCGTTTTGGAAAAAGTCGTCAATGTTATTGTAGGCAGTAACCGGTTTGCCATTGGGATAAGAGCTTTGGGACACAATAGTACCATTTTTGTCAAACGGGTTGGGAATTTCGGGGTTGTACACCAGGCCTGACAGCAGCGGGCCCCATGAGCGGCTTTGTCCGGATGACGGCGCCTGGTACACACCGTTATTACCTTGTGCATACAGGGTTTGGAGGGGCACCATTTTGTTATAGCTGGTTACATCGTAGCCGGTGCTGAATTCCACATTCATACCTTTACCGGCTTTTTTTGCGCCTCTTTTGGTGGTAATAATAATAGCGCCATTACCGGCCTGGCTTCCATACAATGCTGTTGCTGCCGCACCTTTGAGCACGGTTATAGAGGCAATGTCGGACTGCGGAATGTCTATGGCACGGTTAGAGTGTGCCACACCGGCAACGAGGTTGTTTTGTTCACCGTTGTCGGGGTTACCGGTATAGTTTTGCGAGTTGTCGATAGGCACACCGTCAATTACGAAAAGGGGCTGGTTGTCGCCCTGAATGGTGTTGGTGCCCCTGATGCGTACAAATGCCGACGCGCCGGCGGTACCGCTGGAGTTGTTTACATACAAACCGGCCACTTTACCGGCCAGCGCACTCACCACGTTGGTTTCGCGTGCTTGTCCAATTTTGTCGCCGCCAACTTCCTGCACGGCATAACCCAGGGCTTTTTTGTCGCGGGTTACGCCAACTGCGGTTACCACTACGTTGTCCAGGTTAAGAACGTCTTCTTCCAGCGCAATGTCTAAAATGTTAGAAGCGCCTTCCAGTGCAATAGTTTGGGTTTTGTAACCTACGAAGGAAAAAACAATAGCATTGGAGCCTTTAGGAACGCTCAATGCATACTTTCCGTCCAGGTCGGATACTGTACCCACCGTTGTGCCTTTAGCAGAAACGTTAACACCTACTACCGGCTCTCCGCTGATAGCATCGGTTACCGTTCCTGTAATGGTGCGTTGGGCAAAAGCCTGCCCTGCTGCCACTGTTACAAACAGAAGGAGTAGAAAAATCTTTTTCATACGTAAAAGTTTTGTTAAATAAAGAATGCTTTTTTTTCTGGGTAATGTTGAAACATTTTGGTTTAAACTTAAAAGGCCGTGTAAAATTAGCCAAAACCTTGTTTATGAAAAATTTGACGTACATTTTTTTTGCTTTTTCAAAACATAAATTTTAGCTTATGTTAACATATCGTTCAATACTTTAAATATAGTCTTGTTTTTGCCCTTCAAAATAAGTATTTCATTCTAATTGGCGCAGGTACAACTGAATGGTATTTTCCAGTCCGTAGTAGAGTGCATCGCAAATTAAGGCATGACCAATAGATACTTCGAGCAGTTGAGGTATTTGTTGTTTCAGGTACCGAAGGTTGTGCAGGTTCAGGTCGTGCCCGGCATTTACCCCCAAGCCAACTGCCGTTGCTGTTTGGGCAGCTTGTACATAGGGGGCAGCGGCGGCTTGCCTGTTTTGTTCAAACAGCCCGGCATACGGGCCGGTATATAGTTCTATGCGGTGGGCGCCGGTTTGGGCGGCATGTTGTATCTGTTGCTTGTTGGTTTCTACAAAAAGCGATACCCTGATACCGGCATTTTTAAGTTTGTCAATTATTTGGGTTAAAAAGCGGCTGTGCTCAATGGTGTTCCAGCCTGCATTTGAAGTGAGTACTCCCGGAGGGTCGGGCACCAATGTGCATTGGTGGGGTTTTACCTCCAATACCATATTCATAAAGCGTTCATCGGGGTAGCCTTCTATGTTGAACTCGGTGGTAACTATTTCTTTGAGTTCATAGACATCGCGGTAGCGTATATGTCTTTCATCGGGACGGGGGTGTATGGTAATGCCCTGTGCACCAAACCGTTCACAATCTTGCGCTACCTGTAGCAAGTTGGGAATTGCGCCGCCTCTTGCATTTCGCAGCAAGGCTATTTTATTAATGTTTACGCTTAAACGGGTGCTTTCCATACCTAATTTACTGCTAACCGGTTAGTCACGGCTGTAAGGTACAACACCTTTTTGTATTTACCAAATTATTGTTTGCGTTTTATTCTTATCCGAAACTGCTTTAAATATTGTATTTTCAATGGTGCACAAAAACAAAAGGGATTTGCTTGCGCAAACCCCTTTTGTTATACAGATGTAGTGTAATTGCTGCGAAACAGTTGCCCCTATGCTCATGGGCTTAAGGGGGTGTTTGAGGCAGAAGGTATGGGTTAATAGCGGTAGTATTCGGGTTTGTAGGGGCCTTCTACCTGTACGCCTATGTAGCTTGCCTGGTCGGGGGTAAGTTCGTCTAATTCTACGCCAATTTTTGCCAGATGCAGGCGTGCCACTTTTTCGTCGAGGTGTTTGGGCAACACATAAACCTTGTTTTCGTATTTGTCGGCATGGTTCCAGAGTTCCAATTGGGCAAGCACCTGGTTGGTAAATGAGTTTGACATTACAAAAGAGGGGTGTCCCATAGCACAGCCCAGGTTTACCAGCCTGCCCTCGGCAAGCACCAATATGTCTTTGCCATTAATGTTGTATTTGTCAACCTGCGGTTTTATTTCCACTTTAGTTTGTCCGTAATTGGCGTTAAGCCAGGCCATGTCTATTTCATTGTCAAAGTGGCCAATGTTGCAAACAATGGTTTTGTCTTTCATCAGGCGGAAATGCGCTTCGGTTACAATTTTGTAGCAACCTGTGGCAGTAACTACTATGTCGGCTTTCGGTATGGCATGGAGCATTTTTTTCACTTCATAACCGTCCATAGCTGCCTGAAGGGCGCAAATGGGGTCAATTTCGGTAACAATTACCCGTGCACCTGCACCGCGGAGCGAGGCGGCAGAGCCTTTTCCAACATCGCCATAACCGGCAACTACGGCTACTTTACCTGCCATCATAATATCGGTAGCGCGGCGAATGGCATCTACCAGCGATTCTTTGCAGCCATATTTGTTGTCGAATTTAGATTTGGTTACCGAATCATTTACATTGATAGCCGGCAAGGGCAGGGTTCCTTTTTCCATGCGCTCGTAAAGGCGGTGTACGCCGGTGGTGGTTTCTTCAGAAATGCCGCGAATGTCGTTTACCAGTTCGGGGTAGCGGTCGAGTACCATGTTGGTAAGGTCGCCGCCATCGTCTAAAATCATGTTCAGGGGGCGGTCATAGCTGCCAAAAAACAGGGTTTGCTCAATGCACCAGTCAAATTCTTCGTTAGTCATGCCTTTCCAGGCGTAAACGCCGCCGTGTTTTACGGCAATGGCGGCAGCGGCATGGTCTTGGGTAGAAAATATGTTGCAGGATGACCACTTAACCTCTGCCCCAAGTTCAATAAGGGTTTCAATGAGTACGGCAGTTTGTATGGTCATGTGCAGGCAGCCGGCAATTCGGGCACCTTTAAACGGTTTTTGGCCTTTATATTCTTCTCTTAATGCCATTAACCCGGGCATTTCGGCTTCGGCCAATTCTATTTCTTTGCGGCCCCAATCGGCCAGCGAAATATCTTTTACCTTGTATTTCAGGTTTAAATCAACATTTGAAGCAACAGTGTTCATTTGAAATATGTTAGATTAATAGGAAGAAAAATGTTCGTTTCAGGGCACAAAGGTACAATTTTGCTTTGTTTTGTGCAACAGGTGCAATATCCAATCGTATTTACCCGACAAACAGAACAACGTCTTTGCGTGTAAATTGTTTGCCCTGTCTATGGTTTTAGAGGGAAAACTGTTTACCTGCCGTACACTTTGTTCTTTTTAACATAAACATAAGGCTGTAGCAGGCGAGTATCGGCAATTATTGCTTTTTGAGGCAAATTTCGGGGTGCTGCTATTTAAAGTTAAAACTTTCAAGAAACGAGGTATTGAAGTTGCCCTCTCGGAACTGCTGGTTTTTCATTAACTGCTGGTGAAACGGAATGGTGGTTTTTACGCCGGTAATAATAAATTCATCTAAGGCGCGGCTCATTTTGGTAATGGCTTCATCGCGGGTGGCGGCATGGCATATTACCTTTGCCAGCAGCGAGTCGTAGTAGGGCGGCACTGTATAACCTGCATAAATATGGGTATCTACTCTTACTCCGTGCCCTTTTGGTGTGTGCAGTTCGCCAATTTTGCCTGCGCTGGGTCTAAAGCCGCTATAGGGGTCTTCGGCATTAATGCGGCATTCAATGGCATGTCCATTTGGAACATAAGACCTGCCCGATATAGGAACTCCTGCGGCTATTTTAATTTGTTCTTTCACCAAGTCAAAATCCATAACTTCCTCGGTTACGGGGTGTTCTACCTGTATGCGGGTGTTCATTTCCATAAAGTAGAAGTTTTTGTATTTATCAACCAGAAACTCTATGGTTCCCAACCCTTCGTAGTTTATGGCGCCTGCTACTTTTATGGCTGCCTGCCCCATTTTGCTGCGCAGTTCTTCGTCAACAAAGGGCGATGGCGCTTCTTCGAGCAGTTTTTGATGGCGGCGTTGTATGCTGCAATCGCGCTCAGAGAGGTGGCAAACTTTTCCGTATTGGTCGCCGGCCACCTGAATTTCTATATGCCGGGGTTCTTCAATAAATTTTTCGATGTATATACCGTCATTGCCAAAAGCAGCCAGCGCTTCTTTTCGGGCCGATTCCCAATGGGTGTCAAATTCTTTTTCAGACCACACAATGCGCATACCCTTTCCGCCACCGCCGGCAGTGGCTTTCAGCATTACGGGGTAGCCAATTTCTTTGGCAATAGATTTACCTTGTGCGGTTTCGGTTATCAGTCCGTCTGAGCCGGGTATAACCGGTACACCGGCATTGCGCACGGTGGTTTTTGCCGTAATTTTATCACCCATTTGCCGTATCATTTCGGCGGTGGGGCCAATAAATTTAATGTTATAATCGGTGCATACCTCGGCAAAAGAGGCATTTTCTGCCAAAAAGCCGTAGCCCGGATGTATGCCGTCGGCGTTGGTAATTTCGGCGGCGGCCATAATACTTGCCCGGTTAAGATAAGATTTTGCACTTTGTGGCGGTCCTATGCAAACGGCTTCGTCGGCAAAACGCACATGCAGACTTTCGCGGTCGGCGGTAGAAAACACGGCCACGGTTTTTATACCCATTTCTTTACAGGTTCTAATTATGCGAAGGGCAATTTCGCCCCTGTTTGCTATAAGTATTTTTTTAAACATGAAACAGTATTCAAATTAAGAGCAGTTTACCAAATTGGGGGGAAGGAATTATTCAGAGTGGCAGGGTGTAAAGGTTGCTTTGCCATAAATTAATTGCCTGCTGCAGTATTGCTGCATATTTGTTGCGGGCAAAAATTTATTGTCTGCATAGTGAGAGGTGGCGGGGTAAAGCCGGCAACAATGTTTTGCTAAATGGGTTCAACCAGAAACAGCGGTTGGTCATACTCAACCGGTGCGGCATCTTCCACCAGAATTTTTACAATACGCCCGCTGAGTTCCGATTCTATTTCGTTAAACAGTTTCATGGCTTCAATAATGCACAAAACTTTACCGGGGCTAATTTCGTCGCCTATTTTTGCATAGGGCGGTTTATCGGGCGATGAAGAGCGGTAAAAAGTGCCAATCATGGGCGATTTAATGGTAATAGTTTTGCCCGATGTTTCTGTTTCATTGCCTGCGGCCGGTTTGGCAACCGCAGTATTGGCAGCAGGGACGGCGCTTTGTACGGCAGGGGTTACCGGAGGCGGCAGGTGCAGGGCAGGTGGCGGTGGGGCAAAACTTACAGGTTGCGCGGTTGCTTTAGCCAACAAAGCAGCATCAAAATAATGCTTGGTACGAATGCTCAACTTTATGTCTTCCTGTTCCAGTTTAAATTCGCCAATACTGCTTTCGCTGAGCAGTTTAATAAGTTCCTGTATTTGCTGAAAATCCATAAGCGGGGAGTTTAACCGTGGTAAAAGGTGGTTTATTGCAATTTTAATTGGAGTTTTGTTTGTTTTGAATGCCCGATACTGTTTGTTACTGCTGCACAGGCAAACGCTCATTTATCCTGCACAAAAGCAGGGCAAACACTATATTGGGCATAAGTTGCCGTAAATATACCATTTGCCCTGTATTTCGGGTACTTTTGGCAAGAATATTTATTCTTTCACCCTTTCAATATACTCGCCGGTTCGGGTATCAATTTTTATTTTGGTACCTGCATCAACAAATGAGGGCACGGTAACAGAAACACCGCACTCTACGGTAGCGGGTTTTCTTACGCTGTTGGCGGTATCGCCCCGCACTGCCGGTTCGGTGTAGGTAACTTCCATTACCACAAAAGGCGGCAGTTCGCAAATAAGCGGCATGTCTTTTTCGGCATGAAAGGTTATTTCTACCGGCATACCCTCCACTAAAAACTGCGGGGCATTAATCAGCGCTTCGGGCAGGGTAACCTGGTCAAAGGTTTCGTTGTTCATAAAGTGAAAGCCGGTATCGTCCTGATAGAGGTACTGATACGGACGGCGCTCTATGCGGATATCTTTTACCGTATGCCCCGAGGGGAAGGTTTTGTCCACAATTTTTCCCGATGCCAGGTTGCGCAATTTGGTTCGTACAAAAGCGGGGCCTTTGCCCGGCTTTACGTGCAAAAATTCAATAATTTGCCATGGACTGTCGTCAATTTCCATGCAAAATCCGTTTTTAAAGTCTGCTGTGGTAGCCATTATTATGTGAGTTATGAATTATGAACGCTTTTTTGGTAATTATGAGGTTTGAATTATGAACTGTGCTTTGTGCTTTCCTAAATAGCCTTTCCCGATTTAGGAAATTATGAACTAAAATTCAAAGATAACTGATTATCAATTTGGTTATTTTGCCTGATGTATAGATGATTGATTTGTTTAGTTGGTCGTTAAGTTAGTTGCTCATTAGGTTTGTCTCATAATTCATAACTCATAACTCAAAATTTCCCTCTTCTGTTTTCTGAATGAACTTGCCCAATTTAGGTAACTGAATGTCAATTTGGTTGGTTGGTCGTTGGGTTTGTCTCATAACTCATAATTCATAATTCATAATTTCTTTCTTGTGATGAGCTTGTTGAATTATGGTTCAATATGCCCATTTCACATAAACCGAACCCCAGGTGAATCCGCCGCCAAAAGCGGCCAAAATAATATTATCGCCTTTGTTGAGTTGGTTTTCCCATTCCCACAGACATAGCGGAATGGTGGCTGCGGTGGTGTTTCCGTATTTGTGTATATTGAGCATTACTTTACTGTCATCTATGTCCATCCGGCGGGCGGTGGCATCTATAATGCGCTTGTTGGCCTGGTGTGGCACCAGCCAGGCAACATCGGAACCTTTTAACCCGTTGCGCTCCATAATTTCGGCCGATACATCGGCCATGTTGGTAACGGCAAATTTAAACACCGTTTTTCCGTCCTGGTAAACATAATGTTCGCGGGCATCAATGGTAGCATGGCTGGGCGGTTTTAACGACCCGCCTGCTTTTTGATGCAGATAAGGGCGCCCCGAACCGTCGCTTCGTAAAATATGGTCAATAATTCCGCATCCGTTATCTGATGGTTCCAGCATAACTGCGGCGGCGGCATCGCCAAACAATACGCAGGTGGTGCGGTCTTCGTAGTCTGCAATGGCAGACATTTTATCGGCTCCTACCACTATCACTTTTTTATACAGGCCGCTTTGTATAAACTGCGTGCCGGTAACCAACGCATAAATAAACCCCGAACAGGCGGCAGCTATATCAAAACTGGGTATATTGCGAATACCTGTTTTATCGCAAATGATGTTTGCCGTTGACGGAAACACCATATCCGGGGTTACGGTGGCACAAATGAGCAAGTCAACCGCTTCTTTAGCCGTATTTGTTTTTTTGAGCAGTTCTTCAACGGCTTTGGCTGCCATATCGGAGGTTGCCTTCCCCTCCCCTTTCAAAATACGCCTTTCCGATATGCCGGTGCGTATCCGAATCCATTCGTCGGTGGTGTCCACCATTTTTTGCAGTTCCGCGTTTGTCAGTACATAATCGGGCAGGTAAGCGCCTACTCCGGTAATAGCTGCAACAGTTTTTGACATAAACGCTTGTTTTTTTGTTGGAGAAGGGGTAATAGGTGTAGCCTGTAGTAAAAACAGGGCAATATTATTGGTTTCTTTTTATTGTTTTAAGCCGGTTAAAGCGGTGCTTTACTACAATGAAAATGCAAACCCGCTGCACCCGGCAACAAGTTTGCACTTATTATGCAAGATAACTTATGCCTTTTAAGCAGTAGTTTTGGCAATTGCCAATTGGCCCCGGTAAAAGCCACATTCGCCGCATACGCGGTGCGACAATACAGGTGCGCCGCAGTTTGAGCAATTTACCACATTGGGTACGCTTGCCGTATAGTGGGTACGGCGTTTATCTCGTCGGGTTTTGGAGTGTCTGCGCTTAGGGTGTGCCATAGCTCAATCAAATTTCGGTTTTATTTTTAAGAATAAATTATCAGGTTACTGGCAAGCACTGCCGCAATGGGCAGCGGTTTTGTTGTTACTTTTTGTCGTTTTCTTTCAGTTTTTTAAGAACGTCCCATCTTGGGTCGGTTGCGGGGTTTTGTACATCATCCGGCTCATTGAGTTTTTGCCATTTTGCCAGCACTTCCCGGTCGCAGATGGATTTATCTTTGAGGGTAATGCAGGGCACTCGTTTTCCGGGAATGCTCAACACCACAAACTCGTATATGAGTTGGGCTACGTTTAAATGCGTATCATCGGGCAATATAAAGATAACGTCCAGTTCGCGGTCGCTTTTTTCAGCTACTGTTCCTACCGTTTTCACAAATACCTGATACTGACTTTTTACCGGCAGATTTGCCTGCGCCAGACATCTGTCGCATTCAATTTTTATGGTTCCTGCAAGGGTAAAATCAAGTATAAAAAGGGTTGGTTTTTTGGTAAACTGCAACTGCACCTCCACATCACAATCATCTAACGGGGCATACTCAAAAAGCCGTAGAAATGCGCTGTTAATGAAATAGGTGAATGTGTAGGCATGATTTTGCAGCCCTGCAAACTGTATATCGAATTCTTCGATACGGCTATGATACTCATTCAGGGGTTTCAAAGGAACGCTCTTTTAACCGGTTTTCCAATCAGGGTGCAAATGTACAAATATTTCTGCTACTTTTTCCGTTTTTGTACACCGGCTTTGCATTTTTTTTCGGACGGCCGGTGCGGGAGGTGTTTACTTGTTGGAGGCTGTTTTAATGCTTTGTCTGTAAATACAGGGCTTTAAACAAATTAAATTGCCAAATGTTCGTTAATAAACGGGTAAAGTAATAAGTTTGCGGCATATTTATTTAACCATTAACACGTATTGCAATTTATGTGGACAGAAGAAAACAACGAATTGGTGCGCCATTTTGAGTTTGTTGATTTTATAGAGGCTTTTGCTTTTTTAACCAAAGTGGCCATGTTGTCTGAAAAGCACAGCCACCATGCACATATTACCAACGTTTATAACCGCGTTACACTGCGCCTGAGTACCCACGATGCAGGTAATATTGTAACCCACAAAGACCGCCGCCTGGCCGCCGATATTGATGATTTGCTGCCCGCTTAAACACATAAGCCCCCTTTGCTTGTTCTTTATATAAAAGGTGTTTTGTGCTCCGAAAAATTGTACATGTTGTATTAACCCTGCTGTTGCTGGTTTTCTTGATTTTTACCTGTAACACGTCAAAACAACCACCCGATTTTGCCGGTTTTCAAAACCCGGAATTGGGTAAAAACGGCGAAAAGGTTTGGCTTTCCCAAAGCAATGCCTTATCGGTAGGGGCTATTCGGCAGATTTTGGATAATGAGGTATATTACCGCAACTTGTTTGTTACGGTACATTCCGATACCATTTTATCTGATACTGCCACGCTCTATTTTACCAACTACGGTTTGCTGCCCATTGTAAGGGCGCTGGGAAATGGTAAAACCGAAGTGCTGATGGGCTTTGTATCAGATATGGACTACAATGTTGATATGCTGCAGTGGATTTTTGACCGCCGCCAACTCCTCTCTTCCGATACGCTGCCCCTTTTCGACGGCAACCATACCGATGCCGACGATGATGGCATTGTAGAGTTTTCGGGTTTCAGGGGCGGAATTTCGCCTTATTGCTTTAACTGCGACTCTGATTACTACCGCCCGAAACTGTTCTACGAACTGGCACCCGATGGTATGCGCCTTGACAGCAGCAGTACCAAAAATTGGGCAATAAAAAACTACGGCGCATTTTACGGCTTTAAAACCGATACCGGTAAAATTGTGCCGCTGCTGCATGAAAATGACCATTTATAATTGCCCTTGCGGGTAAACAACCCGAAATCCCCGAACCGCTATTTTACATTTTTCACTTTCCATTATCCGCTATTCATTATCCATTTTCCATTATAAATTATCTGTTAAAAAATGCCCTGGAGCAATTACCACCAACATTGTTATTTTTGCGACGGAACCGACGAACCCTCGCTGTATGTAGAATCTGCTATTGAAAAAGGCATCCGGTCTTTCGGGTTTTCGAGCCATGCGCCCATGTCCTTAGAAGTACCTTGGAGTATTAAGCCGCACCGCTTTGCCGAATACCTGCAAACCATTGCCCAAATGCGCAACCGCTACCAAGAGCAATTACCCGTGTACATTGGTCTGGAAATTGATTATATACCCGGCGTAACCTCTCCTGCCCGCCCCGAATTTGCGGAGTTAGATTACAACATTGGCTCGGTACACTACGGCTACCGCCACCCCGAAGCGGGCTGGTATTGGGAAATAGACGGCACCCAACAAGCCTACGACCGCGGCATACAGGAAATTTACGGCGGCGATATTAAAAAAGCGGTTACCAGTTATTTTGCCCTGCAACAAGAAATGATACAACTTGCCCCGCCGCAGGTATTGGGGCACATGGATAAGGTAAAAATGAACAACAACAACCGATTTTTTACCGAAGATGAGCCGTGGTACCGCCAACTGGTTTTCGATACGCTGGAAGTGGCGGCGGCAGCCAATATTTTAATTGAGGTAAACACCCGCGGCGTGTACAAGAAAAAAACGCAATACCCCTACCCCAGCCCGTTTGTATTGCAGCGCATAAAAGAACTGAATATACCCATTGTACTCAACTCCGATGCGCACCACCCCCGCGAAATTACCGGCTATTTTACCGAAACTGCCAATATGCTGCAACAAATTGGGTTTACAGAACTCCATATTTTAACCCCGCAAGGCTGGCAACCCCGCCCGTTTACCAAAGAGGGTATTGTGTTTTAACAGCAAGGTAACTAATCAGGTACTATCTGTAAATCCCGGCATTTTCTTTTGTGCCTTGCTCATTGTAAGCATTGACCATAAAGAGCAAAAAAACTTTGCGGCACGTTGCGCAAAACTTTGCGTTCTTTGCGGTAAAATGAAAGAAATTCAGTGAAGAACATCGCCAACAAAGATACAACCTGAATAAGTACACAGCAAGTTGCTCTTTTCAAGATGCGCCTCGCTTTTCGGTGACTTCGACTTCGCTCAGTCACCGAAAAGCGAGGCGGGCGTTGAGGGCAGTAGAAACGCCTGCTCGTTTGTTGAACCGGCCGCTCTTAACTCATCATATTATTTTACTGCAACACCAACTTACCGGTATAAACCGCATTGCTGCCCGTAAGGCGGTACAGGTAAATGCCGGCAGGTAGTTGGCTCATATCTATACGCAGGTTGCCGGTGGTTATGTTGTTGTATGTTTTTACCACGTTGCCGCTTATATTGGTAATTTGCAGGGTGTGGGGTTGCTGCTGCATATTGGCAAAAGTTAGTGTAGTAACCTTGCTGAACGGGTTGGGCAATACCTGTACCGCATTGGTTTGTTGCAAACTACCCGAATCGATGCCGGTAAAGGTAAATGCCGGCAGGCAGGGGTTTACTACTTCAAACAAGGTTTCCTCATAGTTGTCGTTTACCATAGCCGTAACGTTCAGGCAAACCTCGTCATCGGTAATGCCTGCGTAAAACACGCGGAGGAAAGGCATGAACTCCAGATACCGGTCAACCTTGGATTCGGTTACCGATATGCCAAGGATTTCGCCCGATGGGTTGAAACTAATGTCGGCATTATAGGTGGGGTCTTCTAAAATGGGAACCACACCCAATACCTGCAAGCCGCTTATTTGGAGCTGATACCCCAAAATGTAGTGCATGGGCGATTTAATATACACATCAACATAACCGCCGGCAGGGTTAATGTTGTCTAAGGTTAGCGATACCAGGCCGTTGGGGTTAATTACCTGCGCCTGCGGATAACCGCAGTGGTTGTGAGAAGTACCGCCGCCCGGGTGGGTATGGGTTCCGTTGCCCTGCAAAATACAGGCCAGCAGCAGGTCGGCATCTACTATGTTTATGAGTCCGTCACTGTTCAGGTCGTTGCAGGAGTTGCCGGTGGCAAGTTCGCCGTTTAAAATACCGGTCATATAAGCCAGTACGTCGTTGGTGTGGTAAGTGCCGTCGGCATCCAGGTCGCCAATAATCTTTTGTCCGTTGCACACACCTTCGCAATCAATGGTAGCCGAGCCGTAGATTTCGCCCAGACAATCGGTGTAGGGGTCGCAGTCTGCAACCTGCGTAACATCAAGGAGGTTGCCCTCGGCATCGCGGTTAATGCTGATGCAAACCTGCGCCCAGTTGTTGTAGTGGTTCAGTTCTATTCTTCCCAGCGCATCGGGTGTTTGGTCCCAGTTTACCCTGACCACCAATGTGTAAGTTCCGGCAGGCATGGTGGTAATATCTATCCATTGGCAGGCAAGTCCCGATGAGTAAATATCGCCGCAGCCGGCGGTAATGCCCTGGTTACCGCAGTTAAACTTGCCAATTCCGCCGCCGCTGCACTCCAAGTCCATCACGCAAAAGCCGTTTTTAAAGCCAATGGGTATTTGTTGCCCCAGGCTGTCGTAGAGCAGGTATTCGGCATAACCTTCGTAGTGCCAGTGTCCGTGGCAGGGGTCCCACTCCCATTGCAGGTTGCCTTCGCTGGGGCTTGCGGGCGGGTAACCTATGTAATAATCCTGGTTGCCAATGTTTTTAATGTGGGTGGTAAAGCGCAGCAAATCGCGCTCGCCGTAGCCTTCCATGCAACCTTCGGCAATATAGCAGGCATCGGAGTTATCCATATGGTCAACATACATGGAACTGGCAATTTCCGATTGCACCACAATCAGGTCGGGTCCGTTGGGGCAGTCGGGGTCGCCGGGATACAGGCAGGCATCGGGGTCGGGCAGAGTGGCTACGGGGTCGTAATTACAGGCGGTGGGGTCGGTACAGCCGGCAATGGGGCCGTCGTAGGTTATGTTCCAGGTTATGGGGTTATCGGCGCAACTGCCCTCCACATCGCCAATGCGAATGTAATATACCTCGTTTTTAATAAGGTTTGCCAGCAAGGAGGCGTGGGGTTCGCAGCCGGTGGTGGCGTAGTAAATACTGGCTTCCATGTTGCCGGCCCAATGCAGGTTATCGCAGTAATCATACATCCAGATGCCCGTGGCGCAGGGGGCTTCGGTATCGCAGGTAGAAAGAATAAAATGCCCCGATGTGTCGGGCACAAAAATATACCACATATTGGGCGGCGTGGCGGTATAGATAACATCGGGATAAACGCTTACCGGAAAATGGCAGGAATAACCCGGCGGGCAAACGCCAAAATCCATAGACGCAAAGAACCCGAAATTTCCGCCCGATGTTACTTCGGTATCGTTAAAAAAAACGGTGTAACCGCCGCCGTCAATCAGTCCGTCGCCGTAGGTGTCGTAAATATTAAAGGTAAAGCAGGCATTATCTGTTGGGGTGCAAAAGCTGCCACCCTCGTTGGTGCCGCTGAGTACCTGCTCGCCGGCTAAGTTGAGGATTTCCCAGCTTGTTTCGGAGGCAGCCCAGCCATCGGGTATTAACTCTACGCGCACTTCCACTTCCCCTTCAGGACAAGCCTGCTGGGCTTGAAGGGGAAGCGCGTTTAATAAAGACATCAGACAAAATACAAACAAAAGCCCCGAAATGCGGGCAAGGTTAAGCGGCAAATGTTTCATTAGATATGGTTTATTGGTAAATGCTTTTGGGAGTTAAAACTGATTTTACCGGCGCAAACAACCGGTTCACAAATTTACTCAATTTGTTGCGCTTTTGAAGCCAAAAAGCACAATATTTGCACCATAACGACACTTTGGCAAATTTTACACCTGTTTGCGAGTTATATACTTCGGCAAAAACCTGTTTATACGGGCAAAAAGATATGGTTAAACTATCGGTCATTATTGTAAACTACAACGTTAAGTACTTTTTGGAGCAGGCGCTGTTGTCGGTTCGCAAAGCAGCAGAAGGACTGGCGGCTGAGGTAATTGTGGTGGACAATAACTCGGTTGACGGCTCGGTTGAACTCATCGGGCAAAAGTTTCCCGAAGTAATCCTTATTGCCAACACCCAAAATACAGGGTTTTCGGCGGCCAACAATCAGGGCATCGGTATTGCAAAAGGTGAATATGTACTGCTGCTGAACCCCGACACAGTGGTAGAAGAAGATACTTTCCGAAAAACCATCGGGTTTATGGATGAACACCCCGATGCGGGCGCTTTGGGCGTAAAAATGTACGATGGCAAGGGGGTTTTTCTGCCCGAATCGAAACGCGGCCTGCCTACACCCGCCACAGCTTTTTACAAAATGAGCGGGCTTTCGGCGCTGTTTCCGCACTCCAAAACCTTTAACCACTACTACCTTGGGCACCTCAACAACAACGAGGTGCATGAAATAGAGGTGCTTTCGGGCGCTTTTATGCTCCTTCGCAAAAAGGTATTGGATGAAATTGGCCTGCTCGACGAAACGTTTTTCATGTATGGTGAAGATATTGACCTGTCGTACCGAATTATAAAAGCGGGCTACAAAAATTACTACTACCCGCACACACGCATTATTCACTACAAAGGCGAAAGCACCAAAAAAGGCAGCCTGAATTATGTGCGCATGTTTTACAACGCCATGATTATTTTTGCCCGGAAACATTTTACCGCCGAAAAAGCACGGGTATATGTAACCGGCATACAGACCGCCATTTATTTAAGGGCGCTGCTGGCCGTTCTGGAACGGTTTGTTGTGCAGGCGCTGCTGCCTTTGTCTGATGCGGCTATTATTTACGGCGGCATGTACCTGATTAAAGATTTTTGGCAGCACAATGTTAAAGCCGCCGAGGGTACTACCTACGCCCCCGAATACATGCTTATTAACGTGCCCTTATATATTGCAATCTGGCTGTTTACCGTTTTTTTGAGTGGCGGCTATGATGCGCCCCTGCGCCTGAGCCGCATTGTGCGCGGATTGGTGGCGGGTACAGTACTCATTTCGGCAGTATATGGTTTTTTGCCCGAAACCATGCGGTTTTCGCGCGGTATGATTTTAATGGGTACCGCCTGGGCAGTGTTTGCCCTTAGCGGCTGGCGCATGTTGCTGCATTTTTTAAAATTTAAAAACCTGAACTTAGAAGCGCCGGCAGCCGCCAAACGCGCCGTTATTGTAGGCAGCCTTCCCGAATGTGTGCGGGTGCGCGCCCTGCTGTATGATGCAGGGGTAAATATTGACATTACCGGCTATGTACTGCCCGAAGCAGCCCATACTGCTGCAAATGCAACGGCCGCCCACGCCACCTCTGCCCATGTATTGGGCTATACTGCCCAACTGCACGAAATTGCCACTATTTATAAGGTAAACGAAATTATTTTTTGCGCCAAAGACCTGCCATCGCAGCAGATTTTGCAGTTTATGATTGATATTGGACAACTGCCCGATTATAAAATTGTGCCGCCCGAAAGCCTGAGCATTATTGGCAGCAACTCTAAAAACACCGCCGGCGACCTTTATACCATAGACATTAACCTGAACCTGAACCAACCCCGCTACCGCCGCAACAAACGCCTGCTTGACCTTTGCCTGTGCCTGTTGCTGCTCCTTGCCGCCCCGCTTGCCCTGCTGCTGATACCCCACCGCAAACAACTTTTGCTCAACTGGCTGCAGGTATTGCTAAACCAAAAAACCTGGGTGGGTTATGTGCCCGAACCTGCCGCTGCTGCCGCTGCAAATACGCTGCCCAAACTGCAACCCGCCGTTTTGTACCCTACCGACGAACTGCCGCACAAACCCTACGATGCCCCAACCCTGCAACGCCTTAACCTGCTCTACGCCAAAAACTACCACCCCTACGCCGATTTGGACATTGTTTGGCAAGGGTGGAAATGGTTGGGGCGGGGGTAATATGGTAGCGAGCGAGCGAGCGACGGGTAATATAGCGAGGGGTAGAGGGGTAGTAGTAGTAGTAGTAGTAGGGGTATTGGGGTAATATAGCGAGGGGTTGCACCACCTCGCTACCATATTCTGCCCCTTCGGGGCTGTGTAGCTGTGTTGTATGAATAGCCCTGAAAGGGCATCATCGCACAGCGAGGCGGTAACGCCCCTCGCTGCTGCACCACCACCTCGCCATCATATTACCCCCCTTTGGGGCTGTGTAGTCATGTCATGAATATAGCGAGGGGTTGCACCACCTCGCTACCATATTCCGCCCCTTCGGGGCTGTGTAGCTGTGTTGTATGAATAGCCCTGAAAGGGCATCATCGCACAGCGAGGCGGTAACGCCCCTCGCTGCTGCACCACCACCTCGCCATCATATTGCGTCCTCGCTGCTGTGGAAGGTTACTACTGTGCAACCACTATTTTTGTTGTAACAACTTCCCGGTCGGTTTGTATGCTGACAACATAAACACTGTTCACCAATTCCTGCAAATCTATTGCTTCGGTTTGGCTGAAGGTTGTTTTTTGGAAAACCACACGTCCGCTTATATCGCTGATGGTTAATTTGCGGCTGTTGTTTTCCGAAAATTCCATGTGCAGCACCTTGTTTGCGGGGTTGGGGTAAATGGATATGCCTTTTTGTTGCAGGGTTTCTATACCCACAAACGTATTTACCGTAACCACAAAACTGCAGGTTTGGTTATTGCCGGCGTTATCAGTAATTGTCCAGCTGATAGTGGTATTGCCTTCTGGAATTTGTGCGCCGGCAAGCGAAAATGCAACCGTATATAAATTAATAACGCTTGCAATGCCGCAATTATCCGAAGTAGTTACGGGGTCAAATTCGGTGCCGTTTACGGTATAAAAGTGCGATTCATCGGCATCAACGGTTTGGTTGCCTGCACAGGTAATGGTTGGATTGGTTACGTCATCAATCACCACATTTTGGGTTTGGGTAGATGACGTGGTTCCGCTGTTATAAACCCATATTACGGTGGTTGTGCCTTGTGCAGTAATGGGCAATGTAACATTGGGCGTGCCCTGAACCGTATTTCCGCAACCGTCTGTGGCGGTAGGTGGCGTTAGGGTTGTTACCACACACTCTGCCGTAACATTGGGCAGGGTGGCAACATTGGGTACGGGCGGGGCGGCGGCATCGCACTGCTGATACACCCGCACATGCCCGGCACCCTCTCCGTTTCCGGTGTTGTAGGGTGCGCCCAAAGCAACAATATTGCCCTCGGCATTTATACTCACGGCAGTTCCCGGAAATTCGTTGAGCGGCTCATCTGTAATAGTATTGCCTGTTTGCAACCAACTGCCCGAAATGTTTTCGTATATGCGCACGCGCGAATCGATGTTTTCTCCTTCTACGCCCCGCGACCCAATAGCCACGATGTTGCCATTGGCATTTAAACTCACCGAACAGCCCAACTCTTCGGTTTCTTCTCCGGTTATATCGTCGCCTATTTGTGTCCATGTGCCCGAAATGTTCTGAAAAATCCGTACCCATCCGAAATTATAAAATCCGGGACCTCCAACGGCAAGTATGTTGCCATTGTCGTTTAAACTGACAGAATATCCGAATAAATTTTCCGGAAAATAGCCATTTAAATCCTGACCTACTTGTGTCCAGTTGCCCGCAATATTTTGATAAACCCGCACCTGACCGCCGGCACCGTTTCCATTATCGCTGTTGGCAAATGCCCCAATGGCAAGGATATTGCCGGCTGCGTTTAAACTAACAGCACAGCCCGATTGGTCAGATGGGTTTTCGCCCACTATATCACTGCCTATTTGTATCCAGTTGCCCGAAACATTTTGGTAAACCCGCACATCTCCTGCCCATGCTTCGTTTGTAACCGACCCTATTGCCACAATGTTGCCATTGGCACTTAAACTGACCGCATCGCCCGAGCGGTCGCCGGCAGCCTGACCGTCAATATCTTGTCCTATCTGTGTCCAGTTACCCGAAACATTCTGATATACCCGCACATGCCCGGCATCGGTTCCGTTTCCGTCGTTGTATAGTGCGCTCATTGCAACAATGTCGCCGCCTGCACTCAAACTGACTGCGTGTCCTAAGCGGTCGCCGGCAGCTTCGCCGTTAATACTGTTGCCTATTTGTGTCCAGTTGCCTCCATTGTTCTGATATACCCGCACCTGCCCGGCATCCATTCCGTTTCCGTCGTTGAGAGGCGCACCAATGGCAACGATGTTTCCGGTAGCATTCAAACTTACCGAGTAGCCTGACCAGTTGTCTTCACCTTCGCCGTCAATGTCGGTGCCAATTTGTGTCCAGTTTTGCGCTTTCACATCGGCAAAGGCTAAAAGGAACAAAAATGCGTATAAGAAAATGCTGCCGGTTATCTGCAGGGGCAAAGAAAACGGCATGGGTTGTCTGTGAGGACACAGACAACGGCGGCAAAGAAAATGCGTATAGAAAATGCTTTTTTTCATGTTTGAATTTTTAAATAAAGTTAGGTTTTGTTGCCTGCCTGTGAGGACGCAGGCAACGGCAGAAAAATTAATTTGTTGCCCGTGAGAACGCAGGCAACGGCAGAAAAATTACCTGCCTTGCTATACACAAAGGTAGTATTAAAGCTTAACCCCGCAGCGTTTGTAAGGGTAAATATTTTCTGTAACAAACCTTATAGGTTTTAAAAACCTATAAGGTTTTAAATAAAACACCTTCCGCCTTGCTCCGGCGGCAGTTCTATAAACATATCATACCTTTAGGATTGATTATCTTGCCTTTGCCGGTGTGTTATTACAAGCAACAATGCTGCCTGCCGTTGAATGGTTGATAAGGTTATATACACGCTAAACGCCGTTGTTTGTATCCCCGCAAACAACGCTAAAACACCGCAACAGCGGAAATGGAGGTGGCAACGGGAGTTACAAAAAAGTTCCAGCAATACTATAGGCAACCCTTTCTTCCCCCTTAATCCCCCCCTTACCGTGTGCTCAAAACAGGCGGGCAAGCGGGGCAGGCAGGTGCCGGAGAGGGCTGTACCTGCATTTGCAAACCTGCAAGGTAGTACAGGGGCAAAAAACGGGCGTTTTGCATATAAAGACCGCTTAAAAATACGACCTTTGCGGCACCAACATAAACCACCAAATATATGTCGCAGTTTAGCCTTTACGCCATTTCGCCGTTAGATGGCCGTTACCGGCAGCAGGTTGCGGAGCTTGCCCCCTTTTTTTCGGAGTGGGCGCTCATGAAATACCGGGTGCGGGTAGAAGTAGAATATTTTATTGCCCTTTGCCGGTTGCCGCTGCCTGCTTTAAGCGGAACAGATGAAAGCGTGCTTACCCGGCTTAGGGGTGTTTACCAACATTTTTCGGATGCAGATGCCTTGCAGATTAAAGAAACCGAAGCAACCATTAACCACGATGTAAAAGCGGTGGAGTATTTCCTTAAACAGCAACTGCAAAACTTAAATATGCCCCATGTTGCCGAGTTTGTACATTTCGGGCTAACCTCGCAAGATATAAACAATACCGCCACGCCGTTGCTGCTGAAAGAGGCCTTGCAAACCGTTTTGCTTCCGCAGCTAACCAATTTACTGCAACTGCTGCACGGCAAAGCTAAAGATTGGCTGCCGGTTGCCATGCTTGCCCGTACACACGGGCAGCCCGCCTCGCCCACCCTGCTGGGTAAAGAAATACTGGTATTTACCGAGCGCCTGCAAATGCAACTGCAACTGCTGCAACAAATACCGCACAGCGCAAAATTTGGCGGCGCAGTAGGCAACTTTAACGCACATCATGCCGCTTACCCCAACATTAACTGGCTTCAGTTTGCCGATGATTTTGTTGCTTCGCTTGGTTTGCAAAGGAGCCGTTACACCACCCAAATTGAACACTACGACAACCTGAGCGCTTTGTTTGATGCCCTTAAACGCATTAATACCATTCTTATTGACCTTTGCCGCGATATGTGGACTTATATTTCAATGGATTATTTTAAACAGCAGATTGTGGCAGGCGAGGTTGGTTCCTCTACCATGCCGCATAAGGTAAACCCCATTGATTTTGAAAATGCCGAAGGTAACCTGGGCATTGCCAATGCCTTGTTTGAACACTTGTCGGCAAAACTGCCCATATCCAGATTGCAGCGCGACCTTACCGATTCTACCGTGCTGCGCAATATTGGCGTGCCGGTAGCTCATACCCTGCTGGCCATTAAAAACCTGAAAAAGGGACTGAACAAACTAATGCTGAACAGCGTTAAAATTGAGGCCGATTTAGATGCACATTGGGAAGTTATTACCGAAGGTATTCAAACCATATTGCGCCGCGAGGGTTACCCGCAACCATACGAAGCGCTTAAAAACCTGAGCCGCACCAACCAACAAATTACCCACGAAACCCTTGTTGCCTTTATTGACTCCTTGCAAATAAGTCCGCAGGTTAAACACGAATTGCTGGCGTTAAACCCCTTCAACTATACAGGTGTCATATATCCGCCTCCACCAAACCCAAATACATGAAAGAACCACTTACAGAAGGGCTTGATTACTACATTGACGAACAGGGCAGGTGGGTATTTACCCAACATTACCTGCTTAAAAGGGGGTATTGCTGCCAAAACGGCTGCCGCCACTGTCCATACGGGTTTGAGGGGGGAGATAAATTAAAAACATCCGGTTCCCTGCCGGGCAAAAGGGCTAAAAAACACCTCCAAAAAGGATAAACCTTTATTGTGGCAGATAGCCGATATGCCTTCAACCGGCATCTTTAGTGAAGCAATGAGTGTTGCAAATCTGGTAACCGTGAAGTATATTTGCGTTTAACTCCGGCAACTTACCATTTTTACATACCGTTACACACCGCCCTTTTCTTACCTCCAAAATTGAAAACCATGTTTACCGCCTTCCATCTGCCAAAGTTATGCCCCACCAATATTATTGCAATTGCTTTATGGGTTGTTTCGGGCTTTTTCAACACTGCCGGGGCGCAATTTACAACCCCTGCTCCTGTTCCGCCCACTTTATCGGGCAATACCATTAACCTCACCCTTCAAAACGGAACACAGCAATTTTACCCGGGCTACAATACCGCCACCATTGGCTACAACGGCAACCACCTGGGACCAACGTTGGTGCTGCAAAAAGGGCAGGAGGTTACCATTAACGTAACCAACACCCTGGGAGATACCACCACCACGCACTGGCACGGGCTGCACGTTGCCCCCGTAAACGACGGTGGCCCGCACAGCCATATTATGGACGGCGAAACCTGGTCGCCGGCTTTTACCGTTATGGACAACGCCGCTACCTACTGGTACCACCCGCACCTGCACGGAAAAACGCTGAAACAGGTGGTGAAAGGCGCTGCCGGCTTAATTATTGTGCAGGATAATACCGAAAATGCTATTGCACTTCCCCGCACGTATGGTTCCGATGATTTTCCGCTGGTTTTTCAGTTTCTTACTTTCAACAATGCCACCAAACAAATAGAAATGACCGATGATGCAGATAACGCCGTATTGGTAAACGGAGTTATTCAACCCTATCTCGATGTTCCGGCGCAGGTGGTACGGCTTAGGCTGCTCAATGCTTCCAGCCATCGGTTTTTTGAATTTAGTTTCAGCGATAACCGCACTTTTTACCAGATTACCTCCGACTGCGGACTGCTGAACGCACCGGTTTCCATGAACCGCCTTATGCTTGCTTCGGGCGAAAGGGCCGAAATATTGGTTAGCTTCGCGGGGCAAAGCGGCAGTACCTTGTATCTGAAACAATTGGGCACCCAACTGCCGGCGGGCTACCCGGGCGGCCCGGCAGGCATGGGTATGGGCGGCATGGCGCTTGGCCCTTTAGACAACACCGATTTCAACCTGCTGAAAATGAATGTAACCGGCCCCACAGCAAACGCCATTACCAACATACCCGCCGAATTAGTGCAAAACACGGTTTGGTCTTCGGCTGGCACTTTCATACGCAACATTACCATTACCGCATCGCCCATGATGAGTACTACCAACTTTTTTTTGAACGGGGTAAAATTTGATGAGGAGGTTATTAACTTTACCGCCATACAAGGTAATACCGAAATTTGGAATATTACCAACCAGTCTATGATGCCGCACCCGTTCCATATTCACGGCAACCATTTTTATGTATTATCGGTAAACGGCGCTACCCCGCCGGCCAACCAACAGGGCAGAAAAGATGTAATTACCATTCCGCCTATGATGGGCAGCGTACAATTGATAATCCGCTACGAAGATTTTGCCGACCCCGATATGCCCTATATGTACCATTGCCATATTTTAAGCCATGAAGACAATGGCATGATGGGGCAGTTTCTGGTGCTTCCGCCCGCAACAGGCACGTTGCCCCAAAACCCCGCAAACCAAAACCCCGCAGCAACTTTATACCCCAACCCTGCCGCCGAAACCCTTACATTGCAACTGAACCCTGCCTTATTAACCTTCGGAAAAATAGAAATCTTTAATACTTCCGGGCAACCCGTTTTGCAACAAAATATAACGCAAACATTTACCGTTTTAAATATTGCATCATTGCCCAGCGGCTTGTATTTTGTAAAAATTACCGGCGCAGGAATTACAAGCACCTTAAAAGCTGTGGTAGAAAAATAATAATACACTTTACCAATACATGCACATCTGTTTGTTTCTTAAAAATTTTACAGCATCACAATAAAATAACCTGCAACAAATATGCGTCATTCAGCACTTTCCCTGTTTCGGAATGGTATCCTGTCATTCATAAGTATTTTATTTTTTACAATATTTAATTTACCACTAAAGGCACAACTGTTTACAGAAGCAGAAGCGCCCTACACCCTTGCCGATACCCTTCGGGGAAGTATTACTCCGCAACGGCAATGGTTTGATATTAAATATTACGACCTCAACATTAAGGTAAATCCCGAACAGAAAACCATTTCGGGCTATAACAATATTTATTTCACCCCGCTGCAATCCGGCCGGGTAATGCAAATAGACCTTTTTGAAAACATGCAGGTGGACAGCATTGTATATCGCAAACAAAAGTTAACCTATGAACGGAAGTTTAATGCGGTGTTTATTAATTTTCCCGATGCGGTTACCCCAACCGGCAAGGCGCAAAGCATAAGGTTTTACTACTCCGGCGCGCCCATCGTTGCCAAACGCCCGCCCTGGGACGGCGGTTTTGTATGGACAAAAGATGAGAAAAACAACCCCTTTATTGGCGTTGCCTGCCAGGGAACCGGCGCCAGCCTTTGGTGGCCCAACAAAGACCACCAAAGCGACGAACCCGACAGTATGCGCCTTAGCTGTGCCGTTCCAAATGCCCTGCAATGTGTTGCCAACGGACAAAACAAAGGCACCACCAATGAAGGCGATTATACCCGCTACCATTGGTTTGTAAGTTACCCCATTAATAACTACGCCGTATCGGTTACCATTGGTAATTTTGCCCGTTTTACAGATGTGTATGTAAGCGGTAAAGATACCCTGCAACTCAACTACTACGTGCTGGCATACAACCTCGAAAAAGCCAAAAAACAATTTGAACAGGTAAAACCCATGCTGGCCTGCTACGAAAAATTTCTTGGCCCCTACCCGTTCTGGCGCGATGGCTTTGCATTGGTAGAAACCCCGTACCTTGGCATGGAGCACCAAAGCGGTATAGCTTACGGCAACAACTACAAAAACGGTTACAACGGCATGGATTACTCGCGCATTGGGGTTGATTTTGACTACATTATTATACACGAAGCCGGGCACGAATGGTGGGGAAACAGCCTTACCACCGCCGATATTGCCGATATGTGGGTACACGAAGGGTTTTGCACCTATACCGAATCGCTGTATATTGAGTGCCTGTACGGAAAAGAAAAAGCGCTGCAATATGTTAATGCCAAAATTCCGTGGGTTTCTAATGACGGGCCCATTATTGGACCCTATGGCGTAAACCGCGAAGGCAGCGGCGATATGTACAACAAAGGAATGCTTATCTTAAACACCCTGCGCAGCGTAACAGACAACGACGAACTATGGTTTGCCATGATAAAAGACCTTCAAACCGAATATAAACACCGCATTGTAACGCAGGATACCATTTTGCAATATTTTACCCAAAAAACAGGTAAAGACCTTACTGCCTTTTTTAAACAATACCTGTTTTACCCCAACATACCTACGTTGGAGTACAAAATTGAAAAACACAAAAAAGGCACGCAACTTGCTTACCGCTGGAAAGCTGATGTGCCCGGTTTTGATATGCCCGTTAAATTGCTGGATGAAAACGGCGCTTACCAACTCCTGCAACCCGAAACAGGTAAATGGAAAACCCTTAACCTGAAAACAGGTAAAAACGCCAATGTACAATTTGCACAGGATTTGTATTACATTAATGTGCAGAAAATGTAATTTTTTTTACCACAATACACCGTATTACAGGCAGGTTTGTGCGGCAAAGGGCGGGGTAAATGCCGTTTTAGAGCAAAATAACCCGCGCCGCTGGGTAAAATTTACCGCTGCGGTAGGTGGGGGCGGTATAACGTTGCAAAACTGCTATACCCTAAGCAGCCGGTTTGGGCAGTGGTAAACCGTGGGCGGAAACATAAATTCATACCTCCAAAATACCAACTACACATCAAAAACGACCATCTATACGAAAATTCATACCGGGTAGATTTTTTACCACTTTTTATTTGCCGAAAAATGCACAAATAGTTTATCTTTACCGGCAACGGAAACCCCAAAATATCCGTTAGTATTTTTAAACCATAAAATTATGCCATTATGAACAAAAACAGATTAACCCCGGTAAGTTTGCGCACCGTGCTTGCGCCGTTATGTATTGGTTTATTTGTAATATGGGGGGGGGGTAAATTGCCCTGTGTTTGGGCAAAACGCAGTGCCGGAAATGGGACCTAATTTATCAGTCATTATTACCAATTCTGACGGATCGGTTTTTTACCCGGTAAATAACGACTGTATGTTGGCCTGTGCTTTAGACACATTGTCTTTTTTATCTACCAATAATACGGCGTACAATACTTATTTGGTAAACGACCAAAATCTGATAGAATTTTTGATTTGCCCGCAGTTTACCCTGCCAAGTACCGCCTGTGGTTTTGGCACCTTGGGTTCCGATAATTGTTGGCATTACTGGGGTGGTGTTGTTTCACCTCCTCAGCCGCCTTACCCTGTTCCGGTCAATTTGGCCTGTTTGCTAGATCAACCGGGAGATTATGCTTTTATTGCACAGACATGGCATGACTATCCTCTTAACGGCATACCCGACGGATTAACAGGCGCACAAAGCGATAC
>MTCR01000159.1 GCA_002212725.1 Sphingobacteriales bacterium TSM_CSM | reverse complement strand
TTTGCAGGGTGTCTTTGGCGTTTTGCAGGTAGCGCAGGGCTTCCTGGTAGGGGGTTGGTTTCATGGTGGGCAATGTTTGGTTTGTCTATGGCAAATTTACATGTTCTTTACAAAAAGAACGCTGTTTGCTCAAAATAAGTTGCACATTATACATGCAAAAGCCGGTTTGGGCATTGAGCCTGCCTAAATGCCCATGTTGCAAAGGCAGGCGTTTTTTGTTCCGTTTTATTACAAAATGATGACAAAAGGTAGGGGTTTGTTGCCGGTTGCAAGTAAAATTGTACGTTTTTGCGGGGTTTTTGCGTTTGGGAAGTTTTTTATTTTTTTGTGTTACTTTTGTTACATTTGTTACGTATAGAAAATTGTAATGCGTAATGTGCTTAATTTAAGGCATTTAGATACAACACATTACAAATAAACCATGTAACAAAAAATGTAACAAAATTGTTACACTGCCCATTTTGTTACAATTGTTACAATTGTTACATTTGTTACATGGTTTTTCTTTAATTTAATGGATTTTCTCTTTTTAATCTATTGTTTTTAAAGCATTTATGTATTATTATTTTTCTTGGTAACAAATGTAACAATTGTAACAGAAAAAAAATTTTTTTCCTTTTTTGTTTTTTGGCTATTGTAGTTCCATTAACAAGCAAGCGCCCCCCAAACCCTGTATTTACAATTGTTGAAATTTTAAATTGTAGGGTTAAGAGACAAATAAAAAACCCCGATACTTTCCGTTATCGGGGTTTTTATAATATTTTTATATAAATATTTATTTGTACGTCCGCAATTTTTTCTTATTCAAAGGGCTTCCGTAGTTTTTTATATAGGCAACCACCTCTTTTTCAATGGTTTTTAACTGTTGGGCAGTTAGTTAATCAAGGTCAAGTCTTGACAGCCTATGGGTTTCACGTAGGGTGCCGTTTGTTTGTATGCTAAAGCCCCTTGCGTTTGGAAAGGTAAGTTTAACGGTCATGTTACCGTTAATATCAAGACCAAAGCCTTTGAGATATAAGTTTGAGTTTGGTAGAGAAATTTCCTTTTTCATATTGCATGTTTGATTTTAGTTCAAAATTAGGTGTTGGCAATTTATATTTAATAATACTGTTCAATATTGGTGCAATTAAAACGGCACTGGCTGGTTAAGTTCTGCAAGGGTTTTTTGGTGCCATTCTTTAAGCATAATGCTGCCAAGTTCTTCGGGCTGTACCCAGTCAAAATAAACAAAATCAATTAGTCTTCCGTGCCCCAATTTATATAGGAGTTCATCGGTTTCATCGTATCCTATTGGAATTTTGTATCGCCCTACGCTGCCGGGTTTTATGCCTTTGTTATCGCGTAACCAGTCTTTTATTTGTGTACCGTCATGTTTAAACCGGCTGTGTGAGTTTACCAAATCAATAAGAGTTGTAAGGTCGCACTTGAATCTTATTTCGGGCATTTTGCCCTCTGTAATATTGCGTTCTGTTACGTAGTAGGTAAGGAAAATATTGGTAATGGCATCATTAATAGCTTTCTCTATGGTGCTGCGGCTGTGCCAAAGTATGCGGCTGCGCTGCTCATTGTGTATGTACTGCGGGGCAAACCAAATTCGGCTTTCTTCGGGGTGTACTATGGCTGTGTTTAGGCAGTAGTGGGCAAAAGCGGGTATTTCGGCAACCATTTTTGCGCGCAGGTTGGGGTCTTTTTGGGCTATGGTTTTAAGGGCGGTTATCCAAAATCGTTTATCATCGCTTTCAAGTTGCATAAAGTCGTTTTCGTGGTTGCTGCTCATCATAAGCCAACCGTAGTACTCAATTTCGCGCTGTGCTACGCCTTTGGGGTTGTAAAAGATTTTACTGGCGGTGGCCAGGTGTTTAAGTTTGTTTTTCAAGTCCACCTCTTTTGAGGTAAGTTTAATTTCTTCGGCACAAATAACTAAGCGGTCGGCGTAGGTGGTGTTAAACTGGCTTTCGAGGTGTTCTTTGGTAATGGTTACGGCATTGCTGCCAAAGAGGTCGCCCATAAAGTCAAAAAAAGTGCTTTTTCCGGTTTCCTGTTCTTTTGATAGCAGGCATACTACGGGCAGCAGGTGGGTGGGCTGTTGAAACTTTATGCGCAGGCAGTCTATAATCATGGTAAGCGGGTTGCCGGTTTCTTGGTTATCCCAATCAGATTTTTCGTTGCCAAAAATGTGTTGGATAAACATTTTGATAGTAGGAAACTGACCTGTGGCAGGTTTGTATGTAAGCGGTTTGCACAGGTTATAGTTGTGGCTCACCATACCGCTAATGGGGTCTATGTCTATATGGCTTTGTTGTAGGTTGGTAAAGCTGGGGCGCACACAAAAGGTATCGTAGGCGGGGATTTCGTCAAGGAAGTTTTTCCACCGTTTACAGTAATCTTGTTTTATTATATCGGGACTCCATTTTTCAAGGGTAAGTTCGGGCTTTTTTGTTTTGGCATTGGTTACTACCACCCATTTAAAGTAGTTTACCCCTACCCTTTTAAAGCTGTTTATGTCTTCATACTTCGGTTTGCGTTTACTGTTTTCGGGTGGCAAAGCTGCGGTAGCGCCTTGTGTAGCTGCATCTGGTTTTGAGCGTTCATTGTATTTCATTTTTTGGTAAAAATACTCTGCCTTAATCTTGTGTTGCTTTGCAACTTCTTCAACGTATAAACCCTGTTGCTCTGGTATTGGCAAGCATAGAACTACGCTTACCAGTTCGCCTATGGCTTTGTTGCGGTCGGCAGGTTGCCCTTCGGTTGGGGGTAAAATTTCGTTTGCATACCAAATAATGGCTTCTTGCGGCGGGGGCATTGCCTCTGTGGTTTTGGCGTGTGTTGCCCATTCTGCGGGGTCTTTGGCTTTGGTTAGCTGCGGGTCTATGATTTTAACGGTAAACCCGGCGGCAAGCAGTTTTTTAATATCTTCTAAAGCGGCATTTTTTCCGGCGCTGTCGGCATCGCGCCATATAATAACGGTATCGGTATATTTCTTTAGCTCTGCTACTCTTTGGGGGGTAAGGTTTTTATCGAGGGTGGCTATGGCGTTTTTGTAGCCGCGCTGCCATAGGGCAATTACATCGGTAGCGCCTTCAACCAATATGGCGGCTCCGGCGGCTTTAATGTCTTTCTTGTTTTGATATAGCCCATAAAGTACCGTTTTTTTTTCAAAAACCGCAGTGGTGGCAGTGTTTAGGTATTTGGGGGTTTCGGGGTTTGGGTTGGCTTGTATGGTTCGGGCGGTAAAGCCTATGTGCTTACCGGCGGCATTTAATATAGGAAAGGTTATGCGTTTGTAAAAGCGGCTGTTTTGCGCTGCATTAAGCAAACCGGCAAGTAAACCAAACTCTAAATTATACTGATTTTGGGTTAAAAACTTGGGTAGTGTGCCGTCATCGTAGCCCAGTTGCCAGTAATCAATGGTTTCGGCAGTAAAAATGCGCTCTTTAGTAAGGTAGTTTAAAGCTGCCTGGTTGTTGGCAAGTTGAGCGGCAAAATGGGTAGCAGCCGATTGGTTTATAAGGTATAAGGTTTCTTTTTGGTATTGTTCCTCTTTGGTGTTACCGCTGTATAGTTGTTCATCGGGCGGCAGGGGTATGTTATAGGTATTTGCAAGCCTGCGGCAAGCGGTAATAAAATCGGGTATTTGGTGCAAGCCCATATAAAGTTCTATTACATCTCCTGCCCTATCTGCGGAAAAGTCATAGAAAGAGTTGGTGTCGGTATAAATGTGCAGCGATGGTGTTTTTTCATTGGTAAACGGGCTGCAAATTTTGTTTGCTTTTGGTTGCAGGTTGGTATCTTGCACTACCCTTAATATTGGTATTGTTTTTATTGTTTCAATTATTTGCTGTTGCATGAGTAAGGCATTTTTCTGATAAAGAAAAAAAACAGAGAAAAGGAAAAAAAACGGCGCTACACCAAATGTGGCATACCGCCGCGTTTGCGTTTGTTTCGACAAGCTCAACAACCGTGTTTTGACACAGGAAAGCGCTATTATTTTACTTGTAACTATCTGCTACCCGCTTTAGGGTATCTGCAAAGCTGTTTAGTGATTTTCTGCCGGTACGCCTTTTATCGTTTGAAAATGTTTGCAGTTTGTTTGCTAGTGCTTCAAAAGCTGTTAATGCTTCCCTTTGCTCATTTTTGTTTGCAGCTATTTTTTCTGCGTATTCATGCTTAATTTCCTCAAGTGCAAAGAATAAAATTCTTGCTTCGTCTTTTGTTATGTTCATGGCCTGCCCTCCCCTATTGCGTTAAGTGTTTCGGGATATAATTGAACCAGAAATTCAATTGCTTCTTTAGTGTTTGCAATGTGTTCTGCTTGTTTTTTGTATTGTTCGGGTGTGCGCTTTTGTACGGTTATGGGGGCATTTGTTTTGGCAGCCTGGTTAAGCATTATACAAAGGTATGCTATGCGGGCGGCATTGCTCTTGGGTGCGCCTTGCCCATGCCGTAGTTTGCTCATGAGCGCCTTAATAGCGGCGCTTATGCGGGCTATATCTGCAATGTATTGCCCGTTTTGGGGAGTAGTTATAACTGTATGCGTATCAGTTATAACTGTATTGGCGGGCGGCGGCGGCAGTTGGCAGTTCCGGCAGTCGTCTAAGGTTGTGTTTTGGGCATTTTCGGGCAATTTGGCATCGTTTAAAAAGCCTTCGTTTGGCACAAAATAGCCTATGGTGGGTTGCTTATGGGGGGTGTTTGTGTGGGCATCGGGGGTTGTATCGGCATCGGCATTTGTGTTTACATCATCGGCGGCGGCATTGTTTATTGATGTTTCGGGGGTATTGGCATATTGTGAAGTGTGTTTTTGCAATGCAGCCTGGAAAAGCGCTTGCCCTTCGGGGTCTATAAGGTTATAGAACCATTCTTTGGCGTTTTGCCAGTGGTTTTGTATAATGGCAACTAACCCGCGCCTGCGTACTTGGGTGGATATGGTTATACCAGAGCCTACCTCTATAAGCACCTTTAAAAAGGTTACAAGGGTAGGGGCAACGGTAAGAAATACCGATATGAGCCAACCCAGTGTGCTGAATTTAAGGTACTCGTTTTTATATTGAGATACTCGCATATCATTATAGGTGTTCATTATTCTTATGCTTTCGGCGTTTTGTTCATTAAGCAGGTTAATGGCGCTTTTTGTGTCGGCGCTTGCTTTGTCTGTTTTTTTGGCTGCGCTTTGTTGCAGGGTTGCAATTTGTTTTGCTTTTTGGGCATGTATGGCAGCAATAGAGCGGTTTATTTTAGCAATTTGGCTGTTTGCCCACTGGTTTCCGGTTGCGGCAAGTTGTGCATATTGGGTTTTTTGTGCTTCTTTGGCTGCTATTTTTGCCTGTGCTGCGCTTTCTTTTGCAGCAATTTGGTTTTGCAGGCTTTGGCTTATAAGTTGTGCCTCTGTGCCTACCGCCGCCGAAATTGTTTGTGTTTGCGCAATGTGGCGGGTTATGAGTGAGTCGGTTTGTTGGAGCGGGGGTCGCTCTGCTGTTTTGCCGCCCAGAATTTCGCCTGCTTTTGTGCTATTTACAAAATCGAGCGCAAAAATGACCATACCAGTAAGCGCTAAGCAAATGGTTATAAATTTCATGTTTTTTGCGCTGCCATCGCGAACTGAACGGAACACGGTTTCGGCAATATAAATGTAAAAGCCGTCAAAAATTATAAAACCCAACACAAAGGAAGCGGCCATTGCAAGCCGGGCAATGTTTGCGGGCAGGGTAGGCGGCAACTGCGTGTAAACAATATAGGCTATTACAATACCACTTAACACGCCGGAGGCAATGCCCAAAAGGCGTTGCGATGCGTTAAGCGCCGGCAGAAGCGGAGCAAAGCGGCCAAAAAAATCTAACTGCGTAGGGGCGGTTTTTTCGGTGCTGTAGGAGTTGTTTTTTAGAAGCATGGCGGTTTGAATTATGAGTTATGAATTATGAATTTTTTGTTTCGACAGGCTCAACAACCGGAGTTTCGACAGGCTCAACAACCGGAGTTTAATTATTATTTTGGTATTGCCAGGTTTTGGTTGTCGCGGTCATCGGGGTGGTTTCCCCAGTTTTTGTCGGGGCAAATGAGGGTAAAATAGGTTTGCGGTATTGCCCAAATGTCGGTTTCAGTGGGGGTTTGCCCGTAAAAAACCGGTATGCCCATGCCCCAAATGGGGGCTTTGCTGCCGGGTTGGCGCAAGTTGCCGTGTTGGTCTATGTATAGCCCGGTAATATAGGTGTCGATCATGGTTAGTTATGAATTATGAGTTATGAATTATGAGTACTGTAAACCAAAAAACAGGCGGCGCGTATGCAGGCATAAGCGCCTGCCTGCGTGTTTTTTCATCACTCCTTAAAATATGGGTTCAGGCGGTAAACCTTAAAGGCGCTATCGGCATCGGGAACCAGCATTTCATACTTTTTGCCGGTAGTTAGGTAAAAAGGGTTGGGCAGCCTAAAAGGCGCTGTATTTTGCAATTGTGCAACGTGGTTTACTATATTATAGAAACCGGCTTTGCTTAATTCAAGGTCAAACATAAACTGCTCGCCACTTGCAGCGTATATGTTGTTGGGGCTGTTTTCATCGGTCAAAACAACCAAAGCCGGCGGTGTATTGGCTTGCTGCTCCAGGAGCGCTATTTGTACTGCGGCGGAGCCTGTTTTGAAGTTTAAAAGTTTAAGCAGATGCCAGTTTACCTGTACAATATAATTGCGGTAAACTTTTAGAAACGGCTTGTAAGGCAATGTATTTTGCGTGTTTTCTCTGCCGGGCAGGTTGGTGAAAATTTGCAGTTTGGGAGGCATGGCAAGGTGTTTTTTTAAGGTGGTAAACTAAAATAAAGGCGCTTGTTGGCTATTGGGGGGCAGTGTATTGTTGCCAATGAGGTTATCTACAATCATTTCAAGGCGCTTGCTATCTGCAAGGGCGTTTTTTGTGCGTTTTTGAAAGTAGTTTTTTTGAGCAATGCGCATTTTGTAAACTGCTGCACTAAGCGCTGCAAGTCTTTGTTGTTCAATGGCATTGGCGGGTAGCGCAAGGTCATTGTAAAACTCGTCAATTGAACTATAAGATATATCAAAATGCCCGAATGATGATTTGAAGAATGTTACAGAAAAGTTGCCGCTTAAACAGGAAACTGCAATATCGGTGCCCAGCCATTTCATAAAATAATTGCTTTTTTTGTACAAGGCTTCATCTTCTGCTATTGCGTATTGCAAAATTAGCAGTACTGCCGCTATATGTTGCGGGGTAATACCATTTTCTGAAATGGCAAGTTGCAGTTGCTCTTTTTTAGTAGGGTTGTTCATAATGTTGGTTTTTGTTGTTTTTAGCCTTTGTTTTTGCACAAGCGCCGTTTTATAAATTGTTTGCGGGCGCTGTTTTTGTGTTGTTTTTTTGTGCAAACACCTTGTTTTATGGCGTTTGCACAGGGTTACTCATGTATGGTGGTTAAGCATTGCATTTTGGCTTTTATGCCTTACTTTTGGTAGGTGTTTGTTAAAAAGGGTGTTCGGGTAAATTGTGTGTTTGGGCTACCTGCTGCAAAAGGCAAACAGCCGCTTCTGCTGCTGTTTCTGCATAAACCTTGAGCAGACTTTGGTTTATTGGCTCTGTAAAACCGGCAGTAATGTGGGCATGTATTAACTGTGCGTATATGGCAGTAGCTACTGTTAAAACTTGTTGCTGACTTTTGTTTAATGAGAGGTGGAGTTGCATGTTTTATGGCGTTTTGGGTTGCAAATGGGGCAGTAGTAGGGCGTGTTTTTGCGGTTTTTAAATGCCCGTTCATCATTTTTGCTGACGGGCATGGTGGCTGCAAGGGTAAAGGTTATGCCCAAATGCAGGGCTACCTGCAACAGTCGGCTACCTTTGCCGGCACAATGCTCATTAAAGCGCGCTTGCACACCGCGCTCATCATGAACATAGCCAACATAATGCCTGGCATGTTTAATGGGGGTGTTTAGGTGTATTATGTAAATCATGGCTTTTGGTTTTCGGGGTTTTGGTACTGTTCTTCAGATGGCGGCACAACGGGAGTGGTGGGGGTAAGGTCTTGCAGGTAGAGTTGCAGAAACCCGTAAATGCTGTTCATTTTTTGCAGGCTTATTATGCCATTGTACCTTTTGCCTACTATACGGCTTACATCTTGCTCTGTAAATGCAACCATGTGTATTTCTTTTGCCCAGTTGCAAAAGAACTTAACAATAATTCCTTCTTTTTTTATGGTTGTGGCAATATTGGCTGCAACCAATGCCGCCTGTGCGCGGCGGGCTTTGCGGGTAATGTTTTTAACTGGGGTAGTGTGCATGGTTAATTATTTTTTTGTTAGTTTTGTGGGTTGTTAGTAAAGTTGCTACAAAAGTTATTAGTATTGTTGTTAGTTTTTAGGAAAGCAAAAAAGAGTTTGTATGGTGGTTTTAACAAAGGAAATGGCAAGGCAAACGGCAGAACTTTATGTAAATATGAGGTATAAGCCTTTTGACAAAGAAACCAAAAGCACAATTACAATTCACTATGTAGTGGTGGGCAAAGATGAGCAGCACGAACCGCCCATCTATGCCGATTTAATTCCGGTAAATACACTGCTTATTGAAAATGATGAAACTGCAAACAAGTTGTTTTGGCAAATGTGTAAGCCCGATGAGGAGTATTTGATTAAGGTTGTAATTTACCTAAGTTCAAAAAAAATGCAGACAGTAGTAATCAGCAGCCCTTTTTAATATCATTAAGGCTAAACCACAAACGAGTATCATTTTCAGAGGGGTTTAATGGTAAAGGCATGTCTTGGGGGTCTTTTTCATTTTGAGGTACTAAAGGCTTGTTGTCTTTTTCGTTGTTTTGCGCGGGAGAAACTAAGTTTAACATTTTTTGTTAGTTTTGTGGGTTTTAAAATCTTGTTACAAGTATTGTAAGCATCGTTGTAACTAATTCGAGGCAAAGATAGTTCCAAATAATTAAGAACTCCAAATAATTAAACCATTTTGTTTTAATTATTAAAACAATTTTTTAGCGATAATGTATTTTTCAAAGAATATCAAGCATTTAAGAGAATCGGCGAATCTTTCTCAAGAAAAATTAGGAGAGCTATTTAGCCTTGCAGATACTACTATTAGTAATTGGGAAAAAGGCCGCTCTAATCCGAATATAGCCGTGTTGGTTGCGCTATGTAAACATTTCGATACTGACCCGACTACTTTATTATATACCGATATGAGTTTAGAGGGTGTGGGAGTAGGGTTGTTGGGTGGCGAAAAGGCAAAGCCGGCAGCAAATAGGGTAGGCGATGCAGATGGCTTAAAACAATGCCATGAGCAGGTGGCCGCATTGCAGCGCGAGATGGCGCTAAAAGACGAAATTATTGCGTTGCTTAAAGATAAGGTAAAAGAGGATAAATAGACGTTTGTCATTTCTTTTTGTAGCTTTGCAGGTTAATGAATTGTTACAACCGTTGTATGTGTTGTTGTAACTGTTTGCGGGGGTAAAGATAAGTCATTTAAAATGACAATTGCAAATTAAAATGCCATTTTTTGACTTTTAAAATTACAATTTTATTTTGACAATCTATTTTCATAAGAATATCAAGCATTTACGTAACTCATTGGGTATTTCCCAGAATAAGTTAGGCGAAATGCTCGGCATTAAAAGAGGGAGACTTGCAAGTTATGAGCGCGGCGTTTCATACCCAGAAATGCCGACAATGTTAAAACTCTGCAATTTTTTCAAAACCGACCCGACTACTTTATTATATACCGATATGTCGGTTTTGGGCGGTGTGGGGGCAAGGGTAGAGTTGATGGGTGGCGAAAAGGCAAAGCCGGCAGCAAATAGGGTAGGCGATGCAGATGGCTTAAAACAATGCCATGAGCAGGTGGCCGCATTGCAGCGCGAGATGGCGCTAAAAGATGAAATTATTGCTTTACTTAAAGACAAAGTAAAAGATGATAAATAGACATTAGCCATTTTTTTGTTTAGTTTTGTAAATTGTTAGTAAAGTTGTTATAAAAGTTGTGAGTATTGCAGGGGTAAAGATAAGCCCAAATAATCAAGAACTCCAAATAATTAAACCATTTTGTTTTAATTATTAAAACAGTTTTTTTACAATAATGTATTTTTCAAAGAATATCAAGTATTTAAGAGAATCGGCGAATCTTTCCCAAGAAAAATTGGGAGAGTTATTTAGCCTTGCAGATACTACTATTAGTAATTGGGAAAAAGGACGTTCTACCCCAAATATAGCCGTGCTGATTGCGCTATGTAAGCATTTCAATACTGACCCGACTACTTTATTATATACCGACATTTCGGTTTTGGGCGTTGCAGGGGCAAGAGTAGAGTTAATGGGTGGTGCAAAAGAGGTACAAGATGAAGTAACGCCGGTGCCGCTGTATGGTACAGTAAGTGCGGGGGCAAGTGGTTTGGCGGCATTTTGGGAGCGGGAGCAGCCGGTGGGTTGGGTGGCGGCAAAAGAGTTTGAGGGTTGTTTGGCTGCGTTTAGGGTGGTAGGAGAGAGCATGGAGCCAGAGATAAAGAGCGGCGACATGGTTTTTATTCGTTCTTTTGACAAAGGAAGCTACTATTCTCCTCAAAGCATTTACATGATAGTAACCCGCGAGGAGCGCATGATAAAGCGGGTGCGCATAGCGCCCGATGCCGCCGATGTACTGATTTGCAGCAGCCCCAATTACCAGGAGTTTAGGCTGCCCATTACAGAGGTTTTGGCGGTTTATAAAGTAGCGGGTTTTGTGCGGGTGGTGTAAATCATTAGGAACTAAATCAAAAACACATTAGTGTTTCTATTTTCACATACGGCAGTGTTTTTCAGCAATATAATGGTTAAGCGCATCTTTCCGATATTCTCCACCCCCTTCTTTAAAGAGGCTGTCCGAAAAGGGCAGCCTCTTTGTGTTTTTGGCACAGCATGAGCCTTTAGTTGTACTACAGGTTGTTTTTTGCAGCGTTTTTACCGGTTTGCCTTACTTTGTATAAACGCCATTATATAACCTTGCCTTTCAAGTTTTCTTCTATAACTTCCAGTGCAGTTGTTTTTCGGGTTTTTATGCACCGCGCGTTATGACAGGTGTTGCTGCAAGCGGCTTAAAGTCCGGCTTTCATGTCATTAAAATTTAACCTAAATGATCGGGCTAAATTTTGCTTACTACACCACGCTACCCATTGGTCTTACACCTGTAAATTTACAACATAATAGCGCCTCGGTCACAAAACAGGCAATAATTTTGTAAAAAACTGCCAAACCAAACCTGCAATTCTTGTAAATACGTATATTTGCAATTCAATTGCTTAAAACGTAAAAACTAAAAAATATCAATACAAAGTGAACAACTTTTTTACCAGCTAAACATTGTGAAATTGGTTATGAAAAATAACCTTAAACAATATTTTACCTTTGCTGCTCGCGACCGCAGGGCCATTTTGGCGCTTACCTGCTTAATTGTGTTAAGCCTGCTTGTTCCGCTTGCACTGCCCTATTTAGTTTCCGACAATGCCACCGATTTTGGCGAGTTTACCGGCCAAATAGAACAATACAAAGAAGCTATCAGGCAGCAGGAGGCAGAAAAAAGCCAAAAAGGCAGCAAATCTTCCGCAAATAACAGCGGCAGTGCCATAACCAATGAAATTGCCCCCTTTAACCCCAACCAACTTACCGCCGCACAAGCCCAACAACTGGGACTGCCGCCAAAAGTGGCTTCCAATATTGAAAAATACCTGCAAAAGGGCGGAAAATTTAAAAAACCCGAAGATTTTGCCAAAATTTACGGCATGACCGATGCCGACTACCAACGCCTGCTGCCATACTTAGTCTTTGAGGAAAAACCCTCTGCCGGAAATGCCGCTCCGGAACAGGCAACCGCCGAAACAAAAACATTGCCGCCGCCTGTGCCTTTCGACCCCAACCAACTTACCGCCGTACAAGCCCAACAACTGGGACTGCCGCCAAAAGTGGCCGCTAATATTGAAAAATACCTGCAAAAGGGCGGAAAATTTAAAAAACCCGAAGATTTTGCCAAAATTTACGGCATGACCGATGCCGACTACCAACGCCTGCTGCCATACTTAGTCTTTGAGGAAAAACCCTCTGCCGGAAATGCCGCTCCGGAACAGGCAACCGCCGAAACAAAAACATTGCCGCCGCCTGTGCCTTTCGACCCCAACCAACTTACCGCCGTACAAGCCCAACAACTGGGACTGCCGCCAAAAGTGGCCGCTAATATTGAAAAATACCTGCAAAAGGGCGGAAAATTTAAAAAACCCGAAGATTTTGCCAAAATTTATGGCATGACCGACGCCGACTACCAACGCCTGCGCCCTTTTATTACCATTGCCCCCGGCCCCGCAGCTATTGCCAACAGTAACTCCGGTAAAGAAAAAACCGAACGCATGGAGTTTAGCAACTTTACCGACCCCAATATGCCTAAGCCCGCCGCAAAAAACACCGGGATAAAAATTGACATTAATACCGCCACCGCCGAAGACTGGGATAGACTGCCCGGTATTGGCGCTACTTATGCCAATATGATTGTAAACTACCGCAACAAACTGGGTGGGTTTTCCAGCACAGAACAGGTAAAAGAAACCCGCGGCCTGCCCGAAGAAACCTACAACCTAATAGCACAGCAATTGGTAAATAACTCACCACAGACAATAAAGAAAATTAACATTAATACGGCCGATGCCGCCAGCCTTTCCAAACATCCCTATATTGAAAAAGATGTGGCACAGTCTATTGTAAACATCAGGAAACAGCACGGCAATTACGCTTCGGTAGAAGGCATTAAAAAATCGAAACTGATTGATGAAGCGCTTTACCGCAAAATAGCGCCGTATCTTACCACAGACTAACCGCAAATAACAAATTCCGGTGTATTTACCGGCGACAATCAATCGGCAAGTAAATTACAATTTACGCTGCAAGTTCATTTTTAAAGCGGTTAGCCCTTGTAAAAGTTCCCAAATCATTAAACCTCACGCCGTAGTTTTGCAAAATTTTGTGTGCCTGCGGGGCGGTAAACTGCCGCACATAAAATGTTTCCTGTACTACAAAATGGTGTATGGTGTGGGTGCTGCCAAAATTAAAGCAAAATAACTGCAATGGCAACAACCACCACGCATTTAATACCTGCGTTTGTTGCATAATATTACCCCGTTCCACATCTCCGTAGTAGTGCATATTGGAGGTAATAAAGTGCAGGCAAAACTGCCGTATAAGGTTGGGTGCAACGAGCAATACCACCATTGGCGTTACAAAACCAATATAAGACTGCAACCATGCGGGCATGGTCAAAGACAAACCTAACAAGGAAATCAGACCAAAAAAGAAATAGTATAAAACAAAAGAATACCAAACAAGATGCAGCGGTATGCCAAAAGGCCAAAAACCAAACACACTTGTTTTCCGAAGGTTATCTATATCTTCTTTGGTAAACTTACCTTCGCGGTAGAGTTGCCCTATTTCTTGCCGCATATTTTTTGAATTTAATACCGAAGCAAGAATTAAATCGGGTGTACTCAAAAATCGTAAAATTCCCCATTGCTGCCCGTTGGTTACGCCGCGCTCTTCCAAATCGGTAGCGGTGCCGGAGTATTTGTGGTGGTGCAGGTGCAGGTGCCGCCTCAGCCAGGGGTTAAGCGTAAGCGGCCTGAAAATCCAAACACCCAGTAGCATAAGGTTGTGCATAAACCGGTTGTTTTTAAAATAGAGGTAGTGAATAAGGTCGTGCTCCAGTTCATGCAGTATAGAAGTCCAGAAAGCAATCCATAAAATTACGGCCCAGGTTGCCGCACGGCCGGTAAGGTATGCCCAGCCTGCCAGCAGTATCATGGCAATGGCAAAGGTAAAAATGCCAAACCCTATGGCATTTTGATGCTTTAACAACGGATAGCGCTCTTTCAGGTTTTTACCCAATGCACTGATTTCGCGGTGTATGGCGCCGGTTTTTTCTCTGTCTGTCATATATTGTTTGTTTACTGCATTAATAACCCAAATACCGGGGCAATAGTTTTTATTTCATTACGGCTACTTTGGCAGTGCACAGCAATTGACCGTTGTGGTTGTACAGGGCTGTCCAATACATGCCGGCCGGCCAGTTGCGGGTATCGAGCGGCAGGGTGTTTACCCCTTTGTTTAATACAACGGGAGCAGATATGTCGAGTTGCCGGCCGGTAAGGTCAAAAGTTTTCAGCAGGTAGCTGCCCGCCTGAGCTATGCTAACGCCAATTTGTGCATTCTGTTGTACCGGGTTGGGGTAAACAGTTATGCTGTATGAAGCACTGTTGTTAAACGCAATACCCACCGGAAAACTTCCTACGGTATAGCATTCGGTTATATTACAGCCGTTGCCGGAGGTTACGGTAACGCAATATTGGCCGGGTGCAAGGCCGGTAACCGTTCCCGCCCCGGTTGCTCCGTTAGACCAAAGATAGGTGTAGGGTGTTGTTCCGCCACTTATGCTGATACTGATGCCACCATCGGCAGAGGCAGGCGAGTTGGCAGGGGTTATAATGGTATCGGCTACACTCACATCGGGTAAAATAACTACAAAATCGGGTTCGGTTATTTCATCAAAATTGGTTCCGTCAGATACGGTAAGGGTAACATCGTAAGAACCCGGTTCGGCATAGGTTACTACCGGGTTCATTTCGGCAGAGGTGGCGGGCGTTCCGCCTTCAAACTGCCATACAAAAGAATTGGCACTTGCCGGCCCGCCAAAAAACTGAACAACTGCCGGCAACGGGCAAACCTGTTGCGGGCTGCTTACCATACTTGCCTGCAATGCCTGCCCTTCTATGCAAAAATTGTAGGTTTGACCGCTGCCAAAATCGCCGCCGCCTTGGGCTGCAACCGTTCCATCGGGCAGGGTAAGCGCGTAGCTGCCGCCGGGTTCCATGCCATCGCCGTAAGCGTCAAGAATTGAAAAGACATAACAACCTGCCGGCAGGCAAAGGTCAAAAGAATAAGTTTCGAAAGAACTGAAACCCGATTCGGAGTAAAGTGTGTTGCCCTGAAGGTCGGCAATTTCAAAAGAGGTTTCTTCTGCCCAATAATCGCAAACAATGTTGACGTTCACATTATCGCCGGTAGTGGTAACAAAGGTGTAAAAAATGCCGTCATTCAGCAGATTTTCATCGGCAATGCCGTTGGGTTGTGTTACCGATACCCAAAGGGTATGTTCGCCACTGCTTAAAATAGTTTCGGGCAGGGTAATGTATGCCGGGTTTAAAAACTCAAGGTAGCCGGTCCATTCCAGGGTGTTTATCAGTCCGCCGTCAATTTGATAAGCAATGGTAAAAGAGGTAATGGGTGTGCTGCCGTAGTTTCGGATAATTACTTGTGGTTCAACAGCTTGCACATTACATAAAAAGGCATCGGGCGCTGTTATCTGTGATACACCTGCATCGAGGCTGAAAAGCGGTTCGCTGCAATTTTTTCCGTCAATTGCCAAAATGCCGGTATTGGCGGGGTCGAGCCAGTCTTGAAGTCGGGTTGAAGCAGTACTTCCGGTATTCCAGGAGTAATCAAATTTACCATAAGCATCGTAGCTGATGTTGTTGCAGGCTGCCTCGCCGCCGTGCAGTTGCCCCACAATACGGTGGTTTTGGTCGAACAGCGGAGAACCCGAAGATCCGCCTTCGGTAGTGCCGTCTTCCCATTCGGTAACCTCCCAATGCGAGTTGGGTACTCCCGAAAGTCCGGCACTGCTCACCAGCGGGTCGTAGTTAAAGGTAATTTTTTTAATATCTCCGGCGGGGTGGTGTATGCCGGTTGAGGAGGTGCCGGCAATGTTTTCGGCGCTCCAGCCGGCGTAAAATACGTTGTAATCAACGGGCGGCAATTCGCTCAACAAGAGCAGGGCAAAATCGGAAGGCGAAGCGTGCGCCAGCAGTGTACAGCCCGACACGGTTTGGTTTAATGGGCCGTCTATATTATCGCAGGTGGGGCTTTCGTAATTAAACATAAACACCCATGTTTCAACCGACGAGTCGAGGCAATGGTTGGCAGTGAGGAAATAAGGCGTACAGTCGTTGGCAACATTGTTCACCATAGCGCCGCTGCACGCCCTGAATCCACCCGATAAAATCATGGCAACGGCGCGTTTTTGGTCTTGCCAATCGGCGGCTTCGGGGCAGTTTACGTTGTTGTTGCACGAGCCGGAGTCGCCAAATCCTTTTTCGGCCGAAAAAAAGCCGCGGTAGCCGTGTACTACTTTATCAATGCTTATTATTCCTTCGCCAAACACTTCGGCGGGTTCGTAATACTCCAGCGTGGTGGTGTTGCCGCGTATTAACCCGGTGGCAAAACGGTGGTGGGGTTTATTGTTGTATTGGGTAAAAGCGCCAATAACCTCGGTATGGCCGGGGTTGTATAAAAACAGTTTGGCGCCCGGCGGCATATAAAAATGGTCGTAAACCAGATTTAAGGTTTTGGCATTTTTTGAGTAAATGGTTATACGCCAAATCCGGTCGCCGTTGGGCAGCATTTCCCACAAGCCGCAGTTATTTAAATGTAAATCTACATTCAGTTCGGCGCCAAAGCGGTAGGGTTCGTTTTTGGCGTTGTTCAGTGCATCTTCGGCCAGCAAAGCCGCTTCGTTAACAGCGGGCATGGTAACCTGCGGCACCTCCGCACTAAGGGAGGAATTGGTAAAGCTAACGGGCGTACCACCGGCGCCCACCTGTGCCCAAATAGGCAACGACCACAATAAAACAATACTGAAAGAAAGCAATTTGCAAAAACAGTTCATAAAAGGGGAATTATTTACAATTAGTGTAACGGTTTTGGGAAGGCAGAAAGCTGCAAACACTATAAAAACGGAAAAACAACCGGGCGCGTTTGCTACACACCCCGAAGCAAGGCAATTTTATTGTGCAAATTTAGGATAAAACCCCAAACGGCTTTCTTTTGTTTTTATAAAATAGCATAGGGCATTTACCTTAATTTACAATTTTTTCCCTCAATTTTGCCGTATTGTTTACCTGCGGGCAATATGCCGCCCGGTTAAGCCTTAAAAAACCAACCAATATACGTTTTTGTTTTCAACTAAAGCGCCGCCAACCATGAAACAAGTTATTTTGCTGATTGCAGCCATGCTGCTTTTATTTACCGCCTGCCGGCAGGAGCCTGTAACGGTAAAATTCAGGGGTAAGGCTATGGGAACCTACTACGAAGCCACCTACTTATCGGAAAAAGGGTATGTAAATTACCAGCCGCAAATAGATTCGGTGTTGGCTGTGTTTAACGAGTCACTGTCAACCTATTCGCCCACTTCCATTATTTCAAAAGTAAACCAGTCCAATGCCGGCGATACCATACCTGTTGATGATATGTTTGCCACTGTATTTACCAAATCGGTTGAGGTAAACCAAAAAACCGGCGGCGCATTTGACCCCAGTGTAATGCCGCTGGTAAATGCCTGGGGGTTTGGCTACCAGAAAAACCCGCCACCCGTTGACAGCGCCATGGTTGACTCCTTGCGCAAACTGGTTGACCTTGCTTCGTTTACCCTGCTCAAAAACCCATGGCGCATGGTAAAAGGCAAGCAAAACACCCAACTCGATTTTAACGCCATTGCTCAAGGTTACGGCGTTGATGTGGTGTGCGAGTTTCTGGAAAAACAAAACATACACAACTACTTAGTTGACATTGGCGGCGAACTGCGCGCCCGCGGACTGAACGCCAAAACAGAACCCTGGACCGTAGGTATAGACAAACCCATTGACACCCTCAAAGAGCGCGAAGTACAGGAAATTGTACGCCTGCGCGATATGTCTATCTCTACATCGGGCAATTACCGCAAATTTTACGTTAAAGACGGGGTAAAATATGCCCATACCATTGACCCAAAAACCGGCTATCCCAAATTATCTAACCTGTTGAGTGCAAGCGTTTTTAACCCGCAATGTATGACCGCCGATGCCTACGCCACCGCTTTTATGGTTATGGGCTACGAAAAAGCGCGGCAATTTGCAGAAGCAGAACCCTCTTTAAACGCCCTGTTTATTTACAGCGATGAGCAGGGAAACCTCAAAACCTACTACACGCCGGGTGTAGATATGGTAACAAACAAACCCCAATCGGGCAGGTAAATTGCCCCGCACAGTGCTGCAATAGATAAATTGTCCTTATCTTTGCAGCCCGTTATGAAAAACACGCCTCAAAACATACACCCCATTTTTGAACACCTGTTGCAGCGCGCCGACAAGGAAAAACTGCTGCAGCAGCGCGGCGTGGCGCTGTGGCTTACCGGCCTTTCGGGGTCGGGTAAAAGTACGCTGGCCCGCGGGCTGGAGCAGCGCCTTTATGAGCAAGGTATGCTTACACAGGTGCTCGATGGCGATAATGTGCGAACCGGCATTAACAACAACCTGGGCTTTTCCGATGAAGACCGCACCGAAAATATCAGGCGCATTGCCGAAGTAACCAAACTGTTTGTACAATGCGGCATTGTTACCATTTGCTCCTTTGTAAGCCCCACCATTGCCATAAGGCAACTGGCACAGCAAATAATTGGCCCGCAAGATTTTCTGGAAGTGTATATTAACGCACCGTTGGAAGTGTGCGAACAACGCGATGTAAAAGGACTGTACAAAAAAGCCCGCGCCGGTGCCATACCCGATTTTACCGGCATTACCTCGCCATTTGAACCGCCGCCCGCACCCAACCTCGAAATACAAACCAACCTGCAAACACCCGAACAATCGGTACAAACCCTGCTCCATTTTCTCTTACCGCATATCAGCTACCAACACGCATGATTTCTTATAAAATTAACCACCTCAAAGAGTTAGAGGCCGAAGCAATTTTTGTTATTCGCGAAGTGGCCGCACAATTTGCCAAACCGGCCATTTTGTTTTCGGGCGGAAAAGATTCTATCGTCATGACCCATCTTGCCCGAAAAGCCTTTTACCCCGCCCGAATTCCGTTTCCGCTGGTACATATTGATACCGGACACAATTTTCCGGAAACCCTGACTTTCAGAGACCAACTGGTAGAAAAATTGGGGGCAAAGCTCATTGTGGGCAGTGTAGAAGACTCCATAAAACGCGGAACGGCCAAAGAAGAAACAGGGGCAAGCGCCAGCCGCATACGCCTGCAAACCGTTACGCTGCTCGAAACCATTGAAAATAACCGCTTTGATGCAGCCTTGGGCGGTGCCCGCCGCGATGAAGAAAAAGCCCGCGCCAAAGAGCGCTTTTTTTCGCACCGCGATGAATTTGGGCAGTGGGACCCCAAAAACCAACGCCCCGAACTGTGGAACCTCTTTAACGGACGTAAAAACGAAGGCGAACATTTCAGGGTATTTCCCCTCAGCAACTGGACCGAACTGGACATTTGGCAGTATATCTGGCGCGAAAATATTGAGGTACCCAACCTCTATTTTACCCACCAACGCATGTGCGTATTGCGCAACGGCGTTTTACTGGCGCAATCCAACTTTTTACCACCTATAGAAGGCGAAGTGGCCGTAGAAAAAACAGTGCGTTTCAGAACCATTGGCGATATGACCAGCACCGGCGCCGTAGAATCGGTAGCCAATACCATGGAAGATATTGTGCGCGAAGTAGCAACAGCAAAGGTAACCGAACGTGGCGGCCGCGCCGATGATAAACGCTCCGAAACCTCTATGGAAGACCGCAAACGGGAAGGTTATTTTTAACTCCTTGCCTCATTTAAACAAAAAAACCGAAAAAGCGTATTACCACCTGTATGAATATAGACCACTATTTGCACATGGATTTGCTGCGCTTTACCACCGCCGGCAGCGTTGACGATGGTAAAAGCACCCTCATTGGCAGGCTGCTGTACGACAGCAAACAAATTTTTGAAGACCAGTACGAAGCCATAAAACACAGCAGCGAACTGCGCGGCGAAGAATACGTAAACCTGGCCTTGCTTACCGACGGGCTTAGAGCAGAGCGCGAACAGGGTATTACCATTGATGTGGCTTACCGCTATTTTGCCACCCCAAAACGCAAATTTATTATTGCCGATACCCCCGGACATATTCAATACACCCGGAACATGGTTACCGGCGCTTCTACCGCCAACCTGGCCATTGTATTGGTGGATGCCCGCCACGGCATGGTTGAACAAAGCCGCCGACACCTGTTTATAGCCTCGCTGCTGCGCATTCCGCACATTGTGGTGTGCATTAACAAAATGGATTTGGTAAACTATGACCAACAGGTGTTTGAAAAAATACAAACCGAATTTGAAGACTTCTCTACCAAACTGCAAACTACCGACATGCAGTTTATACCCATCAGTGCCCTGCACGGCGACAACGTGGTGGAGCGCTCTCAAAACATGCCCTGGTACCAGGGTCCTACCTTGCTCTATCTGCTCGAAAACATACATATAGCCAGCGATTATAACCGTATTGACTGCCGCTTTCCGGTGCAATATGTTATACGCCCCAATACCGATGCGTTTCATGATTACCGCGGCTATGCCGGCAGGGTGGCCGGCGGCGTTTTTAAACCCGGCGATGAGGTGCTGGTGCTGCCATCGGGCTTTACCTCCACCATTACCGCCATTGATACCGCCGACGGCCCCGTAGATGAGGCCTTCGCCCCCATGTCGGTTACCATCCGTATTGACGATGATATTGATATTAGCCGCGGCGATATGCTGGTAAGAACCAATAACGTACCCAAAACCGGGCAAGATATTGAACTCATGATTTGCTGGCTAAGCCGTAACCGAATGGCGCTTAAAGGCAAATATGCCGTAAAACACACCTCGCGCGATGTGCGCTGCGTGGTAAAAGAAGTAAGATATAAAGTTAACATTAACACGCTGCACCGTATGGAAGATGTACAGGAAATAGGCATGAACGATATTGCCCGTATTGCCATACGCACCACGCAACCCCTGTTTTACGATACCTACCGCCGAAACCGGATAACCGGCAGCCTCATTCTTATTGACGAAGCCACTAACGAAACCGTAGCAGCCGGTATGATTATTTAACCCGCCAAAACGGCCGCCACCTGTGCTTCGGGGTTAACGGGCGGCGGGGCTGTTTAGTAAAAACCGGTTAAAAATCTGTTCGGCAGAAAAGGTAAAACGGCATCTTTTTACCAAAATAAAAAAAGATGCAGGGAACCGATTTATTCCCGGAAATGTTTGTTTAATTTGCAGTCGCATTCAGTTGCAAATCGGAAAGGTGCCGGAGCGGTTGAACGGGCCTGACTCGAAATCAGGTGTACTTAGAAATAGGTACCGGGGGTTCGAATCCCTCCCTTTCCGCATTATATACCGCAAAAGAGAGCATAAATACCACCCTGTAATGGTAATGGGGTGGGCACTCTTTACTCAAAAAGCGGTAAAGTAAACCAGCCCAACTTTTATTATCCTCCCTAAAACAATTTGGTAGCTTGGCTGTAAATTTTCTGCCCGGCAGGAACTTAAAGCGCATAAAAAGGCTTATACAGTTTTACACCTAAAATAAAATCAAAATCTTTTGAATTAAGCGTAAAAAGCGGCAAATTGGTTTCAATAGCTGTGGCGGCAATAATAGCATCGGGTATTTGAATTTGCCCCCGGTAGGCAAACACAATTTCAAGAAATTTTAAAGAAATGTTTTTGTCCAGCAGAAAAACATTAAATTTATTTATAAACTCTTTGGTTTTCCGGATTTCTGCTTTTTTCATTCCGAAGTAAGTTTCGGCAACTGTTATAGCACTAAGTGCCAATCTCGAAAAACCAAGCTTGTCTAATTCTTTGGTAATTTGGGTATCGCCTCTGAGGTGTTTAAAAACCACATTGGTATCGCACAAAACTAAGCCTTTCTTTTCCATGCTTTGGCCCTTACTTTTTTCAAACTTCTTTCTTTACCTTTCCAAATTCCTGCAAAATCAGAAGGCTTATCGGTTGTGGTGTAATTCCCTTTTTGTAAAATGCTTTTATTTAAGGCAGTTTTATTTGTAACCTTAGCTAATTTTTCCTTGGTGCTCATGCAGTACTGTGTTAAATTGGTTATCAGGCATTACATTTTGTTACCTTTATTTAACTCATTTTTTTCGGATTTTGTTTCATTTTGCAGTAAAACAACCGCTGCGGCCGCGTTTAAATCCTATCCGATAGAGGTGAAACGCAAAAAAGACAAAAAAAACACAATTTTCATCAAAACAAACAATCTGACGGGTTGTATGCAATAAAGTTGCAAATTTGCATTCCTTATCCTCCCCCCTGCTTCGGTAAAACATACATTATTTCCCAAACTGCGTATCTTTACGCTTCAAAATTGCGCATTTACCATGAGCAACGTAAAAACATTTACCGCCCAACTGCTGCCGGTTGGCAATATGGATGCCGCTTACATTAACATACCCTTTGATGTAAAAGCCGAATTTGGCAGAGCAAATGCCAGGGTAAAAGCCACCTTCGACGGCGAACCCTACCGCGGCTCGGTTATGTCTGAGGGCAACGGAACCTACTCCTTGCTGGTGCTGAAAGAAATACGGCAAAAAATAGGTAAAAAAACCGGCGAAACCGTAACCGTTACCCTGCAGGCCGATACCGAAGAAAGAACTGTAACCGTACCCGATGACTTGCTGCAGGCGCTGGAACAACATGCGGAGGCAAAATTAGTTTTCAACAAATATTCTTATACCCACCGCAAAGAATATGTAAGGTGGATTGAAGAAGCCAAAAAACCCGAAACCCGCCAACGCCGCATACAAAAAGCTATTGAAATGATTGCCGAAAATAAAAAGTTGTAACCAACCGGTTGCCACCGCATAACTGCCTATACTTACAAACCCCGGTATGCCGGCGCTTTTGCTGCAAACAGCCCCCAATTCCATTTTACAATCTGTTATATCCCTGCGCTCTTAAAAAAATATGCAACCCAACCACACCGAACAGCATTTAACCCACTTGTTTACCCATTGGTGCAAACAAACACCCACGCACATTGCCCCGCTGCCGGCTTCCGCATCGTACCGGCAGTATTTCAGGCTGCAAAATGCAAATTTTACCGCCATTGGCGCCTATAACCTTGAAGAAAAAAGCAACGCCGCATTTATTAACCTGACCAAGCATTTTAACTCGCTGAATTTGCCCGTGCCACAGTTGTACGGCGCCGACGAAGCCAATAAAGTTTATCTGCAGGAAGATTTGGGCGACCTTACCCTGTTTGATTTGGTAAAAACCACGCCAAAACCCGAAAACGGGCAATTTCCGCCCCTGCTGCTGCACGCTTACCAACACACACTGCAAGCCCTGTTGCAATTACAAATTACCGGCTCGCAAAACCTCAACTTCGGGTGGTGCCACCCCCGCGCTGCTTTCGACAAACAATCCATGATGTGGGATTGCAGCTATTTTAAGTACAATTTCCTGAAATTCCTGAAAATTGACTTTGACGAGCAGGCGCTGGAAGACGATTTTAACCGCCTTACCGATTACCTGCTTGCCGCCGAAAGCCGCTATTTTATGCACCGCGATTGCCAGGCACGCAACGTTATGCTTAAAGATGGCAAACCTTATTTAATTGACTACCAGGGCGGAAGACGCGGCGCCCTGCAATACGACCTCGCTTCATTATTGTATCAGGCACAGGCTAACCTGCCCGATGCCGTAAGACTTGAACTGCTGCAGGACTATATGCAACAAGCCGCCAACATGCTGCCCGGTTTTAATGAACGGCAGTTTACCGCACACTACTACGGTTTTGTATTGCTGCGCTGCCTGCAACTGTTGGGCGCTTACGGGTTCCGCGGGTTGCATGAGCGTAAACTGCATTTTATACAAAGCATACCGTTTGCATTGCAAAATACGCTGTCCATGCTGCAAAAAACCGCCGCTTATTTACCCCTGCCCGCCATACATCATGCCATAGCAACCGCCATGCAGCAAAACAAATGGCAGCCCGCCAACCTGCACAAAAACGCACAGGCCAACCTTACCGTACACATACAAAGTTTTTCGTACAGAAACGGAACCCCTCAATTTAACACCGAACACGGCGGCGGTTTTGTGTTTGACTGCCGCGCCTTGCTCAACCCGGGCAGGTATGATGATTACCGGTTTCTTTCGGGGCTTGATAAACCCGTTGCCGATTTTCTGAAAACCCGCTCCAACGTAGAGGAATGGCTGAGCCATGTGTTTGAACTGATAGACACTTCGGTAGAAAACTACCTGCAACGCAATTTTGCCGAATTGCACGTGGCTTTCGGCTGCACCGGCGGGCAACATCGCTCTGTTTATTGTGCGCAACAGCTTGCTGTACATCTGCAAACCAAATACGGGGTAAAGGTTTTGATTACACACACTCAAAAAAACAACTGGATAACAGCACAATAAGGTTACACTATGGTTTACCGTATTCTTTTATTTTTTCCAGCAACCAGTTGCGTTCTGCCACATAAGGTGTTTGCTCAATTTTGGCAAGTAGTTGGGTAAGTTGTTTGCGGTTGGCTGGTGCAATGCGGTTAAATTGCCGCAAAAAGCGCAGCAGGTTTCGGTAAGTGGTTTGCCTTTGGCGGCTTATTAGCCTTGTACGGTTTAAAAACTGCCTGAAACTGTCAATGAGCGCTTCCATTGCGTCAAATTCGTTTAGCTCGTAGTAGGTTTTGAGCAAAAGCAAACGGGCATCGAGGCTGTAAAAAATTTCATCGTAACTTACCTCCTGTAGTTTTTGCAAAGCCTGCGCATACTGTTTACAAGCAAAATGGTACTTTGCCAGGTTAAAGGCCAGCGCATTTTGCCGGTGCGCTTCGGGCAAAAATGGGTGGTATTGGTGCAGAAATTGGTACGCATAATCGGTTTTACCCAACCTTAGTGCTACGGTAACTATATTTTTATAGTTCCAAGGCAATATTTCGCCGTTTTCCAGCAGCAGCATTTGTTCTGCGCCAATTTGGTAAAGGTCAAAAATTGCGGCCCAATACTGCCCTTCTCCTTTGTTTATGCGGGTGGCGCAATAGTTCAGGGCTAAATAATACACCTGTGCGGCTTCGGTTTGGTTAAGCAGGCTACTGTGAGTAATAAAGAGTTGCTTCAGTTGTTCAAAATGCGGTTGTGCCGTGTCGGGGTGCAAAAGCGTTTGCAGGGCGTGGTAATAAAGGGCAATAACCGGCTCTTGTTGGTAAGGATTTTGTACGGCTAATTGCTGTACCATGTCAAGTGTGGCAATTTCGTGCGGGGTTTTTACCAGCATTTGCAGGCTGTGCAGTTCACAGGCAAGTTTCAGTTTGCTCAGCAGGTAAAAGCGGTCGAGTGCGGCATCGGCAAGGCAAACATACTCCTGTTTTGCGGGGTCATTTCGGTTGTCCGAAAAATTATCGGTATTCCGGTACACGCGGTATTTTATCAGATAATGCGCTGCATTTTGGTGTACCTCTTTTTGCAGGCAGTTTTGCACCTGTTGTTGTGCGTTTTTGTAATGTTTTACCAGTTTTGCCTGCCGGTACAACTCCATTAACCGCACACCGCGCTCCAGTTCGTCGGTTTCCAAATGGTAGTTTACCCAAAATGTTTCGGCATGTTGCAATAAAACCGATGCCGAATGTCGCAGTTTCAGGTCGTTATATGGCTCATTATCACCAAAAACTCCGGTAAATACTTTTTGGGGTTCAAGGGCGGCGGGGGTAGCTGCATTTTCCAGTGTATAGGTAAGCAGTGCATACAATTCGGGGTGTTTTTGGGTAAAATACGGCCGTTTAAAGTATGTCAGTATCCGTTTACGGTCGGGCGGGGTTAACTGCCTAAGAAAAGCAACAATTTTACTTTTTTCCATAAATTTGAGGAGGTTATAAAAATTGCTGATTAACATTTACGACAAAAATACGGTTTTGCCGATGAACTTTACGTAAAATGCGCATCGGATTTTAGTTTAAATTGGTTAAAAGTTCATTTTTAAATCAAAATCAGTCCTTTTAATCAATTTTACAAATCGGACAACCCGAAAATTTTGTATTTTTTTTCTATCGGGCAATGCTTCATTTTTGCATCGTTAAAAAGTGTTCAATAAAAATTACCCATGTTGTTATGAAAAACCTGTTCAAAACTATCGGCTTTTTTACCCTCCTCTTTTCGGTATCGGTACATGCCCAGCTTTTGGGCGATTGCATGACCGTTGCCCTGTCGCTCAATGAAGGGGTTAACTGCAACGAACCTTGTTCACAAAACGCCAACCTTACCATTGTGGGTAACGTATCTTCGCCCTTTGGCGCACCTCCCTATACCTATAACATATTTTTGGCAAGCACGGGCATAAACATAGCTTCGGGCACTACACCGCCGGGCAGCTATACGTTTGAAGCGGTAATTCCCAACATTTGCCTCAACGAATTATATGTTGTTTCGGCACAAAACAGCCTTGGCTGCGCAGTTACGTACTCTGCACTCTTGAGCGCTGCCGATTATACTTTTGCCTTTGCAAACCCTGCACCCGCTTCCTGCTCGCCCGGTTGCGATGGCAGTGTTTTTATAGATTGCAGTACGCCGCCACCCTATACTGTAGCCTTAAACGGTGTTTTGTATGGCACCTTTACCGATTACCCACTCATTACCGGACTTTGTAGCGGGGAGTACACAGGGTTGATAACCGATGGAAACGGCTGCTCCAATAACCTCACTTTTTTTGTACCAACCACATCGGAAATTACCGTATGGCTTCCCGAAACTGTGTCGGTACCGGCTATCCTTACCCCAACCGTATCGGGTGGCGCAGCGCCTTTTACCTTTTTGTGGAATACGGGCGAAACTACAGCCAGTATCAATGTATCGTTACCGGGCATTTACTCGGTAACGGTTTATAATTCCGATGGTTGCAGCGCATCGGCAACAACCACAGCCACCAACATTACCCCCGATTGCAGCACGTTGGTTGCAGCCGCCACTGCATCGGTTACTTCGGTACCCGTTGGCACCGGGTATCAGGTGTTTGCCACCGCAACCGGTGGAACGCCGCCCTATAGCTTTCATTGGGAAAACGCCGCCTACATGAGCAACCCCGATATTGCCAATCCGTTTGTTAGCCCCGGCGACCCAAGTTATTTTACTTCGGTAGTAGCGGTTACCGATGCCAACGGGTGTGTTGCCAGCGCTGCGGTAGTAGTAATACAAATACCCGGCTGCGATTTTACCGTTAGCGCCCTTCCTACTCAGGTAAGTTGTAACGGCTTGTGCGATGGCAGTGTACTGCTGGCTTTTAGCGGAGGAGTACCGCCCTACCTTATTACCCTGCCCGATGGCTCTGTTATTACCGCCACAACCTTTGCCACCATTGACAACCTGTGCCCCGGTACCCACCTCATAACCATAACCGATGCAGCAGGCTGTACCAGCCAAACCGCTTTCAGTATTTTAATGCCGCCCACCTTGCTGGCCACGCCAACCGCAACCGATGCCACTATTGCTCCGGGCGAAACAACCACCCTTGTAGCCAATGTTTCCGGCGGCACACCGCCCTATACCTACCAATGGCAGCCGGCAAGTTTGCTTACCAATGCCACCGCCGCCAACCCGCAAACCCTGCCGCTTAGCGCCACCACCACCTTTACCCTGCTGGCTACAGATGCCAACGGGTGTATGGTAAACGGGGTGGTTACCGTATCTGCAGGCGGCTTTTTCTGCGATTTGGCCGCAACCGTTACGGTAAACCCACCGGTAATTAATCCGGGAGAATCGGCGCAGTTAACGGCTGCCATAACAGGCGGAACACCCCCTTACAGCTATACATGGAACCCACCGCTGTATCTCGACAACCCATCTTCAGTTGCTCCAATTGCCACGCCGCCTGTTACCACCACCTACCAGCTTATTGTTGCCGATATAACCGGATGCACTTATACTGCCCCGGCAGTGGTTGTGGTTGATTCGGGTTGCGCCGGTTTTGCAGCCGCTGCTACGGTAGAACCCTTCATTATTGCACCCGGAACATCGGCGCAAATTTACAGCACTGTTACCGGCGGTACGCCACCTTTTTCCTACTTCTGGCAACCCGAAACTTTTCTTGACAACCCCAATATAGCCAACCCTGTTATTACGCCTCCGTATAACACAACGCTCACCTTGCAAGTAATTGATGCTAACGGCTGCCTTGCCCAAACCACACTGGAAATTGTTACCGGAATTCCTGCGCCGGTAACAGCAGCCAACGATACCGTGTATATAGAAATGAACACCTCTGCCACCATTGCGCCCCTGCTAAACGACAGCGGAAACGGCACACTTAACCTGTTTTCGGCTACTACGCTGCCCATACACAACCTTGCCATAGATTACAGTGCCGACCTGATTACCTTTGCCCCGCAAGCCGGTTTCTTAGGCGAAGCCATTATCAGTTACATCTTACTCGATGCCACCGGCGCAACCGCCACCGGGCAAATTGTGGTTATAGTGCAAATGCCCGGCGAGTGCGACTTTTGCGTTTGGCCGGGCGATGCCGACAACAACGGCATTGCCAACAATTTTGATGTGCTCAACATAGGGTTGGCCTATGATTTTTCGGGTCCCGAAAGAACCGACCAATCAACCAACTGGTACGGACATGCCGCCGCCGACTGGCCGGGCATTTTTTCCGATGGGCTGAACCATAAATACGCCGATTGCAACGGAAACGGAATTGTTAACGCCACCGACACACTGGCCATAAGCCAAAACTACGGGCTAACACATGGTAAAAACCAAACAGAGCAAACCACCGGTGTACCGTTATATTTTGTGCTGGAAAGCGGCGGTTCGTCGCTTGGTGAACCCCTTACCGTATCGGTTCATTTGGGCGATACCGAAAACCCCGCTACCGATTTTTACGGCATTGCCTTTTCTGTGCTGTACGATGCCACCCTTATAGACCCCAACACGGCCGGCTACAGCCCCGATGCCGCAAGCTGGGCCGGCACAAGCGAAAATACCCTGAAATTTGACAAAGACCTGTACGCCAATGGCCAGTTAGACATTGCTTTTACCCGAATTGACCACAACAACGCATCGGGGTATGGTAAAATTGGCGAAGCGCATTTTGTCATCATCGAAAACATAGAAGGTAAAAACTCCGATGAAAACTCGTGGGATTTACCCCTCAGTTTTGCCAACATACGCTGCATTAAAAACGACGGCACCCAAATTGAGGTAAATGCACAGGATGCAGTGGTTGTTATTACCGGCATAGACAACAGCAATGCTGCCCAGCATACCCTTGCAGCGCCCTACCCCAACCCGGCCAACCACACTATCAACTTCCCATTACCCGCTGCCGAAACCGCCATTCTGCACATAACGGGCATTACCGGCAGCATGGTGTATAGTGGCAAAGGCAGCGGCAATACTGTCATAGATACTTCGCAATGGCCAAGCGGCATTTACTTTGCCAATATAACCGGCAGCAAAGGCAGCATGGTGTATAAGATCATGGTGCAACACCGGTAATACATTGCCTCCGCACTACACTACCCCTGCACTGCGCAGTGCAGGGGGTTTACATTCAATGTTTCAGCAACCGATGATGGCCGGTTGAACCGCAATTGGCCACTCCCTGCCTTTTAGGACAGGAAAAGTCAGGGTTCAATACAGAAAGCGCTTTTCCGCCCCCTCAATCCGGCTGAAACCACAGGTTTACAAGCATATTGCCATTTCGGAAACAAATTTATTATTGGCACTTCATTTTTCTTAACATTAAATTAATGTTTGCCCCATCGTTTTTTGCCACGTTTGTGGCAGGGGCATTATTATTCTGTTTAAGGATTACTTTGCACAACATTTACCTGCCCGATAATTGCACCGCTGTTCCATTGAACCTGTATGCTGTTAGTGCCTTGCCCCGAAATGATGGTGCCGCCTGTAGCTGTCCAATAGTAAGTGGTACCTGCCGTACCGGCCGGAACAGTGTAGGTATAAATTCCATTTGTGCAAGTAACAGCTATACCGCTTAATACGGGTTCAAAGATACAGTTAACGGGCACCTGACACGGAACAAAGCTATTGTACACTTGGGTTGTAGTACCCGTAACGGGCGAGCTAAAAACATAAGTATATTGCCCTGCCGATGTCCAGCTATAGTTAATGGTATAAGTTTGACCGCTTTTGGTATAGGTTAGGATGTAGCCATTTGTTCCATTGGGCTGGCAATCTGTAATAGCAGCATCGGGAAGTGGGGTTTGTGCAGGGCGTATAGGTTGTGAAGCAGCTTGCGGTACAATTTGCCCCGATGCGTCGGCTGTTACCACCCCAACCATATTGCCCACCATATAAGGGTATGTCATATTACCGTGGTAGTGGTAAACTCCGTTTTCTCCATAATGCCCATGGTTGGCATCTAAGGTTTCTAAAGGAGTACCATCGGGTTCTAAACTGCCATATACAGCAAACCCATCAAAAGCAAAAGCAATAGGCAATATGTCTTCAGTAATGCTATCCAGACTTAGTGGGGCAATGTGGTAATGATAATCATCAGCCCGTCCGCAATGACCTCCATACTGGTCTAACTCACCGGCTAAGTACGAGTCGGTGCCGGTGTTGTTGAGTGCATTAAAAATAGGCACTCCATTGGCTGCAATAGCAATTGCACCTTTAAAAAAATTAGTTGCAGTTGGGGTAGGCATTGGTGCAACCACTGGATTTAATGGAATGCTCCACGCATTGTTATCTACATAGCATTGCGGAATAGGCACTTGCTGTTGCCAATTGGTAATGCCGGTCATCATTTGGTGTCCCGGAATTCCTAATGAGTGAACATAGAAATAGGTATCATCCCATGAAGTATGGATATTGGGCATGAATGGAATAAAAGCAGCATTAATAAAAGCAGGATCGGTGGTTTGTATAGATTTAAAACCATACAAACCACAAGCTATAACCACAATTGTAACTACCAATTGCAGCCATTTCCTTTTGTTGCGCAACAAAATAACATAACAATAAATGCCCGTTGGTATAAGAAGAATACCCAAAACAAACACCCAAAAATTGAACCGGTAAACAGGGGAATTTGATGAGTTATACAGTTTGTCAGGAACTCTACTGTTTAGGGCTTCTATCTGCTGCTTTTTTTGAAGCACATAGGTTTGATCTTCTTCAGACAATGCTGTTACCGGATAAGAAACGATATTACCATTTTCCTTTTCCAAAAAAACATTGCCATCTTTAAACATGGAAAAAGCGGCCTCAACGGTTTGGTCGTGCAATTCTATATGCCACTTATGCAGGGATAATTGAGATTCGCTTGTATGTACATGGTGAGCAATAAGCGTTTGAGTTGCCACTCCCAAAAGAAGGAGAAATTGAATTGGCTTCATAACATGAGGCTGTTGTTTTAATGAACATTGAACTCGTTATATTGACAATTCCTAAAGCTAATTTATTCCATGCTTCCGGCTATTGTTGACAAAATAGCTCTTTCTCATTTTTTCCAACACAGTTGCAAATTATGTGGTGTGCTACTGTTATACTGCAATACAATCTTAGCTAAACACACAGTAGCAGCAAAAAAATCAACGCCTGTTCTCCTGTTCTTCGTTCTTCAAAACGCAAAAAGCCGCTGCGGGTATTACCCTGCAACGGCTTTATTGTGTTAATAAGGTTGGCGGCGACCTACTCTCCCATCTTTTCAGACAGTACCATCGGCGCTGGGGAGCTTAACTTCTCTGTTCGGAATGGGAAGAGGTGGAACCTCCCCGCTATAGCCACCTTAAGCTCTTTGTAATATCTTCATTTTGAACATTGCGGCAGGAAAGCCTTTCCCTCGTTTCGGTCTTTTTTATGCGCCTGAATAATAACTCTTTTTATTGTGAAAGCTTACGGGTTATTAGTATTGCTCAGCTTTGATATCTCTACCTTTACACCTGCAACCTATCAACGTGGTCTTCTACCACAACCCTTAAAAGAAGTCTCATCTTGGAGTTGGTTTCGTGCTTAGATGCTTT
>MTCR01000158.1 GCA_002212725.1 Sphingobacteriales bacterium TSM_CSM | reverse complement strand
TGTTCTATCCATTTAATTTTATGAACTTAATTAAGCCCCGAGTACTCGGGGTTAAAACATTGGCAACCATATTTTTAACCAATAGCGACCTTTGCGCAACCCTTGCGAACCTTGCGGTAAAAGAAAAAAACCGCAAAGACCGCTATGTAATTCGCAAACACCGCTATGATTTAAACTAGTGTTTTATCCATTTAATTTTATGAACTTAATTAAAATTAAAGTGTCAAAACACTAAATTACTTTCATTTTACCGCAAAGTTCCGCAAAGTTTTTTTGCTCTTTATGGTCAATGCTTCAAATCAGCAAGGAACAAGAGAAATTGTCAAGATTTACAGATAGTACCTAAATAGTTACGTTCATAATTCCCTAAATCGGGCAAGCTAATTCAGGAAAGCACAAAGCACAATTCATAACTCATAATTCATAACTAAAAATATTGTTATATGGAAAAAATCGTTTTGCTGTTAAACATTGCTGCTGCCCGTTCGGGCGATAAAAACGATGTGTGTAATATAGGTGTGCTGGCCAAAACCCCCGAAGCATACCTGCTGCTCAAAAAATACCTGAGTGCCGAAAAAGTAAAAGCCCATTTTGGCAACTTAATACAGGGCGAGGTGGTGCGCTACGAGTGGGACGCCATAGAAGCGCTCAATTTTGTATGCTACGGCGCTTTAGACGGCGGCGCTTCGCGCTCTTTGCGCATGGATACACTGGGTAAAAATTTTTCGAGCCACCTGCTGCGCATGGAATTGCAGGTTGATGATGCGTAAAAAAGGCAGGTAAAACCCATAGCCGCGGTGCTTCGGGTTTTAAAAAACCGGAGTACAGGCTAAATATGATATGCTAACCGGTAAATATTCCCTGTTGGGCGACAGCGATGTAGTTTAGCTGAGTGTTTTTTATTGAAGTTACGGTACAGTTACCATAATTACCCGCAGAACTACCCCAACCGGGTCTGGAAAGGTTTCATCAATACAGCCGTACTGCTTGTATAGAGGTTAAATTTCGGGCATTACGAGAAAATAGCAGGCTTATTGTTAGCATTGCCGTTGCCCACCAAATACCCGAAAACGCTGCCGCATATACCGCCAGCAATATGGGCAAACTGTGCAATATTGTCGGCTGCAAAAGAAGAAACAAACTCATTGCCCAGAAACAAAATAACCACCAGCAAAAAAGTAAGCGGTATTTGCCCCGACCTGAAATTGGTAAGCGAACTAAGAATAATAAACATAAACACCACCCCGCTTGCCCCCAATAAACCCGATGAAAACACCGTGGCGCTTAAAATGCCGGTAACCAGGGCGGTAATGAGAATCATGATTAACAGGTTTCGGGAGCTGTATTTTTCTTCCAGCATAGGACCCAACAGCAAAATAAGGGTTAGGTTACCCACCAAATGCCCCCACGAAGCGTGCCCGGCAATGTGCGAAACCATTCGGAAATAAGAAAGCGGGTCGGTGTAATCCATTTGGGGATAAACGGTAAAAAGGGCTTGGGTAAAGCCGCCTATAGAATAGCTGTCAACCAGCATTACCACCGTGCAAATAAGCGTAAAGGTTAGCACCACCGGCGAATTATAGGTAATTTTCATGAGGCAGAAAAGGGGTTGGGTTGTGCAATAAATAAAAGGGCAAAGGAAACGCTGCCGGAATTATAAACAACAAATGCAGGTAAAGTAGTTCAATTTGGGATTTATTTAGCAAAAGCAGCAAAAAACCCGAAGCAAAAAAACTTGTATGCGCTGCAAAATACAAAATTTGCTAACTTTAGGCCAAAGAAATGTGTAAAAATGAGTACCTTTAAGGGTATAAAACCAAAGCAAGCCGTATGGAAACAGTAAAAAAGCCCGATGCTGCAACACAGCAATTGTGGGAAGCATTGCAAGCGGTAAAAGACCCCGAAATACCGGTTATTTCGGTGGTAGATTTGGGTATTATTACCGCCATACATTGGCACCCCCAAACTAAGGCAGCTGAAGTAATTATGACACCTACCTTTACCGCCTGTCCTGCTACCAAAGTTATGCAGGAGCAAATTCGGAACTGCATAGCAGCCCTGCCGTTTGTAGAACAGGTAACCGTTACCATAGACTTTTCGGAACCATGGAATTCAAACCGCATCAGCGAGCGCGGCAAGCAACAGTTAAAGGAGTTTGGCCTGGCACCGCCTGCCAAACACAGCGGCGAGGTAGAGATTGATACCATTGCCCAAGCCAACTGCCCTTATTGCGGCAGCAGTAATACTTCGCTCAATCTTATTTTCGGGCCAACCCTTTGCCGGTCTATGCATTTTTGCTATGATTGCAGGCAGGCTTTTGAGGCATTTAAACCTGTGGGTAGTAAAAGTTAAAACACAATAGAAACCGGCGCCTGCCTACATGGGGCTAAAATATTGTACACAGCAGTTTCAGACCACAAAACCCGCAAATTCACCCTATTTTTATTTAACCTCCAACTTTTACCCTATGCTCTCTCCTTGGAACGACGGCGAAATAATTGATATACAAGAAGAAGCCCCCGGAACCCGGCGCTTTTACATTAAAGTGCCGGCTTTTGAAAAAATAGACTTTAAACCCGGGCAGTTTATGACCTTTGACCTGCCCATACATGAAAAACGCAACAAGCGGTGGAGGAGTTACTCCATAGCCTCGGCTCCCAACGATACCAACGTGCTGGAATTTGTTATTGTATTGCTGGAAGGCGGGCTGGGCACCAACTACCTGTTTAACCAGGCTACAGTTGGCACAACGTTTCCGATGCGCGGACCGCAGGGCCATTTTACCCTGCCCGAAACCATTGACAAAGAAATTTGCTTTATTTGCACCGGCACGGGTATTGCCCCGTTCAGGTCAATGCTGTTGCACATACACCGCCATCAAATACCGCACAAAGGGTTGCACCTTGTGTTTGGCTCAAGGCTTAAGGAAAACGCGTTGTACTACAAAGAAATGACCGAACTTGCCGGGAAAATGCCCGGCTTTTCGTACCATGTTGCTTTGTCCAGAGATAAATCGGCAGATTGGACCGGTTATAAAGGGTATGTACATCAGATATATGAATCTATCTATGCCGACCACCGCGATGCTTATTTTTACATCTGCGGTTGGCAAAACATGCTCGATGAAGCCTGTCAGCGGTTGCAAACAATGGGTTATCAGCGCAAGGTGCATATAATATGCGAATCCTACGGATAGGAAACGGTACCCGGCTACTACGCTGCCAATACAAAAACATGCATATACAACCGGCTGTATGTCCTGTAATTTCAGACTCGAATTTTACCGCGTAACAGTACTTTTTTAAAAATACAATAAATTTTTTTTTGTTTTTGGTAAACTATTACCTTTGCACCCGAAATGTGTTTCTTGCACCCTGTGTTCAGTAAAAGCGCCACGCTCTTTTTTTATCCAAACACCAAAACAAGGTATCAGCTTTGCACAAATTAATTTTATGCCTGTTTCCGCTTTATGCGCGGGTAAATGTAAAAAGCCCTCTTACCGACGAAGAGGTTGTTGATGCCATCAGGCAGCAAAACGATTCTGCTATGGTAAATGTGCTGTACAGCAGGTATGCCGACAAGGTTTACCGCAAATGCTATTCTTTTGTAAAAGATGAAGCAGCAGCCGAAGACCTTGCACATGATGTTTTTATAAAAGTGTTGCTCAACTTAAATTCCTTTAGCGGAAGATCTAAGTTTTCTTCCTGGCTGTACTCGGTAACTTACAATTTTTGCATAGACTATTTGCGCCGAAAGCAGCGCTATCATATTGAATCTATAGACAACGACAACAGCGCACCGGTTAATATAGCCGATATTGATACAGTGGAAGACCTGAACCATATTAAGTCTGACAGGCTGAAACTATTGCTCGAAAAGGTAAAAACCGAAGAGAAAATGATTTTACTCATGAAATATGCCGACAGCATGAGTATTAAGGAAATACAGGAGGCGCTCAACCTGTCGGAAAGTGCGGTTAAAATGCGCATTAAACGGGCAAAAGAAAAAATTCTGGATTTATACGAAACTACCTCATTCAGTTTATAAGCTACGGGCTTTATTCCCTGAGCGCCCGTTATAAAATCTGCACTATGAGCAACCCCTTTCAGGAGTTAGAAGACAATGGTAAAACGCCACCGCCAAGGCTAAGAAACAAAATACTTGGGTCTTATGCAATTGTAAACGGTGTAGCAAAAATAGCCGAACTTTTTATGGGCAATTTTGCCTACACCGTGGCGGAAGTGGTAAAACTATTTGACAAACAACTGAACAAGGAAGAAAACACCCCCAAAGATCCCGAAAGCAAGAATAATTAGAACAACCGCCTTACCCTGTACACACAAAGTTTTATTGCGCATTGTTGTGTCCGGGTTGTGCAAAAAACCTTTTGCAACCTGTGCAGTTTAAGAAATGCCTTTTTCTATACCCATGGCTTTAAAGTAAAACAAACAACATGAACAATACTGTAGAAACTATTACCGGCTTTTTTTCCACTTTTGCCAACAGCATTGCGCAGGCACTGCCCAATGTGTTGGGCGCCATGAGTTTGTTGCTTATAGGCATAATTCTGGCCAAAATTATATCGGGTATTGTTGGGCGCATACTAATTACCCTAAAAGCCGATGCCCTAAGCGAAAGGCTGAAAGAGATTGAGCTTCTGAGCAGCCTGAACATAAAAGTCAGTCTGTTGGTTAAAAAATTGGTTTATTGGGTCATTTTCCTCATATTTCTAACTGCCGCAAGCGAAGTGGTAGGGCTTGATTCTGTTTCGCAGGGCATTGCTTCCTTTTTGGCATACATTCCACATCTGTTAAGCGCGGTGTTGTTTTTTGTAGCCGGCATATTTGTAGCAAATGTTGTTCAAAAAGTGATAACTGCCGCCTGCGAATCATTAAACATTAACGGCAGCCGCATTATAGGGTTATTTATTTTTTATTTTTTGGCCATTATTATTTCAATTAGCGCTCTTAACCAAGCCGGTATTGATACGGCTGTTATTACCCAAAATATAACGCTGGCTATGGGTGCCATTTTTCTGGCGTTTGCCATCGGTTATGGTTTTGCTTCAAAAGATATTATGGCCAACCTGCTTGCTGCATTTTACAGCCGCGACAAGTTTGTGGTAGGGCAACACATAAAAGTGGGCGCTGTTTCGGGCATTATTATTAAAATTGACAGCACCTCTGTAACCCTTGATGCAGGCGACAGGCATATTATTTTACCCCTGAGCAGATTGCTCAATTCTACGGTTGAAATATTATAGCTCAAGGGGGTTAAGCCGCGGTTTGGCATTTAATGGCCGGCGGTTAACTAAAAGTTGGATTATGACGTTCCGGCAACTTATGCGGTTTCAGCGGGTGTGCCCTATGCTTGATGCAGATTTACACGGTTTCGGGCGCAGGGTTTTGCAACAAAGTTTGGCCGGTGCGCAAAATGTAATGCAATACAAGCCGAGGTTACCCAAAAACAACCTTGCATGCCGCCCCGAGTAACTCTGCGGGTAGTTACAGTACTTGTACGGTGGTTTTCCATGAAACAACAGTAAACCTCAACACCCTTTCCAAGAACCATCTGATTATTACTGCAAAGGCTAATACTGTAGTTCAGGCAAGTTTAAGCCGGCAAAATATTTTTCATCGGCTTCGGTAAAGCCATTGTCGCGGCAATCTAATTTTTGCAGGCGGGGCAGTTTGGAAGAAATACCTTTAAAGTTGCCTGCTTTCAGTTTATTTTTGGCGCAGATAAAAACCTTCAACCCCTTAAGGTTACCAACACCCGACAAGCTGTCAATTTTATTATTGCTGCAATTAAAATACTGAAGTTGATGCAATTTTTGTGTGCCGTTGATGTTGGTAAGCGCATGGCCACTCACATCAAGGTATTGCAGGTGGTAAAAGTTTTTAATCCCGAACAGGTTTTTTAGTTTAAAGCCCAGCGGAGTGCTTCCGGTGGCACTCAGGTCAATTCGGGTTAATTTAATAATCCGTTGCAAATCTTCGTCAGAGGGTTTTTGGGTAGATTCGCCGTAGCCGGCCAACACGTTAAAGGCTTTTTTCCAACTTATTTCCAGTTTGCTCCACCAGTTCAGGCGCTTGTCGGCGGTATCAAAATCTTGTGGCAGGGCAGCTATGCTTTCTTTACCCGGTAAAATGGCTTCGGGAGTGGTTGTGGTTTTTACTTCGGGTAATTTTTCTTCTTTACCTTGCGCGGTTTTTGTTTTGGTATTAGGGGGTGTTTCCAAAGCCGGAACGGTTTTTTCCATATCTGCCTTTTTCAGCAATTTCTTTTTTGTTCCTGCCTGGGCATTTTCAGTGGCAACTGCCGGGGCAAGTACCGCTGTTTTTTCTGTTACGGGCAGTTCTTCTTTAACTGTGGAAATTTCGGCTTTCGGAGTGTTTTTTATTTTTTTACCTTGCCCTACCGGTGTTTTTACAGTGGGTTGTATTGTACTTTTACCGGTTTGTTTTTCGGGTTGTGCTTTAATTTGCTCCTTGCTGCCTTTTTTTTCTTGTTTTTGTTTGCCGGCATTGCTTTTTACACCATTTTGATGATGGGTGTTTTCGGCAGGTTTTGCGGTTTTATCGGTAGTTTCCACCGTTACGGGAGTTATTACCGGTTTGCTTTTTTTATCATAATCATTATTGGCGTGTTTTTTTGATTCGTACTGTGTTTTCTCTTCTTTTATTGTGGGCAGGACTTGCTCTTTTTGCTGTTTGGTTTGGCCTTTAGCGCCGGATAAAGCTTGCAGTTCTGCTTTAAATCTTTGTTTCAGGCTGTCCAATTCTTCTTTATGCAGTTTTTGGAGCGTTTCGGTTTGCTGACTTATGTGTTGTTGATTGTTCTTGAGTTCTTTTGCCTGTTCGGTAATTTTTTTATTGGCCAACAAGAGCAATTCCTGCAAATCTTTTAGTTTTTCTTCCAGTTGTTTTACTTTATCGGTATTTACCCCGGCAACCGCTGTTTCGGCAACGGCTTCTTCGGTTGTGGCAAAACGCACTTCGCGGGCACACTCTCCTTTGCTGTTGCTGCCAATAAGGCATTCAATACGGCTGTTTTTGGTTATTTTGCCTGTATCGGCACCTTCGGCAAAGTAAGATTTTCTGAAAAACAAGCGCTGCGGACCACCGTCAATACTTATAAAGCCGGTTTCTTTTACCTCGTCGTATTGTACAATATACCCTTTCTGAATTTTTTGTACCACTTCAAGTTCTGTGGCAACCAATATATTGTTACTATCAATTATTTTAAATTTCACTTCCTGCCCCGGCTCAATAAGCTGATTTCCGGCAACAACTTTGCTGAAACCTATTATGGTTTCTTTAAAAAAAGAAATGGCGCCGGTTCCCTTTTGTGAATTATAGTTTTTTATTATTCCATTATAATAATCTTTAACAGGTTCCAGCACCGGCTCCAGTTCTTTAAACAGTTCGGCTGCCGAATGCTCCAGTTTTACATTAATATCTAAATCAAAGAGCATAAGATGTTCGCCGTCTTTTGTTTTAATTACCTCGCCCATAAACAGGCGGGTTGGGCGGGAGTCGCGGTCTTTCCATTTATAGCGGCTGTATTTCGGGTCAGAATAATTATCATTGCTAATAACACAGCCATTGTACATATCGGCAAGGCTAAGAATATAGTCGTCGGCTCTTTTTCCGCCGCTTACCTGATGGAAATTGCCGTTTCCAAGCATAAAATTGTAAATTTCCAGTTCTTCGGGCGGCAGTTTATGGGCGGTGTTGGCATCAAAAATACAGAAAAAAGACTGCTTTTTATCGCGTTTAAGTACCAGCAGTAATTTTAACAACACCGATAAGGAAGGAACTTCGGGATTGCGCCAATAGCATACATTAGTGGCATCGATATAGAAAGTTGTTGGTTGGTTTGCCTGGTTGTTATTAATTGTTTTTGCCATTTTATGTTAAGAAATTTTGCCGTTTACCCGGCCCTGTCCTGCTTTGCTTACCGGCAGGTACAGCACCAACATAGCCCGCATTTATCTTTTTCCGTAATTGAAAAGGAGAGGTTTGCAGTTGCACAACTGCAACGCAAGGTTATATGCAATATACAAGCAACTGCCGTGTGCATAAGATTTAGAGTTACAGACAGATAAAGCCCTGCGGGTACGCGGCGGCTGATAAACGCTTAAGTTAATTTTGTTTACTATATTAAAGTTTTGCTTCTTGCACTTTGCACTTTGCCGCAACTGCGGGTAGCCCCGTTTTGCGGGTTGGGCGCTTAGTGCTTTGCAAGTTTACCACACACTTAAACGCACACCTGTAGGGTATTGTTGCCTTTTTAAGGGTTGTTGCAGGTGCATGGTAAAATTACTCTGCAAAGATAGCATTTTTACTTTGTATTTGCTGTTGAATGCCTGTTTTAGTAAACTATTTTCTTTACTTTGCAGCAATTCGGCGTTTTTGCCATTGTTGAACCTCAAAAAATATATAGTCCGGCAAAAAAATTACCACGACCCGCCTGCGCCGCCACCGCCGCCGCTGCCGCCGCCAAAGCCGCCAAATGAACCAAAACCGCCCGAAAAACTGCCGTAATCATTGTCGCCCCAATGAATAACCACCGGCCCGCTGTTGTTTACCCCGCGCCCGCTATAGGTGCGCCCCATGCCGGTGCCTCCTTTTCTTGCCGAGTAAATAATAATAATGATAAATAAAATAATGATAATAAAGATGAAGAGCGCCACAAAAGCATCGGCATTGCCGCCCGTTTCTGTTTCGGGGGTAAACTGCCCCGAAAGTACGGCAAAAATGGCATTTACGGCCTGGTCAATTCCTTCGTAGTAATTGCCCTGTTTAAAGTTAGGTATCATTGCCGTTTCAATAATACGTTTGCTCAGGGCGTCTGTAAGGGTGCTTTCCACGCCATAACCGGTGCTTATAAAGGTTTGTCTTTCGGCGGGGGCTACCAGTATTACAATGCCATTATCTTTATCTTTTTGCCCTACCCCCCACTGCTCCAGAATTTCCTGGGCAAAGTTATAGGGAGCATCGCCGCCCAATGATTCAACGGTTACTACGGCAATTTGGGTAGAGGTAGAATCGCCGTAAGCAACCAACTTTAGTTCAAGGGCTGCTTCGCGGTCGTCGGGTAAAATATGGGCAAGGTCGTTTACCAGTTTTGGCGGGTTGGGACGCGGAGGCACTTGAGCAAACAGCAGTTGTGCCCATAACAAAAGCCAAACGGCAATAATGGCAGGAGTGGTGGCGGTAACAGAAAATTGCATTCTCATGATGCGCAGGGTAAGAAGAAGTGTAATGATGGTATAAGATTTAACAAACCTCCGGGCTAATTCGTTCCAAAAGAAATTTCATCGGGCAGTTCATTTTTATCGCCGCTTTCATACGGAAACAGTTCGGCCAGTTTTTCGCCCGCCAGGTTAATGCCGTTTATAAGCCCCTGTGCAAAGTTGTGCAGGGTAAACTGTTGGAGTATGGCGCTTTTTACCTCGTCCCAGAAATGGGGCGGCACCTGTTGATGAATGCCCGCATCGCCCAAAATGGCAAACTTGCGGTCGGTTAGCGCCAGGTAAAACAAAACGCCGTTTCGTTGTGCTGTTTTATGCAGTTCAAGCATGGCAAAAACGGCGGCGGCGCGGTTAAGCACATCATCGGGGCAAAGGTCTTCAATATGCACCCTTATTTCGCCCGATGTTTTACTTTCTGCATCGCGTATGGCGCAAACAATATCGGTTTGCTGCTCCCGGGTAAAAAAATCGTTTGCAGTAGGCATGTTGTATGCTGCTTAAATTAAGGTGGCAAATGAAAGGGCAAGGGTGCCGGGCACTGAAACCGGGTACCCCTGCCTTTTAGCGCAATGGTAAAAACCAACAAGCTGTTTTTACCGGTCAGGGATTATTTACCAAAATCAACAGTTGGGGCTTTTTCGGCGCCCTGGTCGGCTTCGAAGTAGCCTTTTTGCTGAAACCCGAACATGCCCGCAATAATGTTGGCCGGAAACTTGCGCACGTAGGTATTGTATGCCTGCACGGTTTCGTTAAATTTTTTGCGTTCTACCGAAATGCGGTTTTCGGTTCCCTCTAATTGCGATTGCAGTTCGAGAAAATTTTGGTTGGCTTTCAGTTCGGGGTATTTTTCTACACTTACCAGCAGGCGCGACAAAGCACCGCTGAGTTCGTTTTGTGCCTCCTGAAATTTTTGAATGGCATCGGGGGTAATTTTGGTGGGGTCAATGGTAACACCGGTAGCTTTTGAGCGGGCTTCAATTACCTTGGTAAGGGTTTCCTGTTCAAAATTGGCCACGCCTTTTACGGTGGCTACCAGGTTGGGTACCAAATCGGCCCGGCGCTGATAGGCGTTTTCTACCTGCGACCATGCCGATTTTACTTCTTCATCAAGGGCTACCATGCGGTTGTAGCCGCAGGAGTTAAACGTAAGCATTACCAACAGTAAGCCGGTAACCTGTAAAAGCTGTTTCATAATGTTTTGTGCTGTTTTTTTTATTGGTGTTTGTAAAATTGAAAAAATGGCAAAAAATTTGCAGCCAGGCAAACTCAAACCGGTTATTAGCTGAAAATGTGCCGAAGTGTGTTTTATGCCCGAAAATACTCTTTTTTGCAATTGCAATAACAAAACGCTAAAAAAAACAGTTCAAATACCCGATATAAACCGTTTTTACCACCCCAGCCCTGCACACCTGCCGGTATAAGGCATTGGTTTTGTTTACAAATAAGATGTGCAAAATTGCTTAAAAATGGAACTTTTTACCTTATTTTTGCTTTTTTAAATTAACGGCACATGGAAATACACCAAAACAAAATGTCCGACGGAGTTCTGATATTGTCTATTGCAGGCGATTTAGATGCCGGCTCATCTATTGAAATGGACAGGGTAATAAGCGAAGCCCTAAAAAACAAACATTACCGCTTACTTATAGATTGCAAAATGCTCAACTACATTTCATCGGCAGGTTTAGGTGTTTTTATCTCGCACAAAGAAAATGTGGAAGAACAAGACGGGTCTTTTGTGTTTTACCACATGAACGAAAAGGTCTATAATGTATTTGAGTTACTGGGGCTTCATAACATTTTCAGCATTGTTTCAAATGAACACGACGCAAGGAAGTTGTTGCCTTATGAAAAAAATTGAATATACAACATCTTGCTCCAAAGACCGGCTGTCTGAAATACGCACTTTTGTAGCCGGGCAATTAGAGCAGCTCCATTTGTCGGAGGTGGAAAAAAACCAGATTATCCTGGCTGTTGACGAGGCCTGCGCCAACGCCATTATACACGGTAATAACTGCGACGACAGCAAGAGCCTGAAACTCCGGCTTGAAATTGGCAACAATAATCTTAAGGTTGAAATTTCTGATGTAGGCAATTTTCGTCCGCATGAAATGAACTGGACTTCGCGCGAGGCAATTTCAGATTCGGTGCGCAACCACCGCCGGGGCGGGCTGGGGCTGCCGCTTATACACCGCATTATGGATAAAGTGCAGTTTTACAGCAAAGATAAGGTTAATGTATGCTCGCTCAGCAAACGGTTAAAAAAAGACTAACCCCCCAACAGCCTGCCGTTCTGCTTTTTTATTTCTCTTTTTTTCTGCCTCCTCCCCTCTGCTTTGCGGTACCCCAAAGGAGGTAAAACATGTTTCCTGCTTGCATTGCCAAGGCAATTTGCCCCTACAACTAACCCGGTTCCAAAAAATCAGGTGATTGGTACTGTTTGTATGGATGTAAACCATAAGGCTTTACTAAAAAGCCGTATTCAACCAAACCCTTAAGCGCCAACCCCTTTATATGCAGGCAATGCCGCAATTTCTTTTCTGAACCCTGCACTAAAAAAAACATAAAACTTTGTTTAACTACCCCCCTGTTTGCCTGGCAGTACAAGCAAGCTGCGAACTTCTATTTGTACTGTTTTTTTGTGCTTGCTATTGTAATGTAGGCAATTAAGCATTTTTTTAAATTAAATTTAATAAAAAAAACGCCTTTTTTTTACAAAATGTCATGGAAAAGTAAAAAACAATTTGGGTTTTCCTCTATCTTTACGCTCAAATACAAGCTATAACTACTCTTACACCCCTAAAGCTGCAAGGTAGCAACAACACCCAGATAAGAAAAAGCCCTTTCTTATTTAAAAACAAACCCATATATAAACTCAAACAAGAACAACTAATGAGAACAAACAATTTAAGCAAACGCCGCGTAAAACGAATAGTGAGTTGTTTTGCCTCGGGGCTTACGGCCATTGACACGTCTTACAAGTTAAAACTTCACCGCAATACCGTTAATAAGTATTACCGGCAAATAAGAGAGGCTATTGCAGAACACGAAACCGACAAGGTAAAACATTTACCCATTGATGAACAAACCTTGCTTTACCCGCTTTTTTGGCATAAAAACGAAGGACTTTGCCTTACCACCGAAGAAAACAGCACAGAAGAAGATTTACTTGTTTTTGGGGTTACGGTTCATGATGAAAAAATATATGTACTGAGCAACCATGGCAACGCCAAAACCGAAACATTGCCAATGAAACAACTTCGCCCCGATGCGGCAAACTTTACCTCCCCGGAAAATGCAACAGACAACCCTGCCATTACCAATACCGAGGATATTTTAAACAACCTTCCGCCCTTAATAAGCCGGTTTTACCACTACTCCAAAGAAAAACTCACCAAATTTTATGGAGTAAAACCGCAGTACACTTTCCTGTATTTGCAGGAATTGGAGTTTAGGTTTAACAACCACGACACCAATATTTCCAACATCATTATTAAACTGCTTGCCGACCAGGAAAAAACAGGCACCGCTAAAAAACAACATTCGGAAGACGGAGAAGACGCAACCCTTTCCGATATATCCGACATATAAAACAAGTTAAACATTGCCGGCAGTTTGGGCAATAGCATCTGTGGTAAGGCGGCGGTAAGTGCGGTTATCTATGGTAAGTTGGTTATCGCGTTTGTCAACGCTTAGTTGCAAATGTTGCGGGTGGCGGTAAAAATGGTTGCCTCGGGTAAATTCAATATTGTAAAACTCTACCACCAACAGATTTTCCAATTCGCTCACTACCTGATAGTTTCCTTTGAGATGGAGTGGCGGGTTGGCGTTTACCTCAAACGTTCCGGCAGGGGAAAAGGTGTATTCAATTTGCCAGGGTTGGTTGGCAAGACTTATTCCTTTGCGCTGCCAGGTTCCCAACAAAAAATCTTTGTGTTGCAAATACTGGTTTTTTTTTGCCGGCCCAAGCAGGTAATAAGCAATAAACACTGCTGCAAACAGCAGGTACATAAAAATAAGGGTGTAAAAAACGGTATTGCTCATGGCAGTCCGGTATGGTTAAAATGCGGCAACGTTTTTGCAAAGAAGATACAAGATACTAACAAATTGGTTTGGAACAAAGGTTTCAGCAAATTCTGAATAACAACCGGTTTTTTTTTCAATAGTTGCGATGGTGGCGCAACGGGGCATTTTTTCAGAGGGTTATTTGCAGTCCGTCATAAGCCAGGCGCACATGAGGCGGCAGCAGGGAGGTTTCTACTTCGTGGTGCAACCCCATTTGGTGGCTTATGTGGGTAAGGTAGGCTTTTGGAATTTGGAGGCGGTTAATGAGTTGCAATGCTTCGGGCAGGTTAAAGTGCGACCAGTGTTTTTTTTGCCGCAGGGCATTGAGTACCAATACTTTTGAACCGGCAATTTTTTCTTCTTCGCGGGGGCTTATATAACTGGCATCGGTAAGATAGGTAAAGTCATGCACCCTGAACCCCATAACCGGGTCGTTTCCATGCAGGGCTTCAATAGGTGTAATGGTTATGCGGTTGTTAACGGTAAAAGGGTGGTTTAAAATGGTATGTAGTTCTACGTTTGGAGCACCTGCATACTTGTTGTCTTCCACAAATACATAATCGTAGTGGTTTTTAAGAATTTGCTGTACCCGGTGGGTGGCATACACGGGCATGGGTTTTTGCTGCCACAGGTTATAGGCGCGCACATCGTCAAGTCCGCCGGTATGGTCGCGGTGGGCATGGGTAAATAGTACGGCATCTAAGTGCTGTACTTGATGCTGCAACATTTGCTGTCTGAAATCGGGGCCGCAATCAATGGCAATGGTAATCCCTTCTGTTTCCAGCAAGGCAGCCGTTCTAAGGCGTTTGTCGCGCACATCGCTTGAGGCGCAAACAGGGCAGGCACACCCAATAACGGGCACACCCATAGAGGTTCCGGTGCCAAGTAATGTAATGCGCATAGTAAAATTGATAACCTTCAGGGTGGAGCAAGGAAAGGCGGCCGGCACAAAATACCGCTGCGGGGAGGCCTGTTTATGCCGCTTTACCCAATGTTTCTTACAGGGTTGGCATTACTGTGCTACTCCTCCCCTGCTGCTTCGGCGGCGGCTTTTTTGGCGTTTACTTCATCTACCTCTTTGTCAATAAAATACAGCCCGCGGTCTTGCATGCCAATGAGCTTAATGCGGTCAATAAGTGTGCGGTAGAGGGCTTCTTCCTCGTGTTGCTCGTTTAAATACCATTGCAAAAAGTTGGCGGTTTGCTTGTCTTTTTGGGTAATGCAAAGTTCAATAAGGTCATCAATTGCCTCCGATACTTTTTGCTCATGCGCATAGGCGGTTTCAAACAATTCTCTTATGTTTTGGTACTCGGCCTGTGGCAGTTCTACTGCCGGAATGCTAACCGTACCGCCGGCATCATTAATATAATGTACCAGTTTAAGCATGTGCATCCGCTCTTCATCGGAATGCCGGTAAAAAAAGCGGGCGCATCCCTCCAGGGCATTGGCATCGCACCAACAAGCCATTGCCAGGTATTTTTGCGAGGCATTGGCTTCTATTTGTACCTGCTTGTTCAGCGCATTTTGTACTTTTGGTAAAAGCATATAGCAATTATTTTGTTTTTTTAAAAAAATTTAAGGTGGCAATAAACGGGTTTTGCCACCCGAAAACCGGCAATAAGTACTCAATAAATACACGCTACCGGTTTAAAAGTTTACTATTGGGGGTAAAATTTAGCGCTATGGGCACAAAGTTAGTTTTTTTGCAAAAGCAATTCCCGGTTGGTTTGGGGTTTATTATTCGGGTTTGGTAAGGTCAAGGGGTATGTTGGAAAAATTGTTTCCCCGGCCTTTAATCATCAGGTCAATTTTATTTTCAGATTTAGGTATGGTAAACGAAATGCTTTTTTCTACCGTCCGGTTGGGCATTACCATGTCTTTGGTGGGGTTATTGGCTGCTACTACGTTGCCGCTGCCCAACACCACTATAAAGTTTTCTTCCCAAAAAGCGCCCTGCCATGCGCCCTCAAACATGGCTTTTACCTGTACGGTTACCTTTTTTTGTTCGCTGTTGAGGGGTTCTACCAGTGCCCATAGCAGGCGGTAGGTAAAATTACCTTTGTTGTTGGGCGATTTTACGCTTTTAAGCGGTATGGCAATGCGGTAGGCAGTACCGGGCTTAATTTCGGGTTGCTTTGGTTGTTGGGGTGCGGCGGGTGGCGGCATGGTTGTGGCCGTGGGCGGTGCAGCGGGGTTTTTGCAACCTTCAGCATACAGCAAAAAAGTTAATACAACAATAAACCCCAAAAAGTGTTTACCTTTGCAGCCAATTTGCAAAGAAAGGGGTAAAAAGGTGTTTGCGGGCATTTATGTAGTTTATAAGTTGCAAAAGTACACAACTTAGTTTACAGAAAACAGGGGTTGCAGTACATAAACAAAAATTATGGGTTAAATAAGGCAAAAAAATGCACGCCACCGCAATAAGGTCCGTTTTTTTTGAAGCATTTGGTTAAGTAGTCAGCCGGGGCAACTTTTTACTTTAACAAAACGCTAAACCCACAAACCTTCATCAGCCGCCGAAATGATATTGCTACACAACAATGCAAGTTTTACGCTGCCGGTTACCGATGCTATTTTGGTTTTTACCATACTGCTGCTGTCTTTTTTAGTGTTTCCGCTGCTGTTAAGGCGTTTTAATGTACCCGATATTATAGGACTTATTATTGCAGGCGCCCTGCTGGGTCCAAATGGTTTTAACGTACTGGAACGCGGCGAAACCATTCGCATGTTTGGGGCGGTGGGTGTGGTTTATATTATGTTTTTGGCCGGGCTTGAAATTGACCTGCGCCAGTTTAAACGTAACCGCATAAAAAGTGTGCAGCTGGGCATGTTAACCTTTAGTGTACCGGTGTTGCTGGGGTTTGGTTTCGGTTATTTTTTGCTTCATTATAACTTTACTACGGCGCTTTTATTTGGCATTTTGTTTTCGCCGCATACCCTGGTTGCATACCCTATTGTACGCAGGCTGGGTATTGTAAAAAACGAAGCTGTTACGGTGGTAATGGGCAGCACCTTAATTACCGATACGCTTGCTTTGTTAATTCTGGCGCTGGTATCAGACTCGGTACAGGGAGGCATTAGCGGTTGGTCTTTGCTGTATTTTGCCGGCGGACTTGGCGTTTGTTTGCTGCTGGTGCTCAAACTGTTGCTGCCGCTTGCACGCTGGTTTTTTAAAAACGTAGAAAGCAAAGGCGTTAACCAATACCTGTTTACCCTGGCATTTGTTTTCCTGTCGGCATCGGTTATGGTGTTGTTTCATATTGAACCTATTGTGGGCGCATTTTTGGCCGGTTTGGCGCTCAATGCGCTGGTTCCGCACACATCGCCCCTTATGGCACGCATAAGTTTTGCCGGCAACGCCTTGTTTATTCCGTTTTTCCTTTTCGGGGTTGGCATGTTGGCAGATATCAGCCTCTTCTGGCAAGATGCCGGCGCACTGGCGCTTGCCGCCGGTATGGTGGGTATTGCCACTTTTGGCAAATTAATTCCGGCATGGGTAATGCAAAAACTGCATGGCTACCACGCTGTGCAACGCAATATTCTTTTTGGGTTAAGCTACTCAAAAGCGGCGGCAGCTCTGGCAATTTCCATGGTGGGCTACAACCTGGGCATTTTTGATTATGCCGTGCAAAACGGCGTAATTATTGTAATTTTGGTTACCTGCCTTATTGGGCCTTTTATTGTAGAACAGGCCGGGTTAAAAATAGCCATGGCCGAAAACAAAGGCACCGATGAAAAACCCGAAAAACCCGAAAGAATACTGGTATCGGTAGCCAACCCTTCTACCATTGAACAACTCATTGATTTTGCCATTCTCATAAAAAATCCATCTTCTAAAGAACCCCTTATACCCCTTGCCGTAGTTACCGACGACCATGAGGTGGAAGCTAAAGTAAGGCAAAACCAAAAAATGCTGGAAAAAGCGCTGGTACATGCAGCCGCTACCGATACCCCCGTGCTTTTATCTACCCGCGTTGATTTAAACCCTGCAAGCGGCATTGTGCGGGCTGCCAAAGAAATGCTGGTTACCGATGTAATTTTGGGCTATAACGAAAACCGAACTGCTGCCAATGCCTTTTTTGGCACCCTGCTCGATATTATTCTTCAAAAACTCAACCAAACCATTGTGGTGGTTAAAGCAACCCACCCGCTAAATGCCGTTAAAAGAATTGTACTGGCCCTGCCGCCCGGCGCCGAAGCCGAACATGGTTTCAGGCATTGCCTGGCTATTGTACGCAGACTTTCGCAGCATATTGGCGCATCGGTACTTTGCCTTGCCAACCAACCAACCGCCGATTTTCTTGAAGAATACAAACGAATGAGCAGAGCCGATTTCGAGTTTTCCGTTCAGCTTGTTACCAATTGGCAAACCCCAACCGCCACGTTTCCGCCAATTACCTCAAACGACCTCTTTACCATTTGCCTGGGCAGAACCCACTCTGTATCGTATAATGCCGCGTTAGACGAATTTTCGCGCCACCTGGCAAAACACCTCAAAAATACCGGCTTCATTTTTTTATACCCCGGCCAAAACTAATGTGCGCCGACTACCTGTATTTTATGCCACTGCCACGCAGCAACGGTAAAATTTCACTATTTTTGCAGGGCGAGACCCTGTTTTAACATTTACCTTACCGCCTTTGGAGTTCAAAGATGTCGTTTTGCTGCCGGTATCGGTTTGTTTGGTGCTGGGTGTTGGTTTTGTGGTTCGGCATTTGTTGTACCGCAACGGGCAGCCCTATGCACAGTATTTTTTACCCGGCCTGCTGCTGAAAATTATTGGCGCCGTGTTGTTTTGCGCCATTTACCGCTTTTATTACCCCGGCGGCGATACAACGGTTTATTACGACCATGCCACCATTTTATACAACCACTTTTTTGAAAACCCCGCCCGCATTTGGGAAATATGGCGTGCTGCCGCCGGCACCGAAACCATGCAAACCGCCTATATTACCGAACAAATGCCCTTTTACTATAGCGAAAACACCTATATGGTTATACGCATTGCCGCCCTGCTGGGCTTGTTTAGCGGCAACAGCTTCTGGGCTACATCGGTATTTTTTGCGGCTTTGGGCTTTACCGGTGCCTGGGCTATGTACAGGGTATTTACCTCCTGGTATCCACAGTTGTATCGCTCTATGGCCCTGGTGGTGTTTGCCCTGCCATCGGTGGTGTTTTGGGGTTCGGGATTAATGAAAGATACCATTGCCCTGGGTTGTCTTGGCTGGCTGTTGTACGCCCTCAACAACTTGTTCATTCAAAAAAAACACCTCCTCATTTCGGCAGCGCTGGCACTGTTAACCGCTTACCTTATTGGCGAACTGAAAGCTTATATTGCCGTTGGGTTTGCGCCGGCGGTTATCTGGTGGGTAATAGCCTCCAACCTGAGCATGTTGCCCGATACCAGACTGCGGGCTTTTGCGGTTATTCTGGGGCTGGTGGGTTTGGGGTTTTATGCCTATTTGTTTAGCAACAACCTGGCAGCGCTGTTTATGAAATTTTTCGGTAAGTTTGTAGAAATGGCCATCGGGTTTCAGTCGTGGCATGGCTTTTTGTATGAGCAGCAGGGGCAATCGGGTTATTCATTGGGCGAAATGACCTTTACCCCCCTGGGCATTTTAAGTAAGTTTCCGGCGGCGGTAAATGTTGCGCTTTTCAGACCCTACTTATTTGAGGCCAACAGCCCGGTAGTGCTGATTACGGCTATAGAAAGTACCTTTATGCTGTTCTTTACCGTGTACATACTGCTGAAAGTGGGCATTTTGCGCACCCTCCGGCTGGTGTTTACCAACCCCGAAATTGCGTTGTGTTTTTGGTTTTCCATTATTTTTGCCTTTGCCGTGGGGTTTAGCAGTTATAATTTTGGCGCTTTGGCGCGGTATAAAATTCCCTGTTTGCCATTTTATGCGGCCATGTTGTTTATGGTATTGCACCGGCACCGCCTTGCCTGCGCTGCCAACCTGCCACATCCGGCGGCAAAAGCGCCCGTAGCCGGGTAAAATAACAAAGCAGACAGGGCGGTCAGGTGCGCCTGCCTGCTTTAAGCTTGGTATAAACACTGCCAATTCCTTTGCTTACGGGGCTGGTTATTTTTTAAGCCCAATTTCGCGCAGGCGTTCATCAAGGTATTCGCCGGCGGTAATGGGTTTGTAGTGCAGCGGGTTATCTTCGGTAATGCAAGATTTAAGGCAGGTAAGGTCCATTTCTGAGCGCGGGTGCAAAAAAAACGGAATGGAATACCGGGGGGTATGCCATTTTTCGCGCGGGGGGTTTACCACGCGGTGGGTGGTAGAGCGCAGGCGGTTGTTGGTAAGCCGTTGCAGCATATCGCCCACATTTACCACAATTTCTCCCGGGCCGGCATTTACGGCGCGCCATTCGTTTTGCTTGTTCAGCAGTTCCAGCCCTTCGGCCGAGGCACCCACCAGCAGGGTAATGAGGTTAATGTCTTCGTGTTGTTCGGCTCTTATGGCGTTTTTGGGTTCCTGCACAATGGGCGGGTAGTGTATGGCACGCAAAATGCTGTTGCCGTTGTGAATTTTGTCGTCAAAATAATTTTCGTGCAGGTTAAGGTACAGGGCAATGGCGCGCAAAAGGTAGCTGCCGGCCTTTTCAAAATTGCGGTAGGCATTGTACAAAGCCTGGTTAAAAGCCGGCAATTCTTTTACCTCTATGTTGTTGGGATATTCATTTTTTACCGGGTCGTTATCTTCTACGGTTTGCCCCCATTGGTAAAACTCTTTTAAATCGGGTGCATCGCTGCCTTTGGCGTGTTCGCGTCCAAAACTGGTGTAGCCCCGCTGCCCGGCAAGTGCCACAATTTCGTAACTCCTCTTAACATCGGCAGGTAAAGCAAAAAAAGACTGCACCTGTTGGTACAAATTGTCAATATCGGCATCGGAAATGCCATGATTAATAACCGATACAAAACCTACTTCTTCGTAAGCCTTGCCTAATTTTTCTACAAATGCCGCTTTTTGCTGCGCATTGCCCGATATAAATCCGGATAAATCTACCTGTGGAATACTGTTGTTCATGATTGGCTATGTTTTGCTGGTACTTTCAGGTGAATGAAATAAGAAGGAATATGCCGCAAATTTAAAGGTTAAACAGTAAATTTAAAAACTTTTGTAACTATTTAGGTACTATCTGTAAATCCCGGCATTTTATCTTGTTCCTTGCTGATTGGTAGCATTGACCAAAGAGCAAAAAAAACTTTGCGGTAAAATGAAAGGAAGTTAGTGAAGAACATCACCAACAAAGGTACAACCTGAATAAGTACAAACTTTTACATTGAAAGCGTTTGTTCATGCTGTAAAATAATTTTCGGGCAACCCGAAATATTTTTTTACCTTTGTGTGAACAAATACAATGCGCGCATTGTATTTTTGTGGCGTTCAATATGCATTTTTCATTAAACTTAAAAAAAACAGCCCAGCGTATGTCTGCATTTAACCCCTTTACCGAAGAACACGAGTTGCTGCGCCAGTCGGTGCGCGAATTTATACGGCAGGAAATTATACCGTTTGCCGATGAATGGGAAGCCCGCAAAGAATGCCCGCGCCATATTTTTGAACGCATGGGCGAACTGGGCTTTTTTGGTGTTACATTCCCCGAAGAGTATGGCGGCAGCGGCATGGATTTATGGGCGGCAGCAGTAATTGCCGAAGAGTTGGCGCACTCCAATGCGGGCGGCTTGGCCATGTCTTTATATGCACATGCCTACCTGCCTCTGCCACTTATAAACGCCGTTGGAACCGAAGAGCAAAAACTAAAATACCTGGCACCTGCGCTAACGGGTAAAAAAATTGCCGCACTGGCCATTACCGAACCCGGCGCCGGCTCTGATGTGGGCGGCATTAAAACCACCGCCAAAGACATGGGCGACCATTATCTGGTAAACGGCTCTAAAATGTTTATTACCAATGGCACCATGGCCGATTTTATTGTTACCGTAGTACGCCACGGCGAGGGCTACAACATGAGCGTACTTATTATAGACACCTCGCTGCCCGGTTTTAAGGCCATACCGGTAAAAAACAAACTGGGCATGCACAGTTCAGATACCGGGCAACTGTTTTTTGAAGATTGCAAAGTGCCCAAATCGGCATTGCTGGGCTACCAGGGCAACGGGTTTTACTACATTATGAACAACCTGCAGGAAGAGCGCCTCATTGCCTGCGTAATGGGTGCCGCCACCGCCCAATGGGCGCTTACCAAAGCTATTTTATATGCCAAAGAGCGCGAGGCCTTTGGTCGTCCTATTGGCAATTTTCAGGTAATACGGCATAAAATTGCAAAAATGGCCATTTCGGCAGAGGCTTGCCGCTCGTTTGCCTACCGCGCCGTACACGAGTTTATAGAACACGGCCCGGCATCGGTAAAAACGGTAAGTATGGCAAAAGCCTTTATCTGCGATGAAACATTTAATGTGGTAAACGAAGCCCTGCAAATACACGGCGGCTGGGGCTACATGGAAGATTACGGCATTGCCCGCGCCCTGCGCGATGTGCGCCTGATGACCGTTGGCGCCGGCACTACCGAGGTTATGCACGAAATCATCAGCAAAATGGTAATAGACGATGTAAGGCACAGCCATCAGTTTGTAAAAGCAAGGGGCGTTGTGTAGGGTTTACTGCTTACATTTTTACCTGAACAGCTAAATCCGTTGTCTAATTGGGCAGCGGATTTATTTTTAAGCCCTGCATCAGTTGAACAATGACTGTTTTGCTAAAAATTTTGTACCTTTATAAACATGTTTCCGTGTGCAACCCACACAAACAAGGTAAAACAGCAAAAAGCCATGAACAACAACCCATCAGATAAAGATAAAATACTCCAGTTTCTAAAAACCTTTATTCCCGATTACCAATCCGATTCAACCGCCGGAAACACGCCGGCTTTTGAAACCGGCACCGGCAATGCCTATACCGGCGCTTACCATACCGATTTAGAGCGCATGCAAATTGACGCCTATGCACAGGTGCCGGTAGAAGAAGATGTACAGCAGCGCATAGAACGACTGCAACAAATTGCCGGCAGCATTGAGAGCCGCATTATACACCCGCAGCCCGATAAATTACCCGCCCCGCCCGATGCAGCAAAATACAAAATTGACTACCTCAACAGCCTTAACCCCAACCAATACCTGGCCGCCACCACTATAAACGGCCCGCTGCTGGTAATTGCCGGCGCCGGAAGCGGTAAAACCCGCACCGTAATTTACCGAACCGCCTACCTGCTCGAAAGCGGCATACCCCCCGAACAAATTCTGCTCCTTACCTTTACCCGCAAAGCCGCCACCGAAATTGTACACCGCACCGCCCAACTGCTCAAAAACAACTTAGCCGATAAAATTATGCGCGGCACCTACCATGCCTTTGCCAACCATACCCTGCGCCACTATGCCCCCATGCTGAATCTGCCGCCCAATTTTACCATTATTGACACCGCCGACTCCGAAGATGTTGTTGACCTCATCAGGCAGGAAATGCACTTCTCCAAAAAACACCAGGCTTTCCCCAAAAAAAGCCGCATACAAACCATTATTTCAAAAGCCCGAAATTGCAATGTGCCCATTGAAGAAGTGCTGCGCCGCGAATATACCGCCCTGCTGGAATTTACCGAAGACCTGAAACTGCTCACCGAAGCATACCGTCAATACAAACGGGCAAACAAACTCTTTGACTACGACGACCTCATGGATACCCTGCGCGATGCCCTGCGCGATAACCTGCCTTTCCGGAAAACCATGCAAAAAACCTACCGCTACATTATGGTAGATGAATTTCAGGATACCAACGTAGTGCAAAAAGAAATCTTAGACTATATTGCCCAAGGTAGCCGCAACATTATGGTAGTGGGCGACGATGCCCAAAGTATTTATGCCTTCCGCGGCGCTAATTTTGAAAATATACTCACTTTTCCGGCCACCTACCCCGACTGTAAGGTGGTAAAAATTGAACAAAATTACCGAAGCCATCAGCAACTGCTCAACTTTACCAACGCCATAGCCAACAACGCAAAACTGGGTTACCGCAAAGCCCTGTTTTCGGCAAACCAAACACAGGTAAAACCCATTGTGGCTAAACTGCCCGACCAGGAAGCCGAAGCCGCCTTTGTGGTAGATAAAATTCTGGAACTGCGCGAAAAAGGCATACCGCTTAACGATATTGCCGTTATTTACCGCGCCACCTTTCACAGCAATTTTATTCAAACCGAATTGCTGAGCCGAAGCATACCCTATGTTGTTGTGGGCGGCATAAAATTTACCGAGCGCCGCCATATAAAAGATATTATTGCCTGCCTGCGCATTGTGCTTAACCCCTTCGACGCCGTAGCCTGGAACCGCATACTCAAAATCGTGCCCGGCATTGGGCAGGTAACCGCAAGCAAAATTATGGAAACCATTCAGCAGCAAAATGGTAAAATTGACTTTTCCGGACTCGAAAAACGAAAATTTGGCCCCGATTTACTGCTGCTGCAGCAAGCACTTAACCAAGCCATGCGCACCGATATTACCGTAGCAACCAAAATTGAAATACTTAAAAATTATTACGCCCCCATTCTGCAAACCCTCGAAGCCGATTATGAAACCCGTTTACAGGATATTGACGTGCTTTATACCTTAACCTGCAAATACGAAAGCATGGAGCGTTTCTTGTCCGATTTTGCGCTCGACCCGCCCGCCACACAATTTCAAAACCAAAACACCCCACTCATTGACGAAAGCGAAGACAAACCGCTTACCCTTACCACCGTGCATTCGGCAAAAGGGCTGGAGTGGTACGCCGTTTTTGTGCCACACCTCTTAGATGGGCTGTTCCCATCTGTGCGCGCCCTTAAAAATATGGACCAACTGGAAGAAGAGCGCCGCCTGTTTTACGTGGCCAGCAGCCGCGCCAAAGAACTGCTCTACCTTACCATGCCCGCTTACTTTAACAGTTGGGACCAATACTACACCATGCCCAGCCGCTTTTTGGCCGAAGTGCATAAAAATACCTTTAAAATCTGGAACAACCGCCAACCCGAATAACCCCGGCCCCATTACCTGTAATTAAATTTTTAATTTTGTATGAAACGGAAAAACCTTAAAACAAAACCCGATGTCCTGAAAAAAACACCTTTACCACAGGAGCAACCCGACATACAACAAACTACGCCTGCCACAGAGGAATACCAGGAAGACCCCGAATACCTGGAAATATTAAAAACCTATACCGAAGCCGACCTGGAAGCTCTTGACTTAGACCCCGATGAAGCCGAAAACCGCTACACCGGCTACGAAATGGAGGAATAATACCGTTGCTTGCCATGCAGTGCAAGAGTTTGCAAAGCATTTAGCAGTATTACAGGAAAACCGGTAAATACACAGGCAGTCGGCAACAGCAAAAGGCTTTCGGTTTTGCCTTATACATTTGCGTATATTTTCATATATAAAAATAATCTATAATAAAATCATGTTATACCATTGGAAATCGGCTAAGTTTATGCCAGAAAAGCAAAAATCCCTGTATTGACATTTGCAATACAGGGATTTTTGATAAATACAACAATTAAAAATCAAATCGCGCAAAACCCGGAAGCGCTTTGTTTGTGGTTAAAGCAGCTATTAATAACGGCGGGTTTTGTAGCGCTCATCATCTACTTTAGCAGCTTTGGTAAGTGCCTGAATTACGCCAAAATCTGCGCTTTGTTTCAGGGGTTGTCCAATTTCAGCTTTGGTAGCAGACAGGTCGGCCGGCGGCGTGGCATCGGTAAAAGAAGTTACCTGCACCACATACACCCCTTTATCGCCAACAATAGGTTTAGAAACAGCCGAAGGTTGCAGCCCAAACAGTTTACCCTGTACCTGCGGTTCGCGGCCAAGGTCTGCTAAGCTAAAAGAGTTAAAATCAAGTTCGGCGGCACTCTTTACTTCCTGTCCGGTGGCGGTTGCTATGGCTTGTAAATCGGCAGCGCTGCCAATTTTGGCAACAATTTTTTCGGCTTTCTTTTCTTTTCTTACTTCTGCTTCCAGTTGAGTTCTTACATCGTCAACAGAGGCGGTTCCTTCGGCTTTTGCGCCCGAAACCATGGGCAGCACATAAATGGTTTTAGAGCGTCCGCTGCCGTCTTTCAAATCCTCTTCAATCTGGAAAATACGCGAACTTACATTACCGGCTTCGTTCAAAAAAGCCCAGGTGGCAATTTCTTCGCTAATACCAAGGCCGGTAATATTGTAGGTATTTTTTTCAATATTTTCGGCTTTTTTAATAATGAGGTTTTGGTCGGTTGCGGCTTTTCTAAAGGCATCGGCGGTGGTATTGGCGCCGGCAAACTGTTGTGCTTTGGCAAAAGCGGCGTTGCGGGTTTGTTCGCTGGGTTCCACATTTTTGCTGAAGGTAGCAAATTTTACCGCTTCTGCATTGGGGTTGGCTTCGGTAATTTGAACCAGATACAAGCCCTGTTGGGTGGGTACGGTAAAAATATCGCCTTTTTTGTGCTCGTAGAAAATAGCTTTGGCAAGGTCGGGGTTAATGGCATCGGGTTTTACATACCCCATATCGCCGCCCTTGTCTTTGGTGGTGGGGTCATCTGAAAACTGGGCAGCCAGCGCAGCAAAATCGCCGCCCTTTTCAAGTACGGTTTTAAGGCTGTCTATGGTGGTTTTTGCTTTGGTGGCCGATGCCTGGTCGGAGGCGATTTTAATAATCTGGCGCACTTTTACCGAGTCGGCAATCATTTTGCGGTCAATAAGTTTTACCAGTTTATAGGCGCCGGCTTCGTAGTAAGGGCCAATAACCGTACCCGTAGCCACGCTGAACAGCGAGTCTTTAACCGCACCGCTTACCTCGTCTTTTTTCATGTATTTGTCAGAAAAAGGCGTGTCGGAGTTTTGAATTTTCACAAAACGGCCGGCATCCTCGCTCGTTTTAAAAGGTTCCAGGTTATCGGCCACTGTTTTGCGGGCAGCGGCACTGTCTTCAGCCGTTGGAATTACGTCAAACGTAAGGTATTCTATGGTTTTGGAGTCCTTTTGTTTGAATTTTTCCTTGTTCTTGTTCAGATAGGCTTTCAGGTCGCTGTCGGTAAAAGAAACTTCGGTATCCTGAATGGTAGTATATGGAACAAAAACGTAATTAACATTGGCTTTTTTGTTTTTGTCAACATACACTTCCTTGGCATACCACGAGGGCACATACACCGCTTTTTTAATAAGGTTGGTGTATTTTTGTTTCAGTTCGTCTTTAAGAACCGATTCTTCAAAACGTTTCCATTGCCGTTGGCGGGCTTTACCTTCTTCGGTGCCATCGGTAAAAGATTTAACGTATTGTGCCAGTTTATCGCGGCTGAATTGTCCGTTTTCATCCTGAAAAGCGGCAGCGCTTTTAATAGAAGCGTGAAGGTTGTCGCCGGTAAAAAGCGATTCCATTTCTTCTTTGGTAATGGAAATACCCAATGCATCGTAAGCGCGGCGCAGCAGTGTTTCTTCCACTTCCTGGTTCCAGGCTTGTTCACGTATCTGCATACGCGTTTCATCGGTAATTTCCATTTGGTTGTTCTGGTAATTATCGGTAATTTGCTCTATTTTGGCCTGGTAGTTCTGGTAGTCAATTTTTTCACCATCTACTGCACCAATAACGGGGGAGTTTCCTGCCATGCGCGAGGTGGTATTCAGCGCATCCATTAATAAAAAGGCTACTATAGCAGCCGCTATAAGAAATACCACCAAACCTACTCTCTGACGTATTTTTTCTATTACAGCCATTGCGGATTCTGATTTTTGAAAAATTGCGTGCAAAGTTACACCTTTTGCACATAAATTCAAGTGTTTTTTTAAATTGGTTGCCGGTTTGTGTAATTTTCTTCTCTTTTTTACCTGTTTCTGAGGATTAAGGCAAAAATATGTGTTAAAAAAGGGGAAAAAGGCTGTGTTACATTTGGTAAAATGCTTTTATCTGGTTGACTTTTTAAAAAAAACAGTCGGGTAAAACCTTGTTTACAGGGCAGCGCTTACCGGTTGTGTTGTATTTTTGCACCATAAAACCCTGTTTTATGCAGTTTCGTACCGAAATTACCCTGCCGGCATCGGCATATCCTATTGCGCACGCCGGAAAAGTAGTGCTTTTGGGTTCTTGTTTTGCACAAAATATGGGGCAATTGTTGCAGGACTATAAGTTTAACGCAGTAATTAACCCGTCGGGTATTGTATATAATCCCGAATCGGTGGCGCAAACCCTGCAATTACTGGCCGATAATGCCCGTTTTACCCAAAACGACCTGCATTATTATAATGAACAGTGGTTGAGTTTTGCCCACCACGGCAGTTTTTCTCATGCCAATGCCGGGCAATGCCTCCACAACATAAATGCTGCCCTTGAGCAAGGCAGCGCCGCCCTGCTGCAAGCACAATACCTTATTATTACCCTTGGAACAGCTTTTGTTTACCGCCTGAAAAGTAACGGGCAAACCGTTGCCAACTGCCACAAACTGCCCGATGCGTTTTTTACCCGCACCCGCCTTACAGTGCCCGATGTTGTAGCTGCCTTGCAACCCGTTTTGAGCCGCCTTCTGCAAACCAACCCCCAATTGCGGGTTATACTTACCGTTAGCCCTGTAAGGCATTGGAAAGACGGTGCAATAAACAACCAATTAAGCAAGGCCACCCTTTTGGTTGCCGCCCACGAACTTGCACAATTGTTTCAGGGAAGGGCAGATTATTTTCCGGCTTATGAACTGGTAATGGACGATTTGCGCGACTACCGCTTTTACCAACCCGATATGCTGCACCCTGCCCCCATGGCCATTGAGTACATTTGGCAAAAGTTTTCCGATGTGTATTTTAGCGCCGAAACCCGCGACTTAATGCACAAGATTGAAAAAATAACCAAAGCCTGCCGGCATACTCCTTTCAACCCGCATGCCCACACCGCCCGGCAGTTTGCGCTTCAACAAACTACTGCCATTAAACAACTGCTGCAGCAACATGCCGGCCTTAATTTTGAAGAAGAATTGCAATACCTGCAAACCATATACCACCTCTGAACCCAATTATGGGTTTAGCCTGCAACACACCCCCTGCTATGGTTTATTACTCCTCGATAAAGAATCGGGAACGGTAGTATTATTGGTGGTGGTGGTAACAGTAGAACTGCTGCCGCATTCGCCTACGGCTTTGTCTATGGCTACTTTGGTAATTTGCCCTATAGATTCCAGCACTTTAGAAGCCGAAGGACCCACAAAATCAAGTTTGCAAAGCAACACGCTGGCCATGGGTTCAATATAGGCATATACCTTTGAGTTTTCTTTTACGCTGCGGGTAAGCATATTGGCGCCATCGCTCAGTTGCAGCCCAAAGCTAAAGCCAATGGTAAGCAAAATACACCAAATAACAATGCCTACGGTGCGGCTCATGGTGCTTACATGGGCTGCCTTCATAAAAAGGGTAAAACCCTCGCCAACTACATAAAAGGTGCCCAAAGCCAGCAAAAACACAAATATAAATGCCATAAGCGGTGTGTACACACCGCTTACATTAAACATGCGCTCAAAAATACTGCTGGCAATATAGCTGAAACGAAGGGCAACAATAAGAGCGCCGGTTACTTGTACCAGCATCCAGATGGCATTTACAAAACCACCTTTAATGCCTTTATATATACCATACCCCAAAACAGCAGCAAAAGCAAGGTCAATAGGGTTCATTGTGCAGGTTTAAATTGTAAGAAAACACCCCGCCGCTTTTATTACAAAATGTTTGGCAGGACATGTAAAGCCGGTTTACTTTTGCAGCAATTCTTTTACCATGGCTGCAATGGCACGCCCATCGGCTTTGCCGGCCAGTTGTTTGGTAGCTGCACCCATTACCTTGCCCATATCGGCCGCCGATTTGGCGCCCGTTTGTTCAATAATATGCAGCAATGCGCTTTTCAGTTCTTCGCCGGTTAATTGCTTGGGCAGGTAGCGCTCAATTACTTCCACTTCTTCGGCTTCTACTTGTGCCAGGTCTTGCCGGCCTTGTTGCTCATAAATAGACATGGAATCCCGGCGTTGCTTTACCAATTTGGTAAGCACGGCAATTTCTGTTTCTGTGCTCATTTCCGGACCTGCGCTTTTTTCGGTTTTTGCCAGCAAAATAGCGGCTTTTATGGCTCTTAGCCCCCTAAGCGTAACCTGGTCTTTGGCCAGCATGGCAGTTTTAATATCGGAATTAATTTGTTGTTCTAAGCTCATTGCGTTCTAAATCAGTAATTTATGGTTTAAATACATGCGCTATTTAAATGCGAACCCCTTTGGTTACTTAAAGTTTTACTTTACCTGAGCGCATATAAAGTACAAATTTACAGGTAAATAACCAAAAATGCAACTTTTTAGTTCCCTGTTCAAAAAAAATACTTGTTTTATTGTTTTGTTATGATTTTCTACAACAGGTTTTCCACGGATTGCCACAGTTTTTTTGCCGATTCGTCCCAACTGAAGCGGGTTCTTTGCAGGCGTCCTTTTTCAATAAGGCTGTTGCGCAAACCGGCATTAAAGAACAGTTGCTGCATTGCCGCGCAAATGCTTTCGGGCGAATGGGGGTTGGTTAGCAGGGCGGCATTGCCTGCAACTTCGGGCATAGAAGAAGCGTCAGAGGTAATAACTGCCGTTTCGGCACACATGGCTTCTACTATAGGAATACCAAATCCTTCAAACACAGATGCATATACCAGGGCAAGCGCTCCCCCCATCAATTGGGCAAGTTCTTCCTGCTGTAAATGCCCCAAGAAGCGCACCGCGTTTTTGTGCTGCATGTTTTGGTACACCTCCATGGCATCGTGGCATTGCCAGGCCTGCCTGCCGGCAACCAAAAACAAGGCATTGCAGTTGCCGCCGGCTTTCAGTTGGTCAAAAGCGCGCAGTATGTTGGCTAAGTTTTTGCGCGGGTGTATAGCGCCAACAAACAAAAAATAGGGGTTTCCGCCGGCATATTGTTGCTGTACTGCCTGCTGTTGCGCCACGGTAAGCGGCATATAAATGCTGTTTACCCCGTTATACACCACCTCTATTTTTTGGGGCGAAATGCCATAAGTGTTTACCAAATCTTGTTTGGTATATTCCGATACTGCAACAAGCCGGTTGGCCCGGCGGGCATATTGCCCCGAAAACCGGGCGTAATATTTCCGGGCTAAAAAAGGCACCTGTTCGGGGTAGTGTTCAAAGGCAATATCGTGTACCACCATAGCCGTTTTTACCGGTGTGCTTAATGAGCAAAAACCATCGGGCGATAAAAACACATCGGCTTTTACCTGCCGCAATATTCGCGGAATTGACCATTCAAACCACCAATACCACAAAAAGGGATGCCTGGCCGGCGGAAACACCACCTTTGGTGTAATGTTATCCGAAAAAATAAATTCGGCGCTGTATGGGCGCTCAAACAAAAAAACAAACCGGTGTTCGGGGTGGTTGGGGGTAATGCGTTGCAGGGTTTCCAGTGTAAAACGCGCCACCCCTTCCAACCGGCGGCTAACTAAAAAACGGGTACTTACGGCTATAACTTTGGGCGGCATGTATTTCTGTTGCTGCGGCAACGCCATTTTGTTTAATTGGGCACAAATATAAGCATTATGCCGCAACACTTTCATTTATGCCCCTAAAAGCGTAACTTTGCACCTATGCAACCCAATTTGTTTGACTCTTTGCACCGGCACCCGGCAAAATTTGGCTACCTTGAAGAACTGAACAAGGTGCAACGCGCCGCCGTAGAAACCACCGAAGGACCGGTAATGATTATTGCCGGGCCGGGGTCGGGCAAAACGCGTGTGCTTACCTACCGCATTGCCCACCTCATTAACACGGGTAAAGCCCCGTGGAACATTCTGGCGCTTACCTTTACCAACAAGGCCGCCCGCGAAATGCAGGAACGCATTACCGCAATTGCCGGTCCGGAGGCATCGGGTAAACTTTGGATGGGCACTTTCCACGCCATATTTGCCCGAATTTTGCGCATAGAAGCCGCCTCGCTGGGATATCCGGTCAACTTTTCTGTTTATGATGCCGAAGATACCAAAAGCCTGCTCAAAACCATTATAGCTGAACTGAACCTGAACCCCGATGCGTACAAAACTAATGTGGTATATAACCGCATTTCCAATGCCAAAAACAACCTGATTACCCCGGCCATGTACGCCAAAAACGACGACATTCGCCTGGCCGATGCCGCCGCCAACCTGCCCCGGATGCCCGAAATTTATACCCGTTACGCCAACCGCTGCCGGCAGTCGGGCGCTATGGATTTTGACGACCTGCTCCTCAATACCTATCACCTGCTCTACCAACACCCCGATATTGCCCAAAAATACCAAAACCGCTTTAAATACCTGCTCGTTGATGAGTTTCAGGATACCAACTTTGCCCAGTATGCCATTATAAAAAAATTGGCCGAACCCCACCGCTGTATCTGTGTAGTGGGCGATGATGCTCAAAGCATTTACGCTTTCAGAGGGGCAACTATTGAAAATATTTTGAACTTCCAGCGCGACTACCCCGAAGCCGCTGTTTTTAAACTGGAGCAAAACTACCGCTCTTCCCGGAAAATTGTGGAAGTAGCCAACCGTGTAATTGCCGCCAACAATCGTCAGATTACCAAAAACATCTGGACCGAGAACGACGACGGACACAACATTCAACTCATACGCGCCGCCTCCGATACCGAAGAAGCCCGAATGGTAGTGGACAGTATTTATATTGACCGCCTGCGCCTGCACTTTAAAAACGAAGATTTTGCCATTCTGTACCGCACCAACGCCCAATCGCGCGCTTTTGAAGAAGAACTGCGCCGCAAGGGCATTGCCTACCGCGTATATGGCGGTGTGTCTTTTTACCAGCGCAAAGAGGTAAAAGACCTTATGGCTTACCTGCGCCTTACCGTAA
>MTCR01000112.1 GCA_002212725.1 Sphingobacteriales bacterium TSM_CSM | reverse complement strand
GACGACTCATGTTTTTTGATTTTTATTCACAAAGTTAATGCATTTTGTTCGCAAAGTTAATGCATTAAACTACAATGCCAAAGCACTAGCAAGAACTGATACTAGTGGCAATCTTTTGTGGAAAAGATTATGCGACTATGCCGGATTTGATAACTATTTTTATGATATCATAGCCACCCCCGACGGCGGTTTTATTGCGTGTGGGCGTACAGAGTATTACGATTTTCCGGCGGGTATTAGCCAGGCAAATCTTTATATTGTTAAAACCAACTATATGGGCTTACTCACCCAGCCTGCGGCGGCATTCAGCTATGAGCCGCAAGGCGCAAACGAAATACAATTTACCAACCTCTCCCTCTACGCCTACCCCGACAGCACAGACGGCGGCTACTACATCTGGGATTTTGGCGATGGCAGCCCGCCCTACCTCTGCGGGCAAGGCTACGCCCCCTGCACCGGCAATACCCTTACCCACCAATACGCCACCCCGGGTACCTACACCGCCACCCTTACCGCCATAGTCTGCTCAGATACCAGCACGGTGCAAGCACTCATAGATACAGAAAGCGCCGGCGGCACGGTAGGCACAGCAGAAAATTCCCCTTCCCGAGTACTCGGGAGGTCAGGGGTGGTCGGGGTGATGGTTTACCCCAACCCCGCCCAAAACACCCTCCAATTCACCGTTTCTGCCCCTCTCCACTGCTGCCCAATGAGCGAAGTCGAAACGAGCATTGCCCTCTACTCCCTCACCGGTCAGTTAGTACTACAAACCACGCTTGTTTCGACAGGCTCAACAACCGCGACAGGCTCAACAACCGCAGGTTCAGCAAGCAAAACCATATCGGTAGCGCACCTGCCGGCGGGCTTATATGTGTGCAAGTGGCAGCAGGCGGCGGGTGGCGCATCGGGGTGTGTAAAAGTGGCGGTGGTGCGGTAGGGTGGTAATCCTGCCGGCATTTTGCAACGTTAGCTGTTTAGCGGGTAGAAAGTGTAATATTTGGCATAAAGTAGCTAAATTTCGGCCGAAATTAAGTAACCCCAAAGATTAACCGGGTAACTACCCGATAATTGCCGTAAATTATGGAAACACTTACCCAACTACCCGTTTTTAACAATACCCAAAACGCTTTTGCCTATAAGAGCAACCAAGAGTTGCACCGGTCGTATTGGTTGTTCAGGCTTATTAACAGCCCGTTGTTGGTAAAAATAAGCACATCTCTTGCCCAATGGGCGTTTAACTGGCATTTACCCGTAACGCCGCTGGTAAAATACACCATTTACCACCAGTTTTGCAGCGGCGAAACACTGCAAGAGTCGCAGCCGGTAATAGACCGTCTGTTGCAATACGGGGTAAAATCTTTGCTCGATTACGGCGTGGAAGCCAAAGAAACCGATGCCGATTTTGACCAAACCATTGCACAACTGCTCAAATCCATAGAATTTGCCCGAAATAAAAACGCCATACCGGCCATAAGCACCAAAATAACCGGCTTTGCCCGCTTTGCCCTGCTTGAAAAAGTAAGCGCCCAAACCCCCTTAACCCCCGCCGAACAGGAGGAGTGGAACCGCGTGCAAAACCGTATGCACACCTTGTGCAAAGCTGCACAAGCCGCCCAAATGAGCATTTATTTTGATGCCGAAGAAAGCTGGATTCAAGATGCCATAGACCGGCTGGTAAACGATATGATGGAGCAGTACAACCGCCCCTTTCCGGTGGCGTTTACCACCCTGCAAATGTACCGGCACGACCGCATGGAGTTCCTTGAAAAACTCTTTGCCTATGCACAGGAAAAAGGATTTTTTCCGGCAGTAAAATTAGTGCGCGGAGCCTATATGGAAAAAGAACGCAACCGCGCCGAAGAAATGGGTTATCCATCGCCCATACAACCCGATAAAGAAGCCGCTGACCGCGATTTTAACCGCGCCCTCCAATTCTGTATTGAACATAGCAACCAGATTGCCGTTTGCAACGCCTCGCACAACGAAAACAGCGCCGCTTACCTTTGCCGCCTCATGCAGGAAAACAATATACCTCACAACCACCCAAACGTTTGGTTTGCCCAACTCTACGGCATGGGCGACCATATATCTTTTAACCTGGCAAAAGAGGGCTATAATGTGGCCAAATATCTGCCCTACGGCCCCGTGCGAGAGGTTATTCCCTACCTCATCAGGCGAAGTCAGGAAAACACTTCCGTTTCGGGGCAAATGAGCCGCGAACTTGGCCTCCTGCAGCAGGAAACCCGCCGCCGGAAAACAAAGCAATAATAACATGCCCCAAACAAGGGTAAGGCGGAAAAGCAGGTAATTTATATAGGACTAATTGTCATAAAATTGTAAAATAAATTATACCCGCTTCGCTTTTACTTGCTTATTGCTACGCAAGGTAAACTTACCCATTTTTGTGTTGCAGAAATACAGGCCGGTAAAGGGTTTTCAAATTATCAATAATCTAAAACCTTGCCCAAAAATCCTCGAATTTATAAAATTGCTCATAAAAAAATGACCGTAAGATGACTTTCGTTTTGCAACAGGTATTGCTAAAGGCCGTACTTTTATACACAAATGAGCAAACATTCCATATTACAAACCCTGCGAAATGCAGAACAGAACAAACAAAAACAATTGTTTTTGTTCAACCTCAGTTTAGATGCGCTGCCTCCCGAAATTGGCATGTTGGAGCATTTGGAGCATCTGGACTTGAGCGATAACTGCCTTAGTTCGCTGCCGCCCCAAATTGGCGAACTGAAAAACCTGCGTTCATTAAATTTAGATTGCAACAACCTGCAGGAATTGCCCCCCGAAATTGGTAATCTGCAATTTTTGGAAGAATTAGACCTAAGCCGAAACCGGCTACAAACACTACCCGATGAGATAGGAAACCTTGCTAAATTGCGCAAATTAAACCTGCGCACCAATCAACTTTCGGGCCTGCCCGAAACCCTGAAAAATTTGTGTAAGCTAACCGGCCTCGATTTATCGGAAAACCTGTTTCAGCAACTTCCCGCAGTTGTGGGGTATCTTAAACAACTTACCCAACTTGCATTATCCGAAAACAAACTCTCAGTATTGCCGCCGGCACTTGCCAATTTAACCCGTCTTAACCACCTCGATATCAGCTACAACAACCTGAGCCGGTTTCCCGATGTGATTGTGAGTTTGTGCCAACTGTCTTTCCTCGACTTGTCTTATAATAAAATTGAAAAACTACCGCCCCAAATAGAACATCTTGGCAACTTGGACACCTTTTATATGGTAGAAAACCGGTTGCAACAGTTGCCCACCCAAATAGGACGCCTTACTCATTTGCGTTCCTTAGACCTTTCGGGCAACAAACTTACCACTTTGCCCCACACACTTACTCAACTGTATGGCTTGCATGAATTTGACGTAGAGGATAATCCGCTGAAAGCGCCCTACAAAAAAATTCTGGAACTGGGTATTTATGCGCTGTCTTTATACATGAGCAGAGGCATAGATTACTGCTCGCCACCAAAAGTATTGCATCTCGATTTTGATTTGCCCGATAACATGCATATACCGCTTAAACAATACCTTGCCTGTTTTGGACAGTATGTGCAGCAATGCGCCCCTTTCAAGGTTTCGGCCGAAACCTCGTCTTCCGCAGATAAACTACACCTTGAACTTATAAGTATCAATGCGCCCGATACCGATGAGATGTGCCTGCTTTTATATGAATACCTGTTGCCGCTTATTAAATATGAAAAGCGCAAGAGGGGTGTCAATACACAGCAAAATAGCGCCACAGCCCATAAAGAATGGCAACTGCAGCAACAGTGGGTGTATAAATGCCTCCAATTGTATGGCATTAATAAAACAGACTTTACCAAAAAAGTAAAACAAATGTTGTTCCGTATTACCGCCGGCATGCCATTGCACGAAAGCAAAACCGACATCGGCACTGCCCCCGGACAAGCTAATGTTCTATCTATTTAATTTTATGAACTTAATTTTACCCCGACTACTCGGGGCAAAAACATTGGCAACCATATTTTTAACCAATAGCGACCTTTGCGCAACCCTTGCGAACCTTGCGGTAAAAGAAAAAACCGCAAAAAACGCTATGTAATTCGCAAAGAACGCTATGATTTAAACTACTGTTCTATCCATTTAATTTTATGAACTTAATTAAAATTAAAGTGTCAAAACACTAATTGCTGACCATAGTTTATAGGTTGTAAAAAACCTGATAAGAAAAAAGCCCTTTAACTTCCCGCAAAGCCAAACTTTGCGGGATTTTTATGTGCAAAGCAAGCATGAAAAACGGCCAAGCAAACCAATTCCCACCGCAACGCTACTTTTGCGCAAAGTACTTTTTAAAGCGTTGGACGTAGCAATAAACAGCCTTGCAACTATTGCCTACATATTTCTTCTGTACTGCCCGCCAACTTGGTACAATGCCCGGCTTATTTGCCCTAAAGAGCAGTATTTAACCGCCTCCATAAGGGTTTCAAACAGGTTGCCGTTTGCAATGGCTACTTGCTGCAGGTGTTGCAAATAGTGTTGCGCCTTTTGGGCATGAGCTTGGTGCAAGCATTGCATGGTTTGTATTTGCAACTTTTTTTCATCGTCCGTAGAGCGTATTACCTCCTGCGGAATAATGGTCGGAGAACCATCGGAAGACAAAAACGTATTTACCCCGATGATAGGCAGTTTGCCATCGTGTTTCAGGGTTTCATAATACAAGCTTTCTTCCTGTATTTTACCCCGCTGATACATGGTTTCCATGGAACCAAGTACGCCGCCGCGCTCGGTAATGCGGTCAAACTCCATTAAAACGGCTTCTTCCACCAAGTCGGTCAGTTCTTCAATAATAAAACTGCCCTGTAAGGGGTTTTGATTTTTGGCCAGCCCAAGTTCGTGGTTAATAATGAGTTGTATGGCCATGGCGCGGCGCACACTTTCTTCAGTGGGGGTGGTTATTGCTTCGTCGTAGGCGTTGGTGTGCAGGGAGTTGCAGTTGTCGTATATGGCATATAGTGCCTGTAGCGTGGTTCTTATATCGTTAAATCCTATTTCTTGCGCGTGCAAAGAACGCCCCGATGTTTGAATGTGGTATTTGAGTTTTTGCGACCGCTCATCGGCTCCGTATTTCAGTTTCATGGCTTTTGCCCATATTCTTCGGGCGACCCGTCCAATTACGGCATATTCGGGGTCAATGCCATTGCTGAAAAAGAACGACAGGTTGGGGGCAAAATCGTCAATTTTCATACCGCGGCTCAGATAGTATTCAACATAGGTGAAGCCGTTTGCCAGGGTAAATGCCAGTTGGGTAATGGGGTTGGCGCCTGCTTCGGCAATATGATACCCCGATATGGAAACAGAGTAAAAATTGCGAACATCATGGTTTATGAAATATTGCTGCATATCGCCCATGAGCCGCAATGAAAATTCGGTGCTGAAAATACAGGTATTTTGTGCCTGGTCTTCTTTTAAGATATCGGCTTGTACAGTTCCGCGCACTTGTTTCAGGGTATGTGCTTTAATTTGGTTGTAAATATGAAGTGGCAGCACTTGGTCGCCGGTAACGCCCAGCAGCATAAGCCCCAACCCGTTATTACCCTGGGGCAATAAATTGGCATTGTATTGTGGTGGTTTTTGGTTTTTGCCGGCATATATTTCGGCAATGTGTGCTTTTACCCTTTCTTCCAGCCCGTGTTGTTTAATATACAGTTCGCATTGCTGGTCTATGGCGGCATTTAGGAAAAAGGCAGTAACGGTGGCAGCCGGCCCGTTTATGGTCATAGATACCGAAACGTTGGGTTCGCAAAGGTTAAAACCCGAATATAATTTCTTTGCATCATCAAGACAACATACCGATACGCCGCTGTTGCCAATTTTGCCATATATATCGGGGCGGTAATCGGGGTCTTCGCCATACAGGGTAACACTGTCAAAAGCAGTAGATAGGCGTTTTGCAGGCATACCTAAAGATACGTAATGAAACCGCTTGTTGGTGCGTTCGGGGTTGCCTTCGCCGGCAAACATTCGGGTAGGGTCTTCATTTTCGCGCTTAAACGGAAACACTCCGGCAGTGTACGGAAACTCACCGGGCACATTTTCCTGCAGGTTCCAGCGCAAAATATCGCCCCAATCTTCGTAGCGGGGCAGGCTTATTTTGGGTATCTGATTGTGGCTTAAAGAAGTGGTATGGGTTTTTACCCGCACCTCTTTGCCTCTTACCAAATAAATATACTCCGGTGCTGCATACCGGGCTTTTTTGCTTTGCCAGGTTTCCAGTATTTCGTGGCTTTCGGGGGCAAGGTGTTTTTGGAGTTGGGTGTATTTTTCTTTCAGAAGCTGGTTTATCTCCCCCCCTTGCCCCCCATCAGAGAGGGGAGTTTGCTCCTCTGTGAGGGGGGGTATGGTTTGCAGTTCTTTTTCTGTGTTGGGGTTTATAGTGTGTTGTTTTTCGGAAGGTGGGGGTGTTATAAAGTTATCTTTCAGAAGTTGGTTTATCTCCCCCCCTTGCCCCCCATCAGAGAGGGGAGTTTGCTCCTCTGTGAGGGGAGGTATGGTTTGCAGTTCTTTTTCTGTGTTGGGGTTTATAGTGTGTAGTTTTTCTGACAGGTTCAGGTTTTGGTTTTCTGATTTGGCAGATTGGTTAAAACTCCCCCCCTTTTCAAGGGGCTTTTCCCGAGTACTCGTGGGGGGCTGGGGGGGGAACATTTCCAATACTTTATGTAATGCGTGCAACTGACAGGCTACAGCAACCTGATTGTTTACCCACTCATCATAGCGGCGGTTATTTTCTGTAATTTCAGACAGGTAGCGCACGCGTGCCGGCGGAATGATGTAAATTTTCTGGCTTTCACCAATTGGAATGTTAAGCGTTGAATGCCAATGTACCCCGGTTTTTTGAGCAATAGCCGTAATGAGCGTTTTATAAAGCCGGTTAGTGCCGGGGTCGTTAAATTGCGAGGCAATGGTACCAAAAACCGGCAGTTCTTCATCGGGGGTATTCCAAAGGTTGCGGGCGCGTTTAAATTGTTTTTTTACGTCGCGCAAAGCATCTAAAGCGCCTCGTTTGTCAAATTTGTTAATGGCAATAAGGTCGGCAAAGTCAATCATGTCAATTTTTTCCAGTTGCGAGGCTGCGCCATATTCGGGAGTCATGACATAGAGTGATACATCAGAAAAATCTATGATTTCGGTATCTGACTGCCCGATACCGGACGTTTCGAGCAGAATAAAATCATACCCGGCCGATTTTAGAAGCAAAAGCACATCGGGTATATGGCGCGAGAGGGCAAGGTTAGATTGGCGGGTTGCTAATGAGCGCATAAATACACGCGGGTTATTAATGGCATTCATGCGTATGCGGTCGCCCAACAAGGCACCACCAGATTTGCGCTTGGAGGGGTCAACCGATATAATGGCAATGTGTTTATCGGGGAAATCGAGCAGGAAGCGGCGCACCAATTCATCGGTAAGCGATGATTTTCCAGAGCCTCCGGTGCCGGTAATTCCTAATACAGGTATGGTTTTGGTTGCCGGTTGTACACTTAGTAATTGCAGGTAATTGTTTATGGATTCGGGGAAATTTTCGGCAGCAGAAATAGCGCGGGCTATTGCCTGCGGTTGTTTTACCGAAATTTGGTTTAGTTCGCCGTTGAGTTGGTTACCCAACGGAAAATCGGATTTTTGCAATAAGTCGTTTATCATGCCTTGCAAACCCATAGCGCGGCCGTCATCGGGCGAGTAAATACGGGCAATGCCATAAGTATGAAGTTCTTGTATTTCGTGGGGCAGAATAGTGCCGCCGCCGCCGCCAAAAATCTTAATATGTGGTGCGCTGCGTTCTTTGAGCAGGTCATACATGTATTTAAAAAACTCAACATGGCCACCCTGGTAAGAGGTAATGGCAATGGCCTGTGCATCTTCCTGTATGGCGCAGTTTACAATTTCATCAACAGAGCGGTTGTGCCCAAGATGGATAACTTCGGCCCCCGAAGCCTGCATTACGCGGCGCATAATATTAATGGCGGCATCGTGCCCGTCGAACAGACTGGCGGCTGTTACAATACGTATTTTGTTTACCGGCTTATAGGTGGCTGTTGTTTGCATTCAAATTGATTTAAGGTTATTTTTCAACGGAATACCTGCTGCCTGTGGCAAACAGGCTTTATTTTCGCAATAAAGTTACAACAAATTACTTGATGTATGGGTTTGCACAGGCAGCGAATTATGCAGCCATTCCACATTGCCGCAGAATTAAACCCCGTTAAAAGCACAAAAGCAGAAATATTGCTCTTATTCTTTGTGTTATACTGCTTACCGCATGTATATTTGTATGTGTTGGCAGGCATTAACCCCAAAAAAAGAAATTATGCTGTATGATGCTATTGTTATAGGCGCAGGGTTTGCCGGGCTTACTGCTGCCCGTACCCTTATAGAAAGAGGCAAAAAAGTGCTGTTGCTGGAAGCAAGAGACCGGGTTGGTGGCAGGGTATATACCCACCATTTTGCCGATGGTACGTATATAGACTTGGGCGGGCAGTGGATAGGCCCCACTCAGGATAGAATTTACGCCCTGGCAAAAGAAATGAAAGTGCCTGTTTTTGCCACCTATAACGAGGGCAAAAAAACCATAGCCCTTAACGGGAAACTTAAATTATATTCGGGGCTTATACCTAAAATAGATGTAGCTTCGCTGCTGAATATTGACTATGTGCTGAAACGGCTCGACAAACTGGCAAGCCGTGTGGTACCGGACAAACCTTGGCAAACGCCCGATGCCCGGCGCCTCGACTCTGCCACATTGGCTTCTTTCTTAGACCGGCATGTGTGGTTTGGCAATGCCCGGCAGGTATTGGAAGCCGGCTTTGATACTGTTTTTGCCTGTACTCCGGCCGAAATTTCAATTTTGCAGGCGCTTTTTTATATTAAATCGGGAACCAACCTCAACACTTTGCTCAATATAGAAAACGGCGCACAGCAACATCGTTTTGAGGGTGGTGCGCAAACAGTGGCCAATCGGTTGTCCAAGTGTTTTGAAGCACATATTTTGCTCAACAGCCCGGTAACACATATACTACAAACCGAAACATCGGTACAGGTTATAACCCGTAACGCTCAAACCCATACTGCTCTTCGGGTAATTGTAGCCATTCCGCCTGCTTTGTGTGCCCGAATTACCTATACGCCGCCGCTGCCGCCACTGCGCGACCAACTGACCCAACGCGTTCCGATGGGAACGGTTATTAAATGCTATGCCATTTACCCCACGCCCTTTTGGCGGGCAAACGGGCACAGCGGGCAAGTGGTGGCCGATGATGCTTACCACCTGCAAACTACTTTCGATAATTCGCCGCCCGATGCAAGCCGCGGTATTTTAATGGGCTTTTGCCTGGCACACCGCGCCCGAAAACTGCTTGCCCTGCCGCCACAGGAAAGACAACACCAAATTATGCAAAACTTTATTGCTTTTTTTGGTAAAGCAGCCGAAAAACCTCTGTTATACACAGAAAAATGCTGGGCCGAAGAAGAATGGACAAGGGGTTGCTACACCGGTATGATGCCCCCCGGCGCATGGACTAATTTTACCGATGCCCTTACCCGGCCGGTTGGGCGCATTCACTGGGCCGGTACCGAAACCGCTGCTGTATGGAACGGATATATTGAAGGCGCCATGCAATCGGGGCAGCGCGCCGCCCAAGAGGTTATGGACATGGAGTCATAAATGCCTCGTTTTTCCTTACGGGTAATGTAAACAGGGCAGAATTGGGTTGGCATTTATAATGCCGCAAAAACGGCTCGCAGGGTAAATAGCGTGCAGTGCCTTCTTGTTTTGCAGCCTCAATAGGGTGGTACAACAGAATTTGTATGGACAAAAAAAGTATATTTAATAAAAAAAAGTCATTAGATTGTCATTTTTATTTGTTTTTTTTGCGCAATGCCATTACCTTTGAAAAGTCTATTGTAACAATACCCTCTTAAACCCAAACAAGATGCAGTTTAGCATAAAAAGGCTGCTGCTTTGCCTGTTATTAACCGGCAGTGTGGTAGTTGGTAAAGAACAACCATTAAAAGCGGGCGATTTTACCATTATTTTAATTGGACTTGTGGAACCCGGTATTGACTTTACCCCCTCTTACCGGCATATAAAAGTACAGGAAATAACAAGCCGGCAAGTAAGTATAGCGCCTATAGACCACAACAATACTTTCTATGCCGGTTTAAACCCGGGCCATCAATACCGCATTGCGCTTATTGGTCAAAATGGCAAAGAAGTTTCGGTTAAATTTATAAGCACTTACAACATTCAGGACAACGAGGTAATTTACATGCTTTTTCGTTGCAATACCTAATCCTGTCGGCAATAGCAATAGTAAAAAAGAAAAATTGCCGCCTGCAACTGCGTGTTTCAACAGTACACTGCCTAAACCTCATGCAGTTCATATTTTGTTTCGGCTATATTTACTAACCTTATAAAAAACATGTTATGCACATCAAATTTACACACGCAATTTTCCGGGTTATTGCATTTCTTTTTGCAGTAGCCCTGTTGTACAGTCCTTTTGTTTGGTCACAACCGCTCACTTTGTCCACTTTTGCATCGGGGTTAAACGGCCCTATAGGCATTACCGCCGATACCAACGGCAACCTTTGGGTGGCAGAAGTTGGCACGGGCAATAATGATGGTCAAATCAGCATTTTAACCCCCAATGGCAACAAACACCCCTTTCTTGTTGGGTTACCTTCGGTTTACGTGGAGGAAACCGGAGAAGTGGTTGGGCCGTGGCATGTGTACCTGCTGCCGGGCAATACGGTAGCTATGGTTATTGGCGGGCAGGCAGGTACCGATTTCGGCGCTTCGGTGGTTTATGCAAGCAGTTTTGGCTTTTTACCCGGCGATGCCCCGCTTACTACTGCCAACATTACCTATGTTGACCACATTGGTGACTATATTTACGGCATTGGTTATACCGACTCTAACCCCTATGCCGCCGAATGGGACAACGATGGTAATATGTATGTGGCCGATGCCGGCGCTAACGCCATAGTGCGCGTAGATGCCAATACCGGCGACTACAGCATTTTTGCCACCTTCCCCGATTTTCCTAACCCTGTACCGGTAGGACCGCCTTTTGTAAACGTAGTACCTACCAGTATTCTGGCAGCCCCCGATGGCAGCGGTTTTTACGTATCCTCGCTAACCGGCTTTCCGTTTTTGCCCGGCGCCGCAAGCATTTTTCATGTTGATTGGGATGGTACGGTTACCACCCTGTATGCCGGCCTTACCACCATTACCAGTATGGCAATTAACCCCATAAACGGCAACCTGATGGTTACCCAATTGGGCGAGTTCAGCCTCGATATCTTTAACTTTTTACCCAACTCCAGCCAACTTCTTGAAATTGAACCCGATGGCACCGTAACCCCGGTGGTTGGATTGCTCAACTCACTTACCGGAGTTGCTTTTGTAGGCCCTGACATTTATCTTTCCAGTATTTTTATGGGTGAGGTTTATTCACTCGCAGAGCAATTACCCCTGCCCGTTACCCTTAGTTCCTTTACCGGAAAAGCACTGCAAAACGGCAATTTAATTCAATGGACAACCGCCTCCGAAACCAATTGTGCCTATTTTACCCTGCAATTTGCCCCCGATGCACAACATTTTACCACAATTGCCACCCTTAACGGCGCCGGAACCGTTTCGGTAAGCAAAAACTACTCCTTTACCCATCTTGCCCCAGTATCGGGTAATAATTACTACCGCTTAATACAAACCGATTTCAACGGGCAAACGCATGTGTTGAAAACGATTAATATACACCGAAACCAAACGGAAACAAACCTGCACCTAACCGTGCAAAACAATATGCTTTATGCTTCTCTTGCAGGTTTCAGCTCAGACCAGCCCGTAATTGCCCGAATTTACGACCTTAACGGCCGCCTGCTGCAACAGCAAACCATATATGCCGAAAATACCGGAACCCTTGCCCTTGACCTGCCTGCCGGATTACACAAAGGGCTATACCTCTTGCAACTAAATGCCGCTAATACCATGCTTAACGGTAAATTCATCTGGTAGCAACAATCAAAACAGCATTAAATAAAAAAACCTGCCCTTTGTGTTTCAAAAAGGGCAGGTTTTTTTATTAATGCGCCACATTTATATGCCTATACCAACACTGCATTCATGGTAATATTGGTGTTGAGTAATTTTGAAATAGGGCAATTGAGTTTGGCTTCCTCGGCCAAGGCGGCAAATTTTTCGGCATCAAGTCCGGCGGCGGTTACCCTCACCTCCAGATGGCTGGCGGTAATGGCGCCATTGTCCAGCGAAATAGTACACTCGGTGCTAATGTCATCGGGTACAAAACCGGCGCCCGAAAGCACAAAGCTCAGTTTCATAGAAAAACAACCGGCATGGGCGGCAGCCACCAGTTCTTCGGGGTTAGTGCCAATGCCTTCGGCAAAACGGCTGTTAAAAGAATATTGGGTTTGCGAAAGTACCGTGCTTTTGGTACTCAGCGTACCATTACCTTCTTTACCCGAACCTTTCCAATTGGCAGTTGCAGAACGTCTGATCATTATTAGTAAATTTTGTGAATGAAAAAATGTTGGTGCGTATGTGTATTGCCGCAAAGTTAGGGCAATATGCCATATTTTTTGCAAAACAAAGGGGTTTATCTATACTAAAGAATGAGAGTACACCAAAATATTTTAATAAAAAAGTATTTTTTGCTGTTGTAGCGCCGCCTTGGTTACCTGCCGCCTGCCCAAACTTAAACTTTGTTTAAAATTTCAGACAAAGTGTTTAATCCGGCCGGGCGCTTTCGGGTCAAATGATATAATGCCCGTTTTTTTTTGTACTTTTGCGGCGTAAATATGTTGTAACTACAAAATTTTAGTGAATGAAATCTACCCCATCCCGTATCTTGTTGCTACTGATTGTTGTCTGTTTTACCATAGTTTCGTGCCGCACCAAAACACCCGAAACAACAACTACCGATACCCCCACTGTTGGCGACTCAACCCAAGCCCTCAAGGAAGGCACGCAGGTGCCGACCCCGGCCGGCTTAAAATATGGCTACCTCAACTCGCTGCAGTTGCTCTCCTTAATGCCCGAAACCAAAGCCGCCGATAAAAAAATTGCCGAATATGCCCGAAAAAAAGAAAGCGCTTATGCCGATTTGCTGAAAAAGTACCAAAATAAAATACAAGACCTGCAATCGCGCGCCAATGATATACCCCCTGTTGAAATGGAAAAACACGGAAAAGAAATTGCTGCCATGGAAGAGCAACTTCAAGATATGCAAATGCGCGCCGACTCCGATATTTCAAAAGAAAAAGAAAAACTCTACGAGCCTATTCTGGCAAAAGCCGACTCTGTAGTAAAACAAATAGGCAAAGAAAACGGCTATATTTTTATTTACGATGCCGCCGCCCTGCTGTATGCCGATACTACGCTCAATATTCTGCCCCTTGTAAAAGAACGAATGGGCATTAAATAAACCCGGAAACAGGTTGCACAAACCCTGCAAACCCCAAGCCGGTTTTACATAAAATACAGTACGCTCAACCTTGTGTTGTGACAGACTGCATTGAACAACTTACACAGTACGACCCCGAATCATGGATTTAACTCGGAACTTTACCATCCTTAACCGCCCGCAAACCATTGCCGGCATAGAAAACACCACCTACGACCTTATTATTATTGGCGGAGGTATTACCGGCGCAGGTATAGCCCTCGATGCAGCCTCCAGAGGATTGAAAACCCTGCTGCTTGAAATGCAGGATTTTGCCGCCGGAACCAGCAGCCGCTCTACCAAACTCATACATGGCGGGCTGCGCTACCTCAAACAACTGGAGGTGGGGTTGGTACGCGAAGTAGGGCAGGAGCGCGCCCTGCTGTACAGCAAGGCGCCGCATATTGTACACCCCAAAAAAATGCTGCTGCCCATTATTGAAAACGGCTCTTTGGGGGTAAACGCCACCTCTTTCGGGTTGTATATGTATGATTGGCTGGCAGGCGTTGAAAAAGACGAGCGCCGAAGTATGCACACCAAGGCAGAACTCCTGCAAATGGAACCCCTGCTGCGCGACGACCTGCTGTTGGGCGGCGGCCTCTACTACGAATATCAAACCGACGATGCCCGGCTTACCATAGAAGTGCTGAAAACCGCCAACAAATTTGGCGCCACCTGCTTCAACTATACCGAAGTTACGGGCTTTCATTACCAAACCGGCAGCAACAAAATTGCCGGCGTAAAAGTATTTGACCATATTGGCAAGGCAGCCTTTAGCGCCTATGCCAAACAGGTGGTAAATGCCGCCGGCCCATGGGTAGATATTGTAAGAACAAAAGATGAGCATGTAAAAGGCAAACGGCTGCACCTAACCAAAGGCGTACATGTGGTAGTGCCTTATGAACGGCTGCCCTTGCAACAGGCCACCTATTTCGATACCCCAACCGACAACCGCATGATTTTTGCCATTCCGCGCGGCAACACCACCTACATTGGCACTACCGACACCACCTATACGGGTAATATTGCCAACCCGCAGGCCGATGCCGAAGATGTGGAATATATTTTAAGCGCAGTCAATTTTATGTTCCCATCGGTAAATCTTACCATTGCCGATGTGCTTTCTACCTGGACCGGCCTTAGACCACTTATACACGAAGATGGCAAAGCTCCCTCGGCCTTGTCAAGAAAAGATGAGATTTTTTACTCGCATAACGGGCTTATTTCTATTGCCGGCGGCAAACTTACCGGTTTCAGGAAAATGGCAGAGCGCACGGTAGATGCGGTAATGAAAGAATTGTATAAAACCGAAGGACGGGACATTAAAAACTGTATTACCGATTCCATTACCCTTTCGGGCGGGCACTTTATATATCCCGAAGATGTGGAAACCTTTATACAGGAACTGGCAGCCCAATACGAGGCGCAAGGCATAACAGTACAGCAAATTGAAGATTTAGTATATAAGTATGGCTCCAACACGCCGCAAGTTTTGCAGTTTTTTGAAGAGCAGAAAAAACCGGGTAAAAAGCCGAAAGAAAAACTGCTGCTGGCCGAATTGCGCTACTGCGTTCAGTACGAAATGGTGAGCAATTTATCCGATTTTCTCATCAGGCGAACCGGCCGCCTTTACTTTGAGCGCCCATCTATAGAAAAAGTTATGCATTTGCTCTTAGACGAACTGGAAAAACTGCTTGGGTTAACCAAACAGCAAAAGTTAAAATGTTATTCCGATTTTGAAAAGGAGTACCGGTTTGTGGTACAGTTTAAAGAAACCGTTGGTGCCGGCAGTTAGTTAGCTAATGCGGGTTTATTCTGCATTTTGGGTGGCAGATACCAGCCAGTAAGCGCGCCCGTCAATAGTGCGGTTAAGCAGTTTGCGGCCAAACAGTTCTCGCCGCAGCAGCGCCGGGTCGCCAAAAGTATGGTATTGGTTTAAAATTTCGTTTACCTCTTTTTCGGTATAGTGGCGGTTGGGTTCAAACTTTTCTGCCAAAAACTCCAATATCAGTATTTGGCGGGGCAGGTGGTTGCGTTTGCTGGGCCAGATAACAATTTTACCCTCGCCGTTAAAGTAGTTTTGTATGGGGCGGTATTTTTCTGATGTTTCCATAGGGGTGGTTTTGGGGGCGGTACAAAGCAGCGTAACACTTTTTGACGTGTAAATAGTTCCGCAAACGGGTAAAAATTGTGCTTCGGGTTATTTTATTGCTCCATACACAGCAAAATTGCCGTATTTCCAAAACACATCGGTACAAGAAAAGCCCATTTGGGTTAACCACTGCAACTGCTGCATAAGCACCGCCGGGCGGTCTTCATGCTTAAAGCGTTCAAACCAGTGGTTTTCTATTTCGTCATCGGAGTAATAATTGCGCATAAACTGCTTCCAAAGGGCAATATTTACCTGTTGCCAACCGTCAAAGCCGGAAAGTACGGCATCGGCATTAATAAACACGCCGCCGGGCAGCAGCGCTTCATACACTTTGCGGTAAAAACGCCGTTTATCTTCATCGGTTTCCAGATGGTGCAGGGCAAGGCTCGACACGATGGCATGAAACGGGGCTTGCGGCTCAAACCGCATGGTGTTAAAATCGGCAAGCCGGTACGTTATGCCTTCCAATTGTTGCAGGTTTTGCCGTGCCTGTTGCAGCATATTTTCCGAAAAATCGTAGCAAACCAACTTACATTGGGTAAAACACTGTTTTACTGCCCCGCTGAGGGTGCCGGTTCCGCAGCCCAAATCGGCAATTTTAAAGGGTTCACCGGGCGCAAAGGGTATGTTTTGCACCACTGCCTGCAACATTTGGCTGTAAAACGGTATTACGGTGGTAATAACCCGGTCGTAAATTACCGCTTCGTTGTTAAAGTGATTTTGAATGTTGCGGTTTCTTTCGGTATTCATGCGCAGCAGGTAAAAAATGTAAGCGCCATAAACACGGGCAATACCTGTGGCAGCTGGCTTACAGGTTCAGAAACAGTTTCATGGGGTCTTCGAGCAGTTCTTTTATGCGCACCAAAAAGCTTACGGCCTCTTTTCCGTCAATAATGCGGTGGTCGTAGCTAAGGGCAAGGTACATCATGGGGCGCGCAATAATTTGTCCGTTCACCACCATGGGGCGTTCTTGTATTTTGTGCATTCCCAAAATGGCGCTCTGTGGCGGGTTTAAAATGGGGGTAGAAAGCAGCGAGCCAAACACCCCGCCGTTGGTAATGGTAAAGGTGCCGCCGGTCATGTCTTCCATGGTAAGCAAGCCATCGCGGCCTTTAACGGCAAGGTCTTTAACGGCCAGTTCAATTTCTTTCAGGTCCAGGTTTTGCACGTTTCTTATTACGGGAACCACCAACCCTTTTGGCGTTGAAACAGCTATGGAAATATCAACATAATTGTGGTATTCAATGGCATCTTCAACAATATAGGCGTTTACTGCCGGAAATTCTTGCAGGGCAATGGCACTGGCTTTTGAAAAGAACGACATAAAGCCCAACCCGATGCCGTGTTTTTTTTCAAACACTTCTTTGTATTTGGCACGCAGGGCCATCACCTCGGTTAAATCCACCTCGTTAAAGGTGGTAAGCATGGCGGTGTTGTTTTTGGCTGCCACCAGTCTTTGCGAAATGGTTTTTCGCAGGCGGGTCATTTTTTCGCGGCGGTCGGTGCGGTTGCTGCCGGGGTTATTGGCGGCCGGTATGGTTTGGGGCAGTGTTTCTTTGGCGCTAGTTTCGGGTGTGGGGGCAACAGGGGTTTGCTGTTTGTTTTTCCGGTTTTCGAGGTAGAGCAGCACATCTTGTTTGGTAATGCGGCCGCCGGCGCCGCTGCCTTTAATGGCACCGGGGGCAATGTTGTTTTCCTGCATGAGTTTAAGCGCTGCCGGCGAGGGGTGTCCTTCGGCATAACTGCTCTCCTGTTCGTCGGCATTGGTGTTAACCACAACCGCCGGTGTTGTAGATTTATCGGGCATGGCCGTTGCGGGTTTTACCGCGGCAGCGGCATCGGTATTAATGGTTCCTATAACAGCGCCTGCGGCAATATCGTCGCCTTCTTTTACAAAAAGGGTAATAACGCCTTCAACTTCGGCGGCAACTTCCAGGGTAGCTTTATCCGATTCGAGTTCGCAGATAATTTGGTCAATGGCAACGGTTTCGCCGTTTTGCACCAATATTTTACCAATGGTTACTTCGGTTACCGATTCGCCGGGAGAGGGAACTTTTATATCAACTATCATGAATTTTTGGGGTAGATTAAGTAAAATATAACAATTTCGGCACAAAAATAGTAAACCTGCGGGGTTAAGCTATGGTAAATGCCCGTTCAATAAGTTCTTTTTGTTCTTTTTCGTGTTGTTTTTTAAAACCGGTAGCGGGCGAGGAGCTTTCTTTTCGGGCTATATACTCTTTTACCACCGAGCCTAAACGGTACTGAATATGCCACAGGGCGCCCATATTGGCGGATTCTTCCTGTACCCAGGCAATACGGGCATGGCTGTATTTGTTGAAAACGGCTTTTAGTTGCCCCTGGCTGAGCGGGTATAGCTGTTCAAGACGTACAACCGCTACCTGTTGGTTGTTTTCGGCTTTTTGTTTTTGTGCCAGGTCGTAGTAAATTTTACCGCTGCACAACAACAGTTTTTTCACGTTTTCGGGCTGCTGAATGGTGGGGTCATCAATAATTTCTCTGAAACGGGTGTTGCCCATAATATCGGCAATGCCCGATTGCGCCGAGCGCAGCAGCGATTTGGGCGACATAACCACCAGCGGTTTGCGGAAGGGCAGGTGCAACTGCCGCCTGATGGCGTGGAAAAAGTTGGCGGGTTCGGTAATGTTGGTTACATACATGTTTTCCTGGGCGCAGGCTTGCAAAAAGCGCTCTAAGCGGGCGCTGGAGTGTTCGGGGCCTTGGCCTTCGTAGCCGTGGGGCAGCAGCAGCACCAGTCCGTTCATTCGGTTCCATTTACTTTCGGAGGAGGTAATGAACTGGTCTATGATAATTTGGGCGCCATTGGCAAAATCGCCAAACTGGGCTTCCCATATTACCAGATGTTCGGGCGATGACATGGCGTAGCCGTATTCAAAGCCCATTACGGCATACTCAGACAGCAGGGAGTTGTAAATCATAAACCGCCCTTGTTTGCCGGGCGCCAGGTGGTTGAGGCGGTTATAGGATTTGCCTTCGCGGGTTTGGTCGTACACAACGGCGTGGCGGTGCGAAAAAGTGCCGCGTTTAACATCTTCGCCGCTCATGCGCACATTTTTACCTTCCAGCAGTACCGAGCCGTAGCTGATGAGTTCGGCGGCGCCCCAATCAAGGGTTTTGTTTTTTTGCATCATTTCGCGCCGGTCTTCAATCATTTTCTGGGCTTTGCGGGTAGGTTCAAAACCTTCGGGCAGGGTTCCCAACCCTTCGGTAATTATTTTTACCTGTTCTTTTGAAATGCCGGTAACGGGCGACAGCTCAAAATCATCGGGTTTTGATTTGCGCAATAATTTCCAGGCCAGTTCGGGTTCCTGATATTGGTAGGGCAGGGGTTTTTGTTTTACCATATCTAAGCGTTCCTGCAATTCTGTCCAGAATGCTTTTTCCATTTGTTCGGCTAAGGCGGCTTCAATTTCGCCTTTTTGCGCCAGTTGTTGCGAGTAAATTTTGCGCACACTGGGGTGTTTTTCTATGATGCTGTACATAAAGGGCTGGGTAAATTTGGGGTCGTCGCCCTCGTTGTGGCCGTATTTGCGGTAGCACACCATATCAACAAACACATCGGAGTTAAAAAGCTGGCGGTATTCCATGGCCAATTCGGCGGCAAACACCACGGCTTCCACGTTGTCGCCGTTCACATGAATTACCGGCGCTTTAACCATAGCGGCCAGGCTGGTGCAGTAGTCGGCAGAGCGGGCATCGTCAAAATCGGTGGTAAAACCCACCTGGTTATTAATAACAAAGTGCAGGGTTCCGCCGGTGTAATAGCCCTCCAGTTTGCACATTTGCAGCACTTCATATACTACGCCTTGTCCGGCAACGGCGGCATCGCCGTGTATGAGCAGGGGTAAAATGCGGTCGTAGTCAGAGTGGTACACTACATCGGCTTTTGCGCGGGCAAAACCCTCTACCACGGGGTTTACGGCTTCGAGGTGCGAGGGGTTGGGTGCCAGTTTAATGTACATGGATTTGCCTGCATCGGTGGTAATTTGCGAGGAGTAACCGAGGTGGTATTTCACGTCGCCGTCGCCCATGGTAAGGTCGGTAGGCAGGGTATTTTCAAATTCGCTGAAAATTTGTTCATAAGTTTTACCCAGTATATTAGCCAGCACATTAAGGCGGCCCCGGTGTGCCATGCCAATTATTACCTCTTCTACACCCTGTTTGCCGGCGCTGCCAATAATGGCATCGAGTGCGGGTATGGTAGATTCGCCGCCTTCCAGTGAAAAGCGTTTTTCGCCCTGGTATTTGCGGTGCAGAAATTCTTCAAATACTGCCGATTCGTTGAGTTTTTGCAGGATACGCTGTTTTTTGTCAATAGAAAACCCGAAACTGCCGTTCATGTTTTCAATTTTACTTCTGAACCACTCCAATGCTTCGGGGTTGGTAATATAGGTGAATTCGAAACCCAGCGGGCCGCAGTACACTTCCCGAAGGCGGTTAACAATCTGCTGCAGGGTGGCGTTGTTGCCCAGCCCCAACCGGCTGCCAACGGATACGGTTTTGTCAAGGTCGGCCTCGGTAAGCCCAAAATCTTGCAGTTGCAGGTGGGCGTGGCGGTCTTTTCGGGGTTTTATGGGGTTGGTTTTCGATTCGAGGTGGCCTTTTTGCCGGTAGGCATTCAGCAGGGTATAGGTTTTCAGTTCCAGTTGCAATTGTTGGGTGGACGTTGCGGGCAAGGCAAGGCCGTTTCCGTTTTGAGCGGCAGCGCCGTCATCGGGGTTTTGTTGAAGGGCATAATCGAAACCTTCAAAAAATTTTTTCCAGTAAATATCTACGGTTTCGGGGCTTTTACGGTAATCGTTATACAAGGCTTCAATAAAAGCCGGGTGTGCGTTTGAGATGTAAGAATAGGAACTCATATTGTGTTTTGTTGGCAGCCGGTTTGGGGTAAGCAGCCGGTGCAAGGATTTTGAATTGGTTAAGAAATAAACAGGGTTTTAAGTTGGGTAAATTGCGGAACTATGTATGGCAACTTTCATAAAAGTTGTTTGCATGGGCATACCTTGTTTACCTTGGTTGGAAAGCATTTGTCCGGAATAATACAAAAAAAGGGGTTAAGTGGTTTACGCGTTACCGGGCAAATTGGGTGGTATTTTGGTAAGAGTACAGGCGGCTGTTGCATTAGTAATGCCTTTTGGCGGGGCGGTTTGGTTAGTGCAGGTGTAATATGCTGCCCGGTTTGGGTGTTTCATCGGGTTGCATTTTATTGAGTTTGCACAAAGATTTTACCTTCATGCCGTACAGTTGCGAAATTTCGAGCAGGGTTTCGTTGGGTTGCACTAAGTGCGCCGCAATGCCACTGGCTGCTTTTTTCTTTTTGGGCTGCAAAAATATGGGTATGCCTGCCTTTACCTGTTTATTGGTTGGCCGGGCTTCGTTAAACTCATAAACATCATCTTCGGGAAGGTTAAAACGGGCTGCAATGTAGGATAGGTGCAGGTCGGCGGTGGCTATAATGGCTTGCAATCCGTTAATAAACACATCTTCCAGTTGCAGGGTGCTGTGGGGTGTGGCATTGCCTGTTTGATTGGGGTTTTCGGCCGGTTGGGTGGCGGCAACACTGCTCAGGGGCGGGTTGGCTGCTGCGTTAAAAGCCGGTTTTGGCACAAAAGTTTTTGAAAACCCCGCATCGGGCTTGGCTGATTGTACAGGCGGCGCGGGCACGTTTTGTGCATAAGATGCCGCGTTAAACGGCGGTGGCACAACTGCCGGCAGATAGTTGGCGGTTACGGGGCGGTCGTAGTCATACAAGTGGTAGCGTTGTATAATAGCAATAAGGTTTTTGGCATAGTTGGGGCTGGTGGCATAGCCGGCGGCCTGCAAACCTTCTGCCCAACTTATATAATCTGTTGAACTGTAGAGGAACAGGTGGCTGTAATACCCTTCTCGGTGGTAGCGCAAAAACTCGGAGTGGTCTATATAAGAGTCATATACCGACGGGTATCGCCGGAAACACTCCTGTAAAGTGTCGTCATCTACCAGCAGCGTATCGCCCTGCCAATATGCTTTGCATTTTATGCCAAAATGGTTTTTCCCTTCAGTTGCCAGGCGGCTGGTTCCGTAGTTGGTTTCCAACAGGGCTTGAGCCAGTTTTATGCTGGCCGGTATGCCTGTTCGTTTCATTTCGTCAACGGCAAGCGGTTTGTATTTTAATATGTAATCTTGTGCGCGTTCATAGTTATCGTCGGCGCAGGCGCTGTGTTGCCACAGCAGGCAGGCAAGCAGACAATACATAACTGCCGTTTGCAAAAGGCGCTTTTTTATGCCAAACAAGGTAGTATCCATAACACAGGGGTTCTATGAAAGTGGCTGATGGTATTTTGTGGTGAAGGCACAAGCATTGGTGTGCAAAATTACGGTAATAAACTTAATGTATGGTAAATCTTATACCAAAATTAATGCCATTTACCCGCTAAAATGCTTTTGAAGGGCAATAAACAGGTTTTTTGAAAAAACAGGGCTTTGCGGTGCAATGAAAAGTTGCCCGAAATATGGTAAAAATAAAATTAATCGTATATTGCCTTGCTCTACTTTATTTGTTGTTTTTTTTAATGTGTTTATATATGAAGCGTTATTACTTTTGGTTTATTACAACTCTGTTATGTATTACCGCCCGGCAGGCGGCGGCGCAGCCTTGTCCGGTAACCGGTACCACAGTAACCAATGAAAGTTGTGCAGGTGCAAACAACGGCGCCGCAACTATCCTCATTAACTCGCCGGGCAGCTATACTTATATCTGGCAGCCCAATGTGAGCAGTACCAACAGCGCCGCCAACCTGCCCGATGGCAACTACTCGGTAACGGTTTCGGCCGGAGGCAGCGCTTCGGGCAGTGCGGTAACCCTGTTTTCCGATAATTTTAACAGCGGCAGCAGCAACTGGACACTAAACACCGGCGCAGGCTCCAACCAATGGTTTGTTGATGCCAATTATACCGGATCTACCTGCTATTTTTCGGGTTTTGAACTTTTTTCTGTACCCAATGTGCCTGCACAACCCGCCGCCGTTACCGGTTACCCATACAGCAATTACCTGCACATACGCGCCACCGGCTCTGGCAGTGGATTTTGCGACCCGCCCTGGCCGCCCCTGAACGCCAATTTCGATGCCGACCAAGCCAGCACCCAATGTGCCGAAATGAACCTGCCCATATCTACAAGCGGTTACGGCAATGTTGCCCTTAAATTTTACTGGTTAGGTGTGGGCAGCAACAATTCTTACGGCTATGTGCAATACAGCACCGGCGGCGGCTGGACTTCTGTGGGCGGCAACTTTAGCGGCAATGCAGGGTGGCAGCAGGCTACGGTTACCAATGCCGCTTTTGATAACCAACCCTCCTTGCGCTACCGTTTCTGCTGGACGAACATTTCGGGCGACTCAGCAGCCTTCGACCCCGCTTTTTCGGTTGACCAGGTAAGCATTACCGCACAACCCATTGTGCCCGGCTGCTCATCGGTGGTAAGTTTTACCATACAACCCGGGGCTGCGGTTAACCCTGCCTTTACCACCCTTGCCGCTACTTATTGCAGCAATTCTTCCGATGTAATACTGATTCCGGCAACATCGGGCGGTACTTTTACCGGCACCGGTGTAGCGGGCAACGTTTTCGCCCCCCGAAACGTAACCACCTTCGGAACGCCCGTTACCATTACCTACTCCGTAACCCAAGGCAGTTGCACAGCCACTTCATCGCAAACGGTAACCGTTTATGATACGCCCGATGCTGCTTTTACCCAACTAAACCCCACCTATTTTACCACCGACCCGCCCGTAGTGCTTACCCCGGTTACCCCCGGCGGCACTTTTAGCAGCGCCTGCTCTGCCAGCAATGTGTTTATACCCTCTTTGGCAACCCCCGGCGTGCCTTGCCAAATAAGCTATACCGTAACGCAAAACGGTTGTACGGCTACCACTTCGCAATCGGTGTTGGTTAATACCTGCTGCGCCACCGGCACCGCAGCCGAACTGCGTATTTTGCTGCAAGGTGCCTACAGCATTCCGCTGGGTGCCATGACCACCACCCTGCGCAACAGCAACTACCTGCCAACAGCACAACCCTACAACGGCCTGCCCTGGAACTACCCGGGCAGCGAAAACGCTCCTACCACAGATGCCATACCCGCCAACGCCACCGACTGGGTGTTGATTGAAGCCCGCTCTGCCACCGACCCCGCCACCCTGCTCGACCGCCGCGCCGGTTTTGTACTCAGCAACGGCGTAGTAGTGAGCGCCAACGGTACCACCGGCATTACCTTTGGCACCATTCCGGCAGGCAGCTACTACCTTGTAGTGCGCCACCGCAACCACCTGCCCGTTATGAGTTCGGTGCCGGTGGCGCTGCCCAACACAGGTAACCCCTATGATTTTACCCTCTCTGCCGCCAAAACCTTTGGAACCGGGCAAACCGTACAACTAAATACCAATATTTGGGCAATGCGCGCCGGCGATGTAAATGCCAACGGGGTAATTACCTTTGCCGATGTGAACACCCTTATTGCCCAGATTTTATCGGGAAATACGGCAAACAACTACTTTTTACCCGATGTAACACACGATGGAAATGTAAACTTTGCCGATTTCAGCGCCCTTCAGCCAAATATATCGGTTATTGGCATAACACCGGTAAGATATTGACAAAACACCCCAAAATTTAACGGGTTAAGCAGTTAAACCATGCAAATAATAAAAAGTCTATTCAGTTAATTCATTAAAAACCAAATTATTTTCCGATATTTGCGGACATATTGAACACAGCGCCGTTTTGGTAAAAACACATAACCCCAAAAGGCGCAACAAAACGGCGGTAAAATTGGCAGGCTGTTTAAAAACTGCCACGCTGTTTTTTCTTGTTTCTGACAACCTTAAAATAAAAACTTGAAAAATTACCTAACTAAAAAATTATCAACACAATGAAAAAAAACGGAACATTGCGCTTTTTCTCGGCGCTGGCAATGCTGTTTAGCTTTGCCGTTATTTTTAACGCCTGTAAACCCTGCGACACTACCGAGTGTTTGAACGGCGGCGAGGCAAAAGAAGACAGCAACGGCAACTGTTTTTGCGATTGCCCCGCCGGTTTCTCCGGCCCTTCTTGCGAAGTACAAGACCTTTGCTTCAATGTTGAGTGTGGTACCAACGCCACCTGCGACCCCGCCGACGGCGAGTGCTACTGCAACGATGGTTATGAACCCGGTACCAACCCCCAAAACTGCGATGTACAAATCCGCAGCAAATACTTTGGCAGCTATAACGGCCAAGATGTTTGCCCCTCTGGCACCTACACCTACAGTTGTCAGTTGTTAACCTCTTCGCAAGGTGTTGAATACTTTATCATCAGCGGCTTTGGCGGTTTTGGCAATGCTCCCGATGCCGGTTGCCCCGCCAACCCCTTCAACATTGTTGCTAAAGTTGTTGATGCCACCCACTTCATTATTGAAGAACAAACTCCCGCTGCCTGTAACCTGCGCATTAAGAGCGGTGATGCATCGGGCGCCGACAACCAAGGTTTCCGCGACCCCGCAACGGGCATTATTACCTTTACCTATACGGCAGTATTTACCGATACCAATCCTCCGTCGGGCGAAACCTGCGATGCAGTACTTACTCCGTTATAGTAGTTAGTTTTTTTGCATAAAAAGGCGGCTCTTGAATGGCAGGAGCCGCCTTTTTTGTTTTAACATGTTTGTAGCCGGCAATCATATTATTCCCTTTCGGGTGATAAATCGAGTAATGTTCATCGGGTATGAATAAAGATGACCCCCCAACCCTTGCCTATCCAAAAGCATTTTATTTTGCCTGTTCCAATCATAATTTCGGCTAAAGCCTTTTGGTAATATTGTCTTTTATATGTCCCCCCGGATAAATCCGGGGGCAATTCATATCCGGGGGCAATTCATGAAAATCATGGGTTAATTAAAGACATAGTATGTCTCTCAGACATGCTATGTCTTTGCTTTACTCATGCAAATTCTGGGGGCAATTTATATTTGAGTTCAAAACCCCAATTTGGCTTTGACCGGATAAGCAAAAAAATCCTTATGGTATGGCTATGCATGTGGCTTCAGCCCATTCCGAAGGTGCAATAAAACCGCTGCCTGTCCTATGGGTAAAGACATAGTATGTCTCTCAGACATGCTATGTCTTTAATTTGGCTTTGACCGGGTAAGCAAAAAAATCCTTATGGTATGGCTATGCATGTGGCTTCAGCCCATTCCGAAGGTGCAATAAAACCGCTGCCTGTCCTATGGGTAAAGACATAGTATGTCTCTCAGACATGCTATGTCTTTGCTTGATAGATATACTACTACCGGGGTTACCACTTAAAATTATACGACACCGAGGGAATAATGGGAAACAAGGAGGCTTGCCTTGCGCGGTAGGTTACGGTTCGGTTTTCTTTGTCTTTTACGTCTTCGTAATAAATAAAAAAGGCGTTGCGGCGGCTGTAGAGGTTGTAAAAACTCACTGCAAGCTCTGATTGGAGGCGTTTTTTAGAGGTAAATTGTTTAATAAATCCGGCATCTAAGCGGTGGTAGGCCGGCATACGGAAACTGTTTTGGTCGGCATATTGGGGTACTACCTGCGGGTCGCCAAAGTTAATGCCGTAAATAAAGAACCGCCCTACGGCAAGGTCAATGGCTTCGCCGGTGCGGTAGGTAAAGTTGGCGCTTACGGTCCAGTTTCGGGGCAGGCGGTATTGCAAAACGGCAATAAGCACATGGCGGCGGTCAAAGGTAAACGGAAAAGGTTTTCCGTTGTTTAAATCGGGAAAACGGCGTTTTGCCCAGGAGAGGGTATAAGCCATCCAGCCGGTAAGGTTGCCTTTGGTTTTTTCCAGTTGCCATTCGGCGCCGTAGCTCCAGCCGCGCCCAACCGTAAGGCGTTGGTGGTAGTTTTCGTCAATAAATAAAAAGTTGGCGCCGTTGCGGTAGTCTAATTGGTGGTGCAGCCATTTGTAGTAGTACTCGTTGGTAAGGCTCACCTGCCCGTTAAACAAAGAGGCGGTAAACCCTGCCGAAATCTGGTCGGCGGTTTGGGGGCGCACATATTGGTTGCTGGGGAACCAAGGGTCTAAAAAGCTGAGGTTGATGAACTTAACCTGATGCAGGTATTGCGCCATGCGCGAGTAACCGGCTTTTACCGACAATTGGTCGGTTACCAGATAGTTGAGCGCTATTCGGGGTTCTAAGTTGCCGTATTGTTTGTTGCCGGCAGTGGCAAACCCCGACAGGCGGAGGCCGCTTTTGAGGGTAAACCGGCGGGTGAGTTTCCAGGTATGGGCGGCATACAGGGCGGCTTCTTGTCCTTCGTAGCGTTGTTGCTCTTTTACGTTGGAAGACTGGTACAGGGTATCGGGGCTGGTAACGCCGGCCGAAAAATCTACCGGGCGTATGAGGTGGTGGGTAAAATGGACGCCAAATTTAAGGCGGTGCGCATCGGAGGCGTAGAGGTCGTAGTCTTGTTTTACGCTAAAGGTGTAGGTTTCGGTGCTGCTGGTAAACTCAAAAAAGTCGTCAAAGTTAAACAGGTCGCGGTAGTTAAAGCGGCTGGCAATAAAGGTAGTATTGGAAAAAAGGGAGGGGTTATATACGTGGTTCCAGCGCACGCTGCCGGTAAGATTGCCCCAACGCAGGCTGTAGCTGGTATTATCAGATTCATCGGGGTTAAATTTAAAGTAAAGTTTGTCGCGCCCAAAATAACCACTCACAAACAGGCGGTCTTTATCACTTACAATGTAGTTGAGTTTGGCGTTCAGGTCGTAAAAATAATAATCGGGCATTTGGTTTTCATCGGGCAGGGCGCGGTTAATGAGGGGGGTAAAAATATCTACATAGGTTCTTCTTCCGCTTAAAATAAAAGAAGCGCGGTCTTTTACCAACGGCCCTTCCAGGGTTAGCCTTGATGCAATAAGCCCGATGCCGCCCTGCATACCAAATTTTTTCATATTGCCGTCTCGGGTTTGTATATCTAAAACCGACGAGAGGCGTCCGCCGTATTGGGCAGGAAAATCGCTTTTATAGATGTCGAGGTTTTTAACAATATCGGAATTAAACGTGCTGAAAAACCCGAACAGGTGTTCGGGGTTATACACGGTAGCCTCGTCCAGCAAAATAAGGTTTTGGTCGTACCCGCCACCACGCACATAAATGCCGCTTGAACCTTCGGAACCGGTTTGAACTCCGGCGGTAAGTTGTACCACTTTCATTACATCAGCCTCGCCAAACATAACCGGTATGGTTTTTATACTTTGCGAGTTTATTTTTTGCATACCCATTTGGGCAGATTCGAGGCGTTGTTTTACCGCATCATCGGTAATAACTACCTCCTGAAGCAGTTGTTGTTGCGGGTGCAGCCGTATGCTCAGCACTTTGTCTTGCGCCGGAATTACGGTTATTTCGGCAGTTTCATAGCCTAAGTAGCTCACTACCAGCGTTATGAACACATCACTTCGGGGTACTTTAAGGGCATAGTAGCCATACAGGTTGGTGGTAGTACCCTGTTCGGTACCTTTAATATATATGGTAGCGCCTACCAGGGTTTCGGCAGTTTCGGAGTCTTTTACATAGCCGCTGATGTTTGCGTTTGCAGCAGGCGGGTTTTGGGCCTGCAGCAGCCGGTGGGGTAAGCATAACCCGGCCATAATACAGAGTAATACAAAAACAGGATATAAATTGGTCATGGGTTACAGGCTGTGGCTTTTGAGCCTGAAAGATAGCACAAAAACCGCAAATTGTATTGCCAAATATAATGCATATAACTCGTGGCTGCGGTAATGACGGGTGTTTATTTACCGGCAAGTGCCAGAAAAATTAAACAAAACAAGAATTGCGCCTTGTTTTTTTTATGCTAATTAAATTTATCTTTGACCTAAGTATAACCGATGTACTTATTCGGGTTGTACCTTTATTGGTGATGTTCTTCACTAAATTCCTATCATTTTGCCGCAAAGAACGCAAAGCTCCACAAAGTTTTTTTGCTCTTTGGTCAATGCTTCCAATGAGCAAGGAAGAAGCGGAAATGCCGGGATTTACAGATAGTACCTAAATAGTTACTACCCGATAATGTAACAAACTTCACCCACCTGCAACTCTACCGGGCGCTAACCAATGATGTGAACAATATGGAAGCCTTTAAAACAAACTGCAAGACAGCAACCCCGGCCCATCTATGAAGTTGGCAACCTGTTTTCGACAGTGCCGGCAGAGTTTCGGGCAGGCATATTTGGCAAAACGCAACCGCCCGGCTGCGCGGGTTGCAGTCGGGCGGCGGAAGGAAAAATAAAGGATATGAAAAAATGGTGTGCTTACTCGGTATAGGTTACATCAGAAATTTCGCCCAGGGTAAAATAACGCCTTACCCCCGATAACATGCGCATAACCTGAAACTGGAAGGTGCCCGATATTTTTTTGTTGGTTTTGTCGAATTTGGTAATAACTACACTTCCAGTGCCGTCAATGTCGTAAAAAATGAGGTTGGGGTTGGTACCTGCTGCTATGGGGTCTTCCATGTAAATAACGGAGGTTCCGCCGGAGGCACTCAGGTTGTAGGTTCCGGTAGCGTCATCGGGCAGGGTAATGGTAAGTTGCGAGCCATCGGTGCCAACGGCGGTAATGGTAGTTACACCGTTGTTTAACACTGCCGTTACCGATGCCGATTTCCAGTCTGCCGGGGTTGCTATGGTGGCATCGGTGGCTATTTTGGCTTCTACAGAGTTGGTCGGATTGTTGTTATTGTTGTTGTTATCATCATCATCATTGCAGCCGGCCAAACTTGCCAGGGTAACAACTGCAAAAACAAGGGCAAAGAGGTGGGTGAATTTCTTCATAAACCGGTTTTTTAAATTAAGAGTGAACAAATGCGTAACAAAGATAAGTAAAAAGGGTTACCTTTTTAACAAAAAAGAACAATAAAGTTGCGTTTTTACGGGGCGTTATGCAGGCACTCTTCCAGTTTTTGCGCAAGCAGGGGTGCATCGGGTTCAAAAAATACTACGTTTACCGGCAGGCAATATATGGGCAGGTTGTGGTATTGGGTTTCGGTTTTGAGCAACAGCCAGCGCATGGCGTCTTTTTCGGTGGTTAGAATTATTTTGTCTTCTGCCTGCATGTTATCAAACCTTTTGGTAACCTCTTGCAGGTTGGCGGGTGTAAAATAATGGTGGTCGGCAAAAAACAGGGTTTCGGTATAACCTGCATGGGCTTGTACATATTGCAACAGGGGTTTTGTATTGGCAATGGCGCAAACCAGCAGCACGGCCGTTTGGCGGGTGAGCAATGTTTGGCGGGCGGGATTGGCAATAAGGTACGGGTTGCCGTAAGATAGGTGCGAAAACAAAACAATTTGGTGGGGTAGGGGGTTAATTTGGATTTTTATGGCTTGTTGTTGTTGTGCTGTAAGTTGGGGCGGACATTTGGTAACCACAATAATATCTGCGCGGCGGTAACCGCAGGCAGGTTCGCGCAGGCGTCCGGCGGGCAGGGGCAGGTCTTGGGTAAACAGGCAGTGGTAGTCGGTAAGTAAGATAGAAAGCAGTGGGTTTACCTTTCGGTGCTGAAATGCGTCATCGAGCAGAATGGCCTCCGGCGGGGGCTGTTGCCGCAAAAGTTGCCCGATGGCTGCTGCGCGGTTTTCGCCTACGGCCACGGTAACATCGGGGAATTTGGTTTTCAATTGCATGGGTTCATCGCCAATTTGCAGGGCGTTGCTGTGTTTACCGGCAATGATAAACCCTTTTGTTTGGCGTTTGTACCCCCGGCTAAGGGTAGCAATGCGGCGGCCGCTGCGCAGGTGTTGAACAAGGTATTCAATATGCGGCGTTTTACCGGTTCCGCCCGCGCTGAGGTTGCCCACACTGATAACGGGTATTTTGAACGATACGGCGCTAAAAACGCCCCAATCATACAACTTGTTCCGAAGCAAAACTATGCCGGCATACAAAGCAGACAGCGGCAACAGCAGCAGGCGTATAAGCGGGCGGTTATTCATTGTCGGCAGAATTTTTGATTTGTTGCTGCTCTTGCCAGACAGTACGGAACGATTTGGGCGGCAACTGCGGCAAACTGCGCTGCCTGCCCCATATACGCCCGAAAATTGCGCTGAACAAGCGGTTGCCAAGGTTGTTTTCGGTGGTCTGCAGCAGGCGGGGGTTGAGCATCATTTTTTTCCACACTGCCCAGGCAAAACGCTCGGCAAAAGCGGTGGCACCGGCGGCGGCCATTTTGCGGCGGTTATATAAAAGCAGTTCGTGCAGCGGTATGTTTACCGGGCAAACTTCTGTGCATCGTCCGCACAGGCTCGATGCGTGGCTGAGGTGCTCATGGTCTTTTTGTTCTTTTGGGTTGCCTATGTGCGGTGCAATTACCGAACCTATGGGGCCGCTGTATGTGCTTTGGTAGGTATGTCCGCCCACCTGCCGGTAAACCGGGCAGGCATTGAGGCAGGCGCCGCAGCGTATGCAATACAGCGCCTGGCGCAGTTTGGGGTCGGCCAGCATGGCAGCACGCCCGTTATCGAGCAGAACTACATACATGGCTTCGGGGCCTTCGGCTTCATCGGTCCGGCGCGGGCCGGTAAAAATGGTGTTGTAAACGGTTACCTGTTGCCCGGTACCGTGGGTGGCCAGCAGCGGCCAAAAATGTGCCAAATCTTTTACCGAGGGCAGTACTTTTTCTATACCGGCAATGGCAATATGAATGCGGGGCAAGGCGGTGGTAAGCCGGGCATTGCCCTCGTTTTCGGTAATGGCAATGCCGCCAATATCGGCTAAAAGAAAATTGGCGCCGGTAATGCCGGCCTCGCAGCGGGTGTATTGCGGGCGCAGTTGCCGGCGGGCGGTTTGGGTCATTTCTTCGGCGGTGGCGCTAAGGGGCGTGTTAAACAGCCGGTTGAATAAAGTTGCTACATCGGCTCTTGATTTGTGCATGGCCGGTGTAACAATATGGTAGGGTTTTTCGCCCGACAGCTGCACAATAAACTCGCCAAGATCTGTTTCATAAACGGTTATGCCGGCCTGCTCCAAATGCTCGTTAAGGTGAATTTCTTCGGTAGCCATAGATTTTGACTTTACCACGCCCTTTACGCCGTGTTGCTGCAAAATGCTTAAAATGGCATTGGCAGCTTGTTGGGCAGTTTCTGCCCAAATAACTTTGCCGCCGCGTTGGGTAAAATTATGTTCAAACTCTTGCAAATATTGAGGCAGGTGTTCCATAACCTGCCATTTTATGTTTTTGGCGTGGCGGCGGGCGGCGGGTAAATTAAGGTAGTTTTGTTTGCCTTTGGCTACGGCGGCATCGTATTTACCCATGTTAAAGGCAATGGTTTGCCGGTGTTTTTCATCGGCTGTTTTAATTGCGGCGGCTTTCAGAAATGCTTTTTTAGACATGGCAAAGTATATGGTTACCTACACAAACAACTTTTTTACCTCTTTTTTACTTCCGAATTAGATTGTTTTTCTCCCTGCGTTATGAGGGGTTTTTGCAGTTTTATATTTTACCGCAAGGTTCACAAAGGTTGCGCAAAGGTCGCTATTAGCATAACAAGATTGCTGGTGCAATGAGTTTGATTAAAGTCGCAGCGTTCTTAGCGGTTTTTTTCTTTTACCGCAAGGTTCGCAAAGGTTGCGCAAAG
>MTCR01000157.1 GCA_002212725.1 Sphingobacteriales bacterium TSM_CSM | reverse complement strand
GTACTCGGGGCTGGAAGGCTGCCATAAGTTGATAAGGGAACTGGTGGCAGTTATTACGGCGTTGGAAAACCGGGTAACAGAATTGGAACGTCAGTTGGCACAGCACAGTGGCAACAGTCACCGCCTGCCCTCCTCCGATGGTTTTAAGAAAAAGGCAGCCCCCCTTGGCGGCAAGAAACATAAAGGCGGCGCGGCGGTCAGCATGGACATAAAGGCAATACACTGAAAATGGTGGCGCAACCTGATACGGTGATTGCCTTAAAAGCGGAGGTTTGTGCCGGTTGCGGACAATCTCTGTCGGGCAGGAAGATTGGTCATCGTCTGTTAAACCGTCGTCAGGTGTTCGATTTGCCTCCCGATTTACGGTTTTTAGTACAGATTATCACCTGTACGCTTACACCTTTTCCAGCGCTTGTCCAATATCGGCAATAATATCCTGATGATGTTCCACCCCGATAGACAATCGGATTAACTTACCCGAAATGCACAGGGCATCGCGTTCGGCTTTATCCACATCAACATGGGTCATGGTGGCAGGGTGTTCGGCCAACGATTCGGTACTGCCCAAACTTACGGCCAGTTTTATAAGCCGAAGGGCATTCAAAAACCGGAAAGCCTCCTGCTCATCGCCGCGTATATCAAATGAGAGCATGGCGCCGGCACTCAGGCATTGACGGCGGTATATATCATATTGCTCGGTGCCGGGTTGCAGAAAACCGAGGTAATACACCTTTTCTACCTTGGGGTGTGTTGCAAGAAACTGCGCCACATAGGCCGCATTGTGTGCCTGTTTATCCATTCGCAGTTTAAGCGTTTCGAGGCTTCGCAGCAGCAGCCAGCCGGTCCAGGGGCCGGCCATACAGCCCAAAAAAGTGCGCAGGGTTTTAATGCGCTGTATAAGTTGTTTGCTGCCAAGGCAGGCGCCGGCAATAACATCACTGTGTCCGCCAATATATTTGGTGGCAGAGTATAATACCAAATCGGCGCCCAATTTAAGCGGGTGTTGCCAAACAGGGCCCATATAGGTATTATCAACGGCAAGATATACCGTTTTATCGGGCGCGGAAAAATGATGTGCAACGCCCTTTAACATGGCAATATCAAACAAATCGTTGGTGGGGTTTGCCGGTGTTTCAATATAAATGAGCGCTAATTTACCACCTGCCTTATTATTTACCAATTCCTCTATTTGGCGGCGGGTATGGAAATGGGTAAACCCAATAACGGTAATGCCAAATTTGGTAAGTGTGTGCTTAATAAAATGATTGGTGCCGCCATATAGTGGTATGCTGTACAGCAATACATCGCCGGGTTTTAGCAACTCCAACAGTGCAGTAGAAATGGCCGACATGCCGCTTTCAAACACGGCTGCGGCTTCGGCGCCGTCCCAAAGGGTAAGGCGGTTTTCCAATATCTCCAAATCGGGGTTGTTAAGGCGGCTGTAGATAAGGCCGGGTTCTTCGCCTGCCACGGCCTCGCGCAATCCGTATGCCAGTTCAAAAAAAGACTTGCCGGCTTCGGCTGTTTTAAAAACAAAGGTAGAAGTTTGAAAAATAGGGCATTTCAGGGCGCCTTCCGATAATTCGGGCTTATAGCCGTATGACATCATCAGGCTTTCGGGGTGAATAACCGGTAATTCGGGCATAAAAAACGGGTTGAAATGGTTAAAAAATGGCACATATTACCATCGGACAAACATGGTTGCCTGAAGTAAAATTTGCTGTACAAATGTACGGTTTTACAAAACAGGGTTTACCATATTAACCATTGGTAGAAAAATATTCCAAAAACACCCCAATTGCGGAACTTAATTCTGCTGACCGGTGTTTAGTTGCCCGATAACCAAGAATTTTACTGCCCTATGTATGAACCCGATGCCACCGACCGGCGTATTATGCACCTGCTGCAACAAAACTGCGCCCTTACCCACAAAGAAATTGCCGCCGAAACCGGACTTACCACCACGCCGGTATATGAACGCATTAAACGTTTGGAACGCGAGGGTTTTATAAGCGGCTATGTAGCCCTGCTAAACCCCGAAAAAGTAGGCCGCAGCCTGACCGTTTTTTGCCTTGTTTCACTGAAAGAACATGCTAAAAGCCTGCTCGAAAAATTTGTGGAGGAGGTTTTGCGTTTTGAAGAAGTAATGGAATGTTACCACATTGCCGGCAACTACGATTACCTGCTGAAAGTGGCAGTAAAAGATATGGAGGCTTACCGGCATTTTATTGTAAATAATCTGGCTGCCATGAACAATGTGGCACATGCGCACAGTTCTTTTGTTATGACAACCGAAAAACATAGCACCGCCCTGCCTGTGTAAGGCAACAGCGATGCAATTTCTTTTTTATTTAAAACCATAAAAATCTGTTTTCTTATGAAAAACCTGTTCCTTAGTGCCGGTATGTTGGCGTTGTTTTTTACCCTTGCCTCCCTTAACGGAATACATTTGTATGCACAAGATTGCGAACCGTTTTTCCCGGTAAAAACCGGTGCAGTTATTGAAATGACTCATTTTAAACCCGATGGCAAAGCCGAAAGCCGCACCGTATCGGAAATACTGGAAAAAACCGATATTGCTGGCGGCATGTCCATGAAAGTTAAGGGTACTTATTACGACAAGAAAAATAAAAAGGTAATGGAAAACACCTACGAGGTAAAATGTGAAAACGGCATTTTTTATATGGATATGCGCAATTTTATGCCTGCCGAAAACAACCAAATGTTTGAAAACATGGATGCCAGCGTGGAAACCAACTATCTGGAGTTTCCAAACAACCTTGAGGTTGGGCAAACCCTGCCCGATGGCAGCCTTACCATTGGCATGAACAGCAACGGCATGGCCTTGTTTAACATGACCATTAATATTACCAACCGGAAAGTGGAAGCCCTGGAAACCATTACCACCTCTGCCGGCGCTTTTGAATGCTATAAAATGTCGGAACAAACCGAAATGAAAACCCTGATGAGCATTACCACAAAAACCGTTACCTGGTATGCCAAAAACGTAGGCGCCATACGCACCGAAACTTACAATAAAAACGGTAAACTTACCGGCTACAGCGAACTAACGTCTATAAAAGAATAGGCGTTTTAATACCATGCAAGCCTTCAATAACCGGGCAAACACCGCCCAACCGCTGCGGTGTTTGTCCGGTTGGGTGGTAATGGTGCTGAAAACAGCATTCTTTACCATACTCTTTTGTTTTGTCATCCGGTTTTATTTTCAGCAGAGTAACACAGGTGCCCTTTTACTGCTGTTATCCTTGTTGCAGAAGATTTAGACAAATCTCATATCTGTTCAATATGCGCAGATGTAGTGCGTTTTTGTGTAATTAATTTCCGGAAACAACAGGCTTAACGTTTAGTGAAATGACGAATACAAAAATAGAAAGGCATAACCGGTAAAAAACCTGTTTTCATCTTAACACCCACCCCATAATGTCCCACCCCGCCAAACGCCGCTATATTGTTTTGCTGCTGCTGTTTGCCGCCCTGCTGCTGCCCCTGCTGCTGCCGGGCAGTTTGGTAATACCGGTTCAAAATGCCACCCCACGCGATTGGAATGCCAACAGTTTCTGGCATTACCCCTGGGGCGTTTCGGGTGTACACAAAGGCATTGATATTTTTGCGCCGAAAGGCCGGCCGGTATTGGCTGCCGGCAGCGGGTTAGTAGTATATAGCGGGCAAATTAGTTTGGGCGGAAATGTAGTATTGGTGCTGGGCGCAAAATGGCGGCTGCACTATTATGCGCATTTGCAAAACGCAACGGTGCAAACAGGACAGTGGGTTTGGCAGGGCAGCCAACTTGGTTTTGTGGGTAATACAGGCAATGCGGCAGGTAAACCACCGCATCTGCATTACTCCGTAGCCTCCCTCCTGCCCTATGTGTGGCGCCGGGATAACGAGCCGCAGGGCTGGCGTAAAATGTTTTATTTAAACCCGCATGAACTGTTAATGCAGAGTTGGGGTAAATAACTGTGCGAAAAAATAGTCCGGAATTTTACCGGCAACTTTTGGCAGTTAAGCCCAAATTTACCCGATTTTCCGGCCAATTTCAGCAATAGAACCACAAACACAGGTCTAATATGCACCCGCCATACAACCTTTGGGTATGCTAAAACATCTACCTTTACCGTTACATTGTACACGGTTTAGCGCTATATTTTCATTTTGACAAATCTACAGGCAACAACAACAGTTTTTTCCAGGCGGCAATGGTATAATGTACGTTTTTGTTGCCTGCTGCCGGTTGTTATGCTGTGCTGGTTTGCTTCGGGGCAGGTGGCTTGGGCGCAAACAACCGGACTGTTGAGCAACCTCCGGCATAAAACCATCAAGGTTCAGCCCATTACAACCGTGTTCGATACCTTATCGGTTGCGCCGGGTACGGTTTATATCAACAGTGCATCGGGTAACCAGGGTATTCCGCCGGATACTTATGTAGTTAACCATGCGCAGGCCGCCATTACCTGGGTGGCGGTTCCGGCTGCCGATTCGGTTACTGTTACGTACCGCGTGCTGCCGGTGTTGCTGGGGAAAACTTTTCAAAACAAAGACACGCTTGCGGTTATACCCTTGGCAGAGCAACCTGCGGGCTACCTCGAATACCAAATCCGCAACCGGCAAACCACGCCCGATATTTTTAACATGGGCGGGTTAGATTACAGCGGCAGTTTTGGCCGCGGCATTACCATTGGCAGCAACCAGGATGCTACGGTAAACAGCAATTTTAACCTGCAAATGAACGGCAAACTGCCCGGCGGCATTGACATTACCGCCGCACTCATGGACAACAACGTGCCGTTTCAGCCCGAAGGCAATACACAGCAAATTCAGGAATTTGACCGTATTTACATTCAACTGCAAAAAAACCGCCATAAACTGCTGTTGGGCGATTACGACCTGCGCAGCACCGCCGCCAACAGTTATTTTATGCAATACTCCAGGCGGTTGCAGGGCATTTCGGCGGCATCGGGCATGGATTTTGGCAAAAAGGGCACCGGTTTTACCGCATCGGCAGCCGGCGCTGTGGCAAGAGGTAATTTTCAGCGCATGGTCATCAACGGCATTGAGGGCAACCAAGGGCCCTACCGGCTTACCGGCGCCAACGGCGAAACGTTTATTATTGTGCTTTCGGCAAGTGAGCGGGTGTTTATTGACGGCAAACTGCTTACACGCGGTGCCGATAACGATTACATCATTGACTATAACACCGCCGAAATTACCTTTACCCCGCAGCAAATTATTAACAAAGACAAGCGTATTACCCTTGAGTTTCAGTACACCAACCAGACTTACCTGCGCTCGCTCTTGCAGGCATCGGGTAGCGCTACGGCGGGTAAAACGGCGTACCGGATTCAGTTTTTTTCGGAACAAGATGCCAAAAATCAGCTCCTCACCGACCCTACCCTGCCCGATAATTATGTAGAAATTTTGAAAAATGCAGGCAACAATGTGGATAACGCCATACTGCCCGGCTGGAACAACACCGGTTTTTTGCCCGACCGCACCATGTACCGCCTTACCGATACACTGGTAAACGGCATGGTGTACGATTCGGTGTTTGTATATTCGGCAAACCCGCAGTTGGCAGTGTATGCGGTGAATTTCAGTTTTGCAGGAACCGGAAAAGGCAACTATGTTTTATCCGATGGCAATATTAATGGCCGCGTATTTGAGTGGATTGCACCCGATAGCCTGACCGGTGCGCCCAAAGGCAACTATGCACCGGTTACCAAAATTATTACCCCCAAAAAACGGCAAATGCTTATTGCCGCAGCCGATTTTATGCCCGGTAAACAACAAAAAATAAGCATGGAAGTTGCCCTCAGCAATAATGACGTTAACACTTTTTCTGATATTGGAAACCGCCAAAACCGGGGCATTGCTGCCCGAACCGGATACAGCAACAGTTTTAACCTGAGCAACAACGGCAACCTGCAATTGGTTACCACTGCCAACTACGAGTTTGTGCAACAACAATTTGCCTTTATTGAACCCTACCGCGAAGTGGAGTTTGCCCGAAATTGGGGAACAGCCACCACCGCACAACCTGCCAACGAGCATTTGGCTAATGCTGCCGCACAGCTTAAAATAGGAAAAAATTCTGATGTTCGGTATCAGCTTGGCGTGTTTGTAAGAGCGGGCAACCGGTACAAAGGGGCCATGCACACGGTAAATGCAAGGCATCGCAGCAAAAACGGGTGGAATGCCGTTTTTAACCTCAGTTACCTGCAAGCCAATACTGCCGAAACCGGAAACAGCCGTTTCCTGCGCCCCAATGCAGAATTGTCGAAAACGGTGGGTAAAAAAAAGTGGCAGTTGGGTATTAAAGCCGAACAGGAACAGAACCGCCTTACCCTTGCCGATACCCTTACCGCCAACAGTTTTTACTACAACCAAACCGAACTGTTTGTAAAAACCCCCGATTCAACCGCCAACCGGTTGTCGTTCAGTTTTATTAAACGGTGGGATTATGCGCCGGCACAAGACGGTAAATTTACCTTAGCCAATAGCGGCAACACCCTCAATTTTAACGGCGGACTAACCAAAAACCCAAACCGGCAACTTACCTGCAACCTTACTTACCGCAATTTGCAGGTTGCCGATACCGCCAAAATTAAAGCAATTGCAACGGAAACCATTTTGGGCGAGGTAAATTATATGGAGTCGGTGGGTAAAGGCTGGCTCCGAAGCACAACACAATATCAGATTGGCGCCGGCCAACGCCAGCAAACCGAATATTTTTACGAAAGAGTAAACAGCGGTGCCGGCAATTTTGTATGGTATGACGATGGCGACGGCATTGAAGAAGTGGAGGAGTTTCAGCCCGCTACCGAAAACAACTTAGTTGATGCGTTGTATATACGCATTTTACTGCCTACCGGTGAGTACCGGCAAACCAATATTGTGCAGTTTACCCAAGCCCTGCTGCTTACGCCAAAAGCCGTATGGTTTAACAAAACCGGTTTTAAAAAAACCGTCAGCCTGTTTTCTACTCAAAGTTCGGTTTCGGTACGGCGCGAAGCGGGGCAGCGAAACTGGAGAGCCTACCTGCCCTTTGGCAATACTGCAAATACCGAAGTGCTTGCCGAAAGTACCACCATACAAAATGCCTTGTTACTAAACCGCAACAGTCCTAAATGGGAGGTAAATGTGCAACAGGTGTATCTGGTAAACGGCAATTTCCTTATCAGCGGAACCGACCGGCGCCAAAAATCGGAGTGGAAACCGGCCTTGCGTTTCGGGTTAAGCAACAAACTGTCGGCAAGGCTATCGGGCAGCCGCGGTAAATTATCGGGCAATTCAACTGCCTTTACTACCCAAAATTACCAAATCAAATACTGGAACCTTGAACCGGCCGCCGACCTCACGCTGAACAAAAAATTCAGGCTCACCGGCTCGTTTACCTACAAATACAGCGCTGATTACCAAACAGAACCGATTTTGCCTGCAAAACAGCAAAAACTTACCCTCGATACGCAGTTTGGCAGTGCGGTAAAAAGCAACGTGAATGTTCGGGTTTCTTATGTGCAAATTGCTTACAAGGGTGCGGTAAACACACCTGCCGCCTATAACCTGTTAGACGGTTTGCAACCCGGCGGCAATTACCTGTGGAGCCTTAATTTTAACACCCGATTGGCCAACAATATGCAACTGAACTTTGGGTACGACGGGCGTAAAACCGCCCAAAATCGCATGAACCATACCGGGCGGGTTACAGTGCAGGCCATTTTTTAACATTCCGGAATACTGCCGCAGTACGCTTACACCACAAACACCAAAAAAATACCCGTACCGCCGGATGGCGCTGTACGGGCAATACTAAAAGACAAAAGTGGAGCTGGAGGGATTCGAACCCTCGTCCAGAAAAAGCTCCAATAAGCTTTCTACATGCTTAGTAACGTATTCATTTTGGTGAAACGGCAGGAACGCACAAACCAACTGTTTCCTTACCCCCGGTCAGTTTCGCACGCGCATCGAGGTATCTGCGCGCACTATCCCAATGTTTTGATGAAACCTCGACCGCTGCGCCTATTGGGCGAAAGCACGTTGCGGGAGATTAATGGCGGCTAATCGTCCCGATTAGGCGGCCATTCTTAAAGAAGTGTTGCCATTTATGGCTGAGGCACTGATATTTACGAGCCAATGCAACAAAAGCTCGGCATGCTTACTTACCGACTACTCTCCTGTCAAAGCCGGTCAGCCCCTTAAAATAATGAACTCTCTGTTTTGTTGTATTAGACCCGGGTTTTGCCGGTTTGTTTAACCTGCGCCACCAAAGCAGTTTTTTATACAACTACCTTATAGAATGTACAATACCGCCAAAAAGTTCCATCGGGCACAAAAAAACAGGTTGAGTTGGGGTATCAGAGCCATTTTTTTGCATCTTCCAGAAATTTGGCAAGCCCCACATCGGTCAGCGGGTGGTTTAGCAAGCCCAATATGGAACTAAGCGGACAGGTAACCACATCGGCTCCTGCTTCGGCACATTTTACAATATGCAACGGGTTTCGTATAGAGGCGGCCAGCACTTCGGTTTCAAAGCCGTATGTTGAGTAAATTTCTACCAACTGGGTAATAAGTTCCATGCCGTCCCAGGAAATATCGTCAATACGGCCAATGAAAGGCGAAACATAGGTGGCGCCAGCCTTTGCGGCCAACAGGGCTTGCCCGGCCGAAAAAACCAGCGTACAGTTGGTTCTGATATTGTGCCGGGTAAAATAGCTGATGGCTTTTACCCCGTCTTTAATCATGGGTACTTTTACCACTATTTTTTCCGATAACTCGGCCAGTTGCTCACCCTCCCGAACCATGCCATCAAAATCGGTGGCAACTACTTCTGCACTCACATCGCCATCTACCAGATTGCAGATGTCAACATAATGCTGCAAAATGTTGTTTAAGCCTTTAATGCCCTCTTTTGCTATGAGCGAGGGGTTGGTGGTTACACCGTCTAAAATGCCAAGCGCTTCGGCTTCCCGAATTTCGGCAAGATTGGCAGTGTCTATAAAAAATTTCATATTATGGGTTGTTTTGTTGCTGCAAAGGTAAGAAAGATTGCCAAATTGAAACAGAAAAATGAGCCGTTTTGCTTTATCTTTGCCCAAATGACCACAGTACCTGCTTTACACCGCCAAATTGCATAAAAAAACGGCAAATCAATAAATACAATTAACCAAACATATTTTTTACCAATGGAAATGGAATACAGACGTCTTGGCTCATCGGGTTTGCAGGTGAGTGCGCTTTCTTTCGGGTCGTGGGTAACATTTGGCGCTCAAATTGCCGATAACACAGCCGAAACACTCATGACTGCCGCTTATGATGCCGGCATTAACTTTTTTGACAACGCCGAGGTTTATGCACATGGAAAATCGGAAGTGGTAATGGGTAATGTGCTGAAAAAAACCGGCTGGGACAGAACCGGTTATGTAGTGTCGAGCAAAGTATTTTTTGGCGACGGGCGCCGCAAACCCAACCAAACCGGGCTTAGCCGGAAACACGTTACCGAAGCCTGCCACGATGCCCTGCGCCGTTTACAGGTTGATTACCTTGACCTGTATTTTTGCCACCGGCCCGATAAAAACACGCCTATTGAAGAAACCGTTTGGGCTATGAATCACCTCATTCAGCAAGGTAAAGTGTTGTATTGGGGCACATCGGAGTGGAGCGCCCAACAAATTACCGAAGCGCATTTGGTGGCACAGCGCTACAACCTCATTGGCCCAACCATGGAACAGCCGCAATACAACATGCTGCACCGCGAACGTTTTGAAAAAGAATACAAACCTTTGTACAAAAATTTTGGTTTGGGCACCACCATTTGGTCGCCTCTTTCATCGGGATTGCTTACCGGCAAGTACAACGACGGGCTTCCTGCCGACGGTTCAAGGTTATCGCTCGAAAAAACCGCCTGGCTTCGCGACAGCAACTTAACCCCGGAAAGATTGGACACTGTGCGGCGGTTAACCAAATTTGCCACCGGACAACTGGGCGTAAGCATGACCAGTCTGGCGCTGGCATGGTGTCTTAAAAACCCCAATGTCAGTACGGTAATATTGGGTGCCACCAAACTTGGGCAATTAGAAGAAAACCTCAAATCGCTGGAGGTAGTGCCCATGCTTACCCCTGAAGTTATGGATACCATTGATGGCATTTTGGGCAACAAACCCGAATAATGCTGCAGTGGTAAACATTGCAGTTCCCCCTTTTGCGGGCAATGGATGCAATTTTTCAAAACCGTACAGCCGGCGCGTTTACAGTAGCCTGCTGTACGGTTTGTCTTTTACTATGTTATTTTACCCGCAGCCGTTCGCCTTTATAGAGGCGTTCGCAGTTTTTACCGTTAAGGGCGGCTAATTGTTCAATGGTAATGTTGTACAATTTGGTAATGCTGTACATGGTTTCGCCTTTACCTACAATGTGGTAAACTTTACCGGCTTCTTTTACCGTTTTGCCCTTTTCTACCGGCCCTTTTGGCGCACCGGGGTTAGTTGTTCCGGTATCGCACACATCCAAGCCTTTCTTCTCGCCGGTATCGGGTTTTGAAAACACAATTACGGGTTCGGCGGTTTTTGCTGTTTCGGTATATTTAAACATTTCAGCCGGCACGGGCACTTGAACAGGGGTTGCTACCTCCACCGTGCGGTAGGTTATGCCTTCTTCCTCCCAATCAATATGTCCGGTAAAAACAGCATCGGGCGGAATATTGGTATCTCCTTGCACAAGCGGCAGGTTTTCGTTTCGGGGTTCGCCGGTAAACTGAGTTTTTTCGGCAACTTGTTGCACCTGTTTTACCATTTGCGTGGTATAAACCGGCTGTTGTATGCAAGGTGTCTGATAGCCTTTGAGCGGTTTGCCGGCATCATCGCACACTTTTTCCCATAAAAAAGTGCCGGTTACACAGTTTGCTGAAAAATAGGTTCCCTGTATGGAGCCATCGGGCTGAAATTTGCCGGTGTAAATGCTTTTGAGGTTGCCCGGCGCGTTAATAACCGCCGTCATTAGGTTACCTTCGTACAACATACCGGTAATTTCAAGGGTTTCCTGCTGGTTTCTTTTAAAAGTGCCGGTAAAAGCACAGCGCTCATCGGGCAAAATTCTGAGCAGGCTGTTAATTTCGCTTATCTCGGCCGAGTTTTTCATGCGCCAATAACCGGCCATGCCAACTGTGTAAACGGTTTGGGCATTTATGGCAGATAGGGTAAAAAGCACAAGAAAAAAAGTGGAAATGGATTTCATAAAAAGAGGGTTTAGTATTTAATGGATTAATAAAGTCTAAAACATTGTAACCGGCGCAACTACATTGAGGCAGAAAGAACTTAAACCAATACTTATTGTTTAAAAAGCTATTCCTTCCCCTTTTTGGGGCAGTTTTTACACCGCTTCCCCTTTTTGTACTTTTTGCAGCATTTGTCTTTCCTTTTACCGCAACAGCCGGCAGGCACAGTTATACCACCCTGCAAAACAAAAAAATCATGTAGCAAATCTGGCATCATGTATTGGCGTTTTACATAGCAAAGATACACAAAAACAACGTTTTTTGAACTTTAACCGCAAAAAGCCGCAACAGCTGACTCACGAATAAAGCAGTTGGAATAATTTAAGCCGGTTCTTTACCCTAAAAATACCGGGAAAACCGCAAATTTGCCCCGATTACCGTATTTTTGCGGCAAAATACCGCAAAGTTAAACCTTAGCACACTTTCAGCCGTTTTAACTGCAGTTTTCAGTTTTTATTGAAAGTTGAACGGCACATTAAAACCGCAATTCATGAAACATTTTACCGAAAGTTTAGATGCCATACTGAACCATGCCACCCTGCCCGCCCAATTGCGCGCCATTGGCGAAAAAGTGGTAACCAACCAACGCATTACACCCGAAGAAGGTGTTTTGCTGTTCGAAAAGGGCGAACTTGGCTTTTTGGGCGCTCTGGCAAACTATATACGGGAGCACAAACATGGAAACTATACCTATTTTAACCGCAATTTCCATATTGAACCTACCAACCTTTGCGTTTACTCCTGCAAATTTTGCTCCTACTCGCGCCTCATAAAACAACGCGAAGACGGCTGGATTATGACCGAAGGCGAAATGCTGGATATGGTAAGGAAATACGACAACAAACCGGTTACCGAAGTACATTTGGTTGGAGGGGTTATACCTCAAATGGGACTGCATTTTTTTGCAGAACTGATAAAAAAAATAAAAGCACACCGTCCCGGCTTACATGTAAAGGCTTTTACCCCGGTAGAATACTACTATATGTTTAAAAAAGCAAAGGTAAGCTACCGCGAAGGTTTAGAAATTTTACGCAATGCCGGACTTGACTCGATACCGGGCGGCGGCGCCGAAATTTTTGACGAAGACGTGCGCACCATAATATGCGGCGATAAATGCACCGCGCAGGAATGGCTCGATATTCATGAAACGGCACACAGCATGGGCATACCGTCTAACGCAACTATGCTGTACGGCCATATTGAAACCTATGCCCACCGCATTGACCACATGAACCGCCTGCGCAACTTGCAGGATAAAACCGGTGGTTTCAACTGTTTTATTCCGCTCAAATTCAGGGCAGCCAATAATGAAATGGCGCATTTAGGCGAAGTTTCGGTTATTGAAGACCTGCGCAACTATGCCGTAGCCCGCATTTTCCTCGATAATTTTGCCCACCTGAAAGCCTACTGGCCGATGATTGGCCGCACAACCGCACAACTTTCCCTTTCTTTTGGAGTTGATGACATTGATGGAACCGTTGACGATACCACCAAAATTTACTCCATGGCAGGTTCCGAAGAGCAAAACCCGGCGCTTACCACCCGGCAAATTGTTGACCTGATTAAAGCCGTTGGCCGCCACCCCATTGAGCGCGACAGTGTATATAATGTGCTCACCGATTACAATGCTGTTGAACCCGAAGAAGTTGCGCCCGAATTTGTTTCGCTGCCGGTTATTAACAAATAACAATGACCACGCTTTGGTTTTCCCATGCAAACGGCTTTCCGGCAAGTTGTTACCGGCAGTTTTTCAACTATTTTCCCCAAAGCGAGTACCGGGTTTTATTTATAGACAAAACGGCGCATGGCAATTACCCACCCTCCCACGGCTGGACAGCCCTGCGCAATGAGTTAATTCATGGCATAGAAACTGCCAATGCAGGTAAAGTGGTGGGTGTAGGGCATTCTATGGGCGGTGTTATAACCCTGCTGGCTGCCCTTAAACGGCCCGATTTGTTCAGCCGCATTATTCTGTTAGACCCGCCCTTGTTTGGCAGACGCAAACAATGGTTCATGCGCACGGTGCGCCTGCTGCGGTTAAACAGATATATTCCGCCGGCTAACAAAGCCCGCAAGCGCCGAACACACTTTAACAGCAAAACCGAAGCGCTGGAATATTTCAGGCATAAACCCCTGTTCAGAAATTTTACTCCCGACAGCCTTAACAATTATGTTGAGTACGGCTTAATGCCTGTACCAGACAGCCCGGGATTTGAACTGGCCTTTTCTGCTCAAACAGAATACCGGCTGTTTTGTACTACGCCCGTTTCGTACCCCAAAAAACGGCTCACCGTGCCTGCCCATTTAATTTATGCCAACAGTTACGAAGTGCTGTGGCAAAACGACCTTGCCTGGGTGAAAGCGCGGTTTCCCGAAATGGAACTTACCTGTTTTTCAGGCGGTCATTTGTTTCCGTTTGAGCAACCCGAAGCGGCGGCGAATATGGTAACGCAGTTGGCCGGGAGCAAATTAAGTGCCGGAGTTTAGCGTTTCGGGGATTAAAATTACAGTGTTTATGTTTATAAAGCTTTCATTTTCAATAACTTGCCTACAATTATATTTTTAATCCCAAAGCATTGATTACTGCTATTATTTTCTGCTGTTAATATAACTATATCCCACAAGGCGGTCATAGCGGCTGTTAAATGCATGAAAGTAAACCAAAATACTGTAATCATTTTCGGTATTGATAAAATTGCCCTCCAGCAATGATGAATCGAGGGGAGCTCCGCCGTCGCGTCTGATTACATATTGGTAGTCATACAACCCCTGTTTAAGATAAGCAACGCCTTTGTATGATTTGTTTTTAGGGTTGTAGTGCATTTGAAACTGCGGCAGGGTGTTCCAATCGCTCAGTGCGCCGAAGATGTAAATATTGCCATCGGGTATGGGTTTATCCATCGGCAATTCAAAATGCACCCAGGTATAATCGGCATCGAGGTTGGTAAACCCCCAATCTGTAATGCCAATCTGAAATTTTCCGTTCATATCGGTATAATTGAGTCGCACCATAAACCGTCCATCATCCAATTGGGAGCTTCGGGGAGCATCGGGCGCTAAATATACATGGCAGCCGGTGCTGTCGCGGGTAATATTGCGCACCCTTTCCGTATTCATACGCAGGGTTCGGGTATCAAAAAATCTGAATTCATTACCTGCTTCAAACAAGGTTTGGTCAATATAATTGTACACCAGTTCATTGCGCCGCAGAAAAACGGGTTCCAAACCGGTAATGGCGTTGTCCCACCGGTTATTTTGCAATACGGCCACCTTAATCTCTTCCAAAGCATTGTTTACCTGAAACCCATTGTACCCAACGGTAAAGTTAATGCGCTGATGGGTGTTAAAATATTGGGCAATACCACTGGTAAGCAATGCCGGAACAACGGTAAGCTGGTTTTCGGCAACCATAAAGCGGCGGGTGAGCAACAGGTCGTCTGGGTTATCGTTGGCATAGACTTTCAGCAGGTAATTACCCGATTTAGTGGGGCGCATACTGTTATTGGGAAACAGCAATCGGTACTGCACATAGCTTTGGAAAGTATTAAAAGCGTAACGGTAGGTGGTAATATCATCGCGGGTAAAACCGTCAATGAAATCAAAAGGGTCAAGTACAGAAGGGCGCCAGTCCCAGTTGCATAACTGAATGGTATAGCTTAAATTTTGGACATTGCTGTCTAAAACGTCAAAAATGAGTTCCAGTTGGTCTTGTCCGTTCAGGGCAATAACAGGTGCTGCAAGGGGGCGGTTTTTAGGGGCAAAAATTACGGTTTTTACATCGGGGCTGTAAACGGCATCATGGAATTGCAACAAATCGGGCACATAATAATTGTAGGTGCTGTCGGGCCATGCCTCACCGGTTTGTGCTTGCGCCGGTAGGGGAAGCGGCATAAGGTAAAACAAGCATACTAAGGCAGCAAAACGAAAGAAGAGGTTCATTCAAGGGCGGAAGTTGTGCAATAGTAACGCAAAATTGCCGGATTATTGTATATGCTTTAAACAAACTGTTTTAAAATGGCAACACCCGCAGCTTGCAGGCTGCGGGTGTTGCCATTGAAGTTGTTGTGCTGCGGGTTAGTTAATAACTTTTGGCACATTAAAATTATACCCTATGGTTATTTCATGCGAGCCGTTGGAAACCTGGTTCAGGCTGGAGGTGGTAATATCGTAGGAGTAGGTAAAATTGAAGCCTTGTTTTAAATCAACACCCAGCAAAATACTCACCGCATCTTCTGTTCTGTAAGCAAGACCAAGCCAATATTGGTCATCATAGGCTGCACGCAGGTTAAGTTCTGCCTGAGGGCGGGTACTTTTAACCACTTTCAGCAGTGCGCCCGGCGTAAGCGAAAACATTTCGCTCAAAGAAAACTTGTAGCCGCCGGTAAGGTACATGTGGCGGGCATTTTGCACACTTTCCACGGTGCTGTCGAATTTAAACTTGCTGGCAAACATTTGGTTTACCGATATACCGGCCCAATAGCGCGGGTTGCTGAGGTAAATGCCTAAATGGGCATCGCCGCCAATTTTACTTTGGTCTGCGGCAGCAATTTGCGGGTCGCCATCGGTTTGTAATACCAATTCGCTAAAATTAACCCCGTATTGCATTAAAGCCCCTGCTAAACCAAAACCCACATAGGTTTCCTTTTCCATGTTAATGGGCAGGTGGTAGGCATAAGCTAATTGCATACCATTGCGGCGGGTAGGGCCTGTGGCATCGGCATATAAAATCATACCCAACCCAACAGAACGCTTGGCGCTTAAATTGCCATGCACGCTAAGCACACCGGTAGAAGGCGAACCCTCTACCCCGGCCCACTGCTTGCGAAAAGAAAATTTACTGATGAATTTATCGTTACTGCCGGCTACTGCGGGGTTATAGGCAAAATCGTTCACCATGTATTGCGTTAACTGGTGAATTTGCTGCGCTTTTCCTGCAACTGAAAAGAGGCAGCAGGCCAAAACAAAAAGTATGCTGATTTTTTTCATTGTCTGTTGTAATTTGAAAATTAAAAATTCAGTTTCCGGATGAAAAGTGCAGGGGAAACCGCTACACCATGCAGAAATTCCCCCTGCCCTGTTGTTTTATTAACGCAAAATGGTAATAGGTCCCGACAGCGGGTCGCTGCCATCGTTCAGGTCAATAAGGTAATAGTAGGTGCCTTTTGCCAGTTCTTTACCATCATTATTTGTGCCGTCCCAGCCGTTTCCGTTATTGTAGGCTTTAGTGCTGTACACTTCCTGCCCCCAACGGTTAAAAATAATTACCGAAACATTGGTGTTCGACTGTGCCTGCGGTATAAGCCAGGTATCGTTAAAGCCATCGGCATTGGGGGTAATGGCATTGGGCAACTCGCAAACTTCATTAATGCTAACCAGTACCGAGTCGGCTGCACTGCAACCTGCAGCATTGGTGGCCAACAAGGTGTAAATGGTTTCTTCGTTGGGTTTTACATTAACGGTAAGGTTGCTGCTGATGGGAATTTCGCCTGCAAACCATTGGTAAGTTTCGGCAGTAGTTTGTCCTTCCAGTTGCACCTCATCGCCGGGGCAAATGGTGGTGGGCAAGGTAAGCACTTCCACGCCGGGTGTATTGTTTACTGTGAGGTAACTTTCCACCACCGACTCGTCGGTTGCCGAGCCGCAAAGTGCGGTAGCTACCAAAGATACGGTGTAGCTTCCCGGTTGCAGGTTTACCGCCGGTTCAAAATCGGTGCTGGTAATTTCATCTCCGGTTTGGGTGTTGGTAAATGTCCACAGGTATGCCGATGCATTTACCGAAAGGTTATCTAACCGAATGCCCTCGCCCGCACAGGCAGCCGGCGAACCCTGTGCTTCAAATGCTGCTTCGGGTATGGCGCCTTCGGAATAAGGTATGGTAATGGAAGCAGTGGCTTCGCACCCGTTTAAAGTTACGGTTACGGTGTAAGTTCCGGCATCGGATATACTGATATTTGAACCGAAACTGCCGTTTGACCAGGCATAGGTGGTATAACCGCTTCCGGCATCAAGGGTAACATTTTGTCCTATACAAATATCCTGTGCGCTTGCCTCAATCTGAGGAGCAGTAACGGCGGTAATGTTGAGGTTAATGTTGGAAAATGCCTCGCAACCGTTGGCATTGGTTACGGTAACCGAATAGTTGCCGCCTGCCGTAACATCTATGCCCGATGTAGTTGCGCCCGTTGACCACGTATAAGAACTGTAACCGGTACCGGCCGAAAGTGCAACGGTTTCGCCGCTGCAAAAATCGGTTTGGGCGGTTCCGTTTGCAAGTATTTCGGGTGCGGTAATGGCACTTTCGGTAATTTCTATGCTGGCCGTATAAGTACAACCAAAATCATCGGTAGCTATAACGGTATAACTGCCGCCCTGGGTAATGTTAATAGATTGTTCCAATCCTATGGTTCCCCATTGGTAGGTGTCAAAACCATCGGAAGCGGATAAATTTACCACATCGCCTTCGCAAATAAAGGTATTGCCGGTGCTGGTGGTAATATTGAGGGTTTGCTGCGGAACAGGTGCTACGGTAAAGGTGGCCGTGCCAATACAACCGGCAGCATTGGTTACGGTAACGGTATAATTTGTTTCTGCCGAAGGCGAAACGGTAATGCTTTGCGCACTGCTGCCATTATTCCATACATACGAGTTAAAACCATTGGTAGCGGTAAGGGTGGCACTTGTGCCGGGGCAAAAGAACGAATCGCCGCTAATAGCAGGTGTGGGGTTTTCTGTTACCACAAATTCATACAACTGCGAGCTATATTCGCAGGAGCCTTGGGTAACCTCATACTGAAGCGTATAAGTACCGGCGCCCGCAGTGGCAGGGTTGAACGTGCCTGTTGAAGAGGCACCGTTGAGCAGGAACGAGCCGCCAGTGGGTGTGCCTACAAAGGTTACGGCATTGTCTGACGTACAATAGCCCGATTGCACATTGTTTACCACTACATCTACCGGTGCGCAGTTTTGTGCCACACAGGTCTGAATGGATGAAGGTGCACTGTTGCCGCAAATACCCGTACCAAGTGCCGTAATCTGCATGGCCACCGATTCGCCCTGGCCTAACCCCGATTGGGTGTAGGAGGTAACAAACTGGCTGAGCGTGGTTACCGGTACCCCGTTAATATTCACCTGATATCCTGTTGCACCTGCCACGCCAACCCAGTTAAACGTAACGCTGGAGGTAGTAGCGGTACCACAATTTACCACCGGCTGTGCCAAAGGCGATTCAACGGTTACGGTAAAGGTTTCCTGTGGTGCCGAGCAGCCGTTGTTGCTGGCCGAAAGGCTGATGAGTTTGTTGCCGGCAGTAGCCCAGCTAACCTGATAGGTTTGGTTGCCTAATGAGGTAACGTTGCCGCCCGAAAAATTCCATACATAATTAGCGCCCGCTACCACATTGTCTAATGAAATGGTAACCTGCCCATTGGTAAGGCAGATACTGGAAGCAGATACGGTAAAGTCGGGATTAGGTGCAGCCGTTACCTGTACGGTTTGCGAAGCGGTTAACAAACAACCTGTGGGCACATCGATATAGCTGTAAGTTACCGTATAATTGCCTGCGCCCGGTGTGGCGGGGTTAAAAGTGGTGGCAGGTGAGCCGTTAATGGTAAAAGTACCGCCTGCGGGTGTGGCGGCAAGTGTAACGGCAGCATCGGCGGTGCAGTAGCTGCTGCCTAAACCGTTAATTACCGGTTGCGGTAACCCGGCACATTCCGATGATTGTACCTGTATGGCAACTGTACCGGTATTGTTGTTGCTGCAATGTTCGGGTATGGAACTGGTGCTGTTAATGGTTACAATAATGTTGCCAAGTCCGGCAGTCATGGTTACAGTTCCGTTAATGGTATAAGTGCTGCTTACTATGGGCGCCGGTACTACCGTTTGCCCTACGGGAACCAATGCGCCGCCGGGTAGCTGTTGTTGAACGGTAATGGTTATGTTACCGGTTAATGCCTGCCCGATATTGTTTACCGTAACCTCTACATTTACACCCGGATTTACTACAGAAACGGGGGTGCCGGTAAGTTGCGTTCCGGTTGAGGCGTCGTAGAGTTTAATATTGGGTACACCGCCAACAGTAGCAATCAAATATTCGGGTTCGTCATATGAGCCAACCAGAACAAAAGCGGGGTCGCCCTCTAAGGTATATTCCTGCAGGGTAATTTTAGTGCCTTCGTAACTTGGGTTGCCGGGGTCGGCAACATAGAGGTGGTTCATGGCATTGTTAATGCAATGCCCTATGGGTTGGTTGTAAGAGAGGTAAGAAAATTCGCGGTACAAGGAGTCGCCAAATTCCTGCAAAAATTCGGGAAAGCCGAAGGAAACGGTAGCTAAAAACCCGATGGCTCCCTTTTCGGGAATAAGCACATATTTTTCGGCCATGGAAATATTGGAGGCGCCATAGCTGTGAATATCGCCTACAAAACAGGAACCGGCAAACATAAGCGGGTTTTTAAAATTATTGGTATATTCTTCGGGTTCCTTAATATCAAAGTTCCATTCATCGGCGCTAACCGAGTGCCCCATTAATGTTACCAATGAGGCGCCGGCGTTCATGGCTGCATGAAAGGCGGGTTGCGGGGGAGGCGTATAGCTCGATTGAGTAAAAGTGCCTACCACCGTACCGGCATAGTAAGGTTCTTCAACAATATCTTTGTAGCTGTTTACATAGCCCAGATATTGGTTCATTTCGGTAATGTTGTGTCCGTTGGCAACGTGTATCACCTTTTTAGTCCATGCGCGGTCATTTTCGGTGCAGTTTCGGTCCTGGTCATAGGCAAGCATTTTTTCGTAATAAGCTTGTACTTCGGCCGGGTTTTTGGCGCTTAACCTTCCTACGGGTATTTGCGGAATATACGTGCTGAAATCGCGCACGGTAAGCATGTTATCTGATGGGTGATGCCCCCAGGTTGGCACCAGACAAGCCGGATAAGCAAGCGGATTGTTGGTAACACTTTCATAGCTTACCGATTTACCTACCAAAAACAGGTATTGCGGTTCTACACTCCAGGTATCTATGGCGTAATTAATAAAATTGCGTATAGAAAGCGGGTGTTTTGAAATACCCCAGGCAAACTGGTCGTAGAGTTCTTCTACGTTAACAATGGTAGCATTGTGGCTGCCGCCGGTCAAAGACTCGCGGTGTGCTGCGTAAGAGGCTACCCAGTCGGTAGTACCGGTTCGCAGCGAGGGGTGCGTAATAATCACGAAACTGCCCTGCGTAAAAGAGTTGCCATAGTTGGTAAAGTTGGTGGCGGTCATTTGCGAAACCGTCCACACGTTGCAATTACCCGGTATGCAGGGAGAAACACAGTTGTTCAACACGCAAACGTTGTCAACGCTGGTAAGGTACAACTCGCGGGGTATGGCGGTATTGGCGCCCGGTTGCAGCAAAATTTTATACACGCCGCCCTCAAAAATGGGGGTTATTCTTTTGCGGTTGGTTATGTCGTACAGTACCGGGGCACTGCCGCCGTTAAAATTACCAATTTCAAGGTAAGTAAGTGCATTGTCGGAAAGGGTGAAACGGAATTTGGTTTCGTTTCCGAAATCGAACAGGCGCGGGTAAATAATTTCGGTATAAGACACCGCTATGTTGTCAATATCCGATATATCGCCTAATGATGTATAAACTACACTGGTGGTAGGCGAGGAAAGGCTGCTTAAAAACACCACGCGGTTAACCGGTACGCAGTCGTAACCTTCAAAGGTGAGGTTGGCATATTCAATGCCATTTACAGATATGCTGGAGTGGTGGTCGGGCAGGTACGGAAAATCGTTTGACCGCCCTACCAGTTTGCTGTTAAGCACTGCTGTTGGTGCGCCGGGCCCGGTGTATTTTGCAGGAGTAGGTATGTTAAAACTCAAAGAACCTCCTGCAGAAATCTGCGAACTTACAAAACCTTCGCAGTCTTCAAAATCGGGGTAATTGTTGTTGGCGCCGCCCAGACGAAAAGGTTTTCCTGCATAAAACTGGTTCCAGTGCAACTGCCGGGCAGTGTGCATAAAATAGGGTTCTGCTGCCGGCGCTCCGCTCAGGTTGTTCGTAGTTTGCTGATAGTGATCCGATGGGGCAGCATTGTCCCATACCAGAAAATAAGAGATAGAATCGGTAAACATACTGCGGTAGTCATGCAGTTGCCAATCTGCTTCTTTAAACAATTGGCTGTCTAATTGCCCGTCGTTTTTGGTGCCGTAAAACTCAATATAGTCTGTGGTACCAAGTGTGCCGTTGGTGGTAACATAAATGGGCAATTCTTCTCCTTTAAAAAACACCTTAAAACCCGAGCCGGACAACCCGGTTAATCCTGCGCCCGATAAGGTGGAATAAGGAATGCGGATAATGCCGTCTTGCGCCACTTTAAATTTGTAGTAGGTTTTGGAGTAGTTAATCCACTCATTGCCATAGGGCTGTGCCCAAAGCAAAGCGCTGTAACTCCAGCAAAGAACGAAAAGTAACAATAACCTTTTCATAGTGAAATGATATGAGTTAAATAATTTTGAAATAAATTATTGTGTGCCCGAAATTCAGGTGTAAAGATACAATTAAATACCGAATAAAGCGGCTTTAATCATTACATTTGTTTAATACGAACCTTTGCGCCGTTTGAAAATGCGCCTTTGCCGGGTAAAAACAGCGCAACACAAGCGCAAAAAATGCTCTTACCTGCACCCGAAAAAGAGAAATGACAACCCAAAAATAAAAGCTTAATGTGTAAAAAAAAGATTAGCCATTAGTTATAAAGCCTGTGTAATAGAAATTTGTGTTTGGGTCTGCAAAAAGCAATGTCAAAAAGTATAGACGGGCAAAACCGGAATTTAGATGCAAGCCGCCGTTTTTTTTTACCCTACCGGAAAAAAAACAACATCCGCAGAACGTTGGCAGGTATTATGCCAGTTTCTGCGGATGCAGTTTTTGAGGTTTAAGGTATGAAAAGCCGCAGTCCTCTCCTTAATTGGGTTACGACTGTTTTTCGGTTTTTTTGGGTTGCTTCATTTTTTTGGCTTCTTCTTCGGCTGCTGCTTTTTCGCGGCGTTGCGCTTCAATTCTGCTAAGGTCAACCATAGAAGGCGCTGCCACAAAAATAGAAGAGTAAGTACCCACTACAATACCAATCATTAATGCAAAAGCAAACCCTCTGATGGTATCGCCACCCAAAAGGAACAAAACAAACACGGTAAGGAAGGTGGTAAACGAGGTCATTGTTGTACGGCTCAATGTATCGGAAATTGCAGCGTTTACGGTATCCTCCAATTTTGCTTTGGGATTAAGCCCCAAATATTCGCGAATACGGTCAAAAACCACCACGGTATCGTTTACCGAATACCCGATAATGGTAAGAATAGCTGCAATAAACGATTGGTCAACCTCCATAGAGAATGGAACTATGCCGGCCAGCAACGAAAACAACCCGATAACGGTAAGGGCATCGTGCCCGGTAGCAATAACTGCCCCCGCACCGTATTGCCATTTGCGGAAACGGAAGAAAATATAGAGGAAGATTGCCAATAGTCCGAAAATGGTAGCCCAAACTGCCCCGCGTTTAATGTCGTCGGCAATAGTTGGTCCTACTTTTTGAGAACTAACCACCTTTTTAGATACAAAGTCTTCGTAAGATACGTTGTTTTCAAACTTGCCCAACCCTTCGTGCAGTTTTTTCAGCACTTGGTTATCCATTTCGGGGTCGTTGCTCTCTATGTTGTAACTGGTGGTAATTTTAAACTGGTTCCCGGCGCCGTAGGTTCTTACCAGGGGTTCTTTACCATAAACAGCGGCCAGCGATTCCCTGATTTGAGGCGCATTTACCTCCTGGTCAAAGCGCACCACATACGTGCGGCCACCCTGAAAATCTACCCCGTATTCAAATCCTTTTACAGCAATTGACAAAAACCCGATAACGAGGGTTGCCGCGCTAATGGCATAAGCAATGCGGCGTTTGCCCAAAAAGTCGTACTTAATGTTTTTAAAGGCATTCTCGGTCATGGCGGTACTGTACTTCAATTCACCGCCTCTGCCAATATACCAGTCAATTGCCAAACGGGAGAGCAATATGGCGGTAAACATAGAGGTGAGAATACCAACAATTAACACGGTAGCAAAACCGAGTACCGGGCCTAAGCCGTAGTAGAACAGAATAATACCCACCAGCAATGTGGTAAGGTTACCGTCTATAATGGCAGAATAAGATTTGGAATAACCATCGGCAATGGCTTTTTTCATGCCGCTGCCTCGCGCAAGCTCTTCCCTTATCCGTTCAAAAATAATTACGTTGGCGTCAACGGCCATACCCATGGTAAGTACAATACCTGCCATACCGGGCAGTGTAAGCACTGCACCCATTGAGGCCAAAATACCCATAATGAAAAACAGGTTTACCAAAAGGGCAATATCGGCAAATACACCGGCTTTGTTATAGTAGAATATCATAAACAACACCACGGCTACCAAACCCAGCAGCAAGGACAAAAGTCCGCTTCTGATAGATTCTTTACCCAAGGTAGGCCCAACCACCTCTTCTTCAATAATACGGGCGGGTGCGGGAAGTTTACCCGATTTGAGGATGTTGGCAAGGTCTTCGGCTTCGGTAACCGTAAAGCTGCCCGAAATTTGCGAGTTGCCGCCGGCAATTTCCTGTTGCACTACCGGAGCAGAGTACACCAGATTATCAAGCACAATGGCCACGCTCTTTTTAATATTTTCGGCGGTGAGTTTGCGCCACAGGCCTGCGCCTTCGGCATTCATGTTCATGCTTACCACTACCTGTTGGTTGGCGTCAAAGTCGGGGCGGGCATCAGTAATTACATCGCCTTCCAGCGGGGCTTTAAAGTTGCTGCCAAAACGGCTTTTAATGGCATAAACGGCAAACAGGTTGGGGTTATCCTTGTCGCCCAGCGGTTTGGCGCTGAATAACAATTTCATATCGGGCGGAAATGCAGCTTTTACGGCCGGCATTTTAAGGTACTCATTAAATTTTGCCGTATCGGCGCCTTGTATAAACCCGATTATGCTGCCGGCATTGGGAGATTGGCTGAAAATGGCATACAGGGGGTTTTGCCGTTTCAACTCCTCCACGTTCAGTGAGTCTTTTTTGGAAGTATCGGTTTTTTCGCTCAGCAAGGAAGAAGCTGCCGTATCGGCTGCACTTCTGGCAGTAGTGTCGGTATCGGCTACTTTGGAAGTGTCGGCAGCAGTGGTGGCAGCGGTTGCGGTGGTGTCTTTTTTAGCCTCGGTGGCGCCGGTTTTGGCGCTGCCAACGGTATCCACGCCAAGGGCTTTTTTCAGCACATCATTGGCTTCGTTAAACATTCGGTTCAGATCCTGGCTGTTTTCGTAAGTTTCCCAGAACTCCAGTTTGGCGGTAGCCTGCAACAGGCGGCGCACCCTTTCGGGGTCGTCAACACCGGGAAGTTCTACCACAATGCGGCCGGTGGCTTCCTGCAGGTTAATATTGGGTTGGGTTACCCCGAATTTATCAATACGGGCGCGCAGAATTTCGAAGGTGCGTTTTACCGAAGCACTGGCCTCATCGCGAATTACCTGTAATACCTCTTCGTTGGTAGAGTTGAGGTTTATTTTGTTTTGGTACTCGGTGCTGGCAAAAAGGGGCGCCAGTTTGGCATTGGGGTCAATTTGGGTAAAAGCCCGTCCAAAAAGCGTTACATAATCTTCCTGCGAATTGTTTTGCAATTCATCGGCCTTTTTAATGGCCTGCTGCAGAATGGGGTCGGGGTTGTTGTTCGACATTGCCTTAATGAGGTCTTGCAACGAAACCTGCAACACCACACTCATACCGCCCTGCAAGTCAAGCCCCAGGTTAATCTGGCGTTCTTTAATTTGCTGGTAGGTAAATTTAGCAATACCTAAGTTTACAACCGGTTTCAACGAAACAGAGTCGAGGTAGCGGCGTTTTGCCCTGCGCTGTTCCAGGTACTTTTGATCTTCTGTTGCGTTGGTTAATTTTGAAACGGCTTCGGTTGCATACCTTTCTGCCTTGTTTTCAACCCGGTTGGTAAAGAGGGTGAACGACAATTGGTAAATGCAAACCAATGCAAGAGTAATTCCGAAAAACTTTATCAGTCCTTTTGCCTGCATATCAATAGGTCAAATTAGTGTTTAAATTAAGTCTTTTGTACTTGTTTTGTTAAAACAGGGTGCAAATATAAGGCTTTACACAATTGGAATGCTACCAATTGCGTAAATTATGTGCCTAAAAATGATTTTTCTTGCCCAAAATGGGTAAAAGGCGTTTTCTTTGCTGTCAAAATATTGCAATTATGAAAACAATTGTGTTTTTGGGCGCCAAAAACATTGGGTTGCGCTGCCTGCAATACTTGCTGGAACACCGAATTTCCCTGCAGGCCGAAGTGGTGGCGGCAGGTACGCAACAGAACGGGCTGGCTGCCAACAAGGCCATCGGGGAGTTATGTGCCCGGTATGGCATCGGGTTAATGGAGCATTTGCATCAAATTCCCGAATGCGACCTTATTTTGTCGGTTCAGTATCACCGCATTTTAAAACCGCAGCATATTGCCCGCGCCCGTCAAATTGCGGTTAACCTGCACATGGCACCCCTGCCCGAGTACCGGGGTTGCAACCAGTTTTCCTTTGCCATTTTAGACAAGGCAAAGATATTTGGAGCTACCCTGCACCGCCTTGAAGCCGGCATTGACAGTGGCGATATTTTATTTGAAACCCGGTTTGAAATTCCAGCGCAATGTTGGGTAAAGCAACTGTACCAGATTACCGAAACCGCGTCAGAACAACTCTTTAAGCAGCATATAGGAGATATAATTAACGGCAATTACCGGCCCGTACCACAGGAAACACTTCTTGAACAACGGGGGTGTAGTTACCATTATAGAAACGAAATTGAGCAAATTAAACAAATTGACCTGAACTGGAGCGCCGAAAAAATAGAACGCCATTTGCGCGCTACCTGTTTTCCGCCGTTTGAGCCGCCCTATGCCTTAGTTGGCGGTAAAAAAGTGTATTTTACCCTGCCCAATGATGAAACAGAAACCGTTTGATTAACCCCCGATTTTGCCCGTGAAACCACATATTGTTTTTACCGTAATTAATGACCTGCACTACGACCAACGCATGGAGCGCATTTGTACCTCTCTTAGCATGGCCGGCTACCGCGTAACACTCATTGGCAGGCAACTCGAAACCAATAAACCCCTGCCGCAACGCCCTTATGCTCAATTGCGGTTTAAAATGCCGGTTAATAAAGGTAAATTGTTTTACCTGCTTTATAACCTGCGCTTACTATGGCATTTGCTTACGCACCGGTACGATATATACGGCGCTACCGATTTAGATACACTGGTGCCGCATTTTATTGCCGCATCGCTTAAAGGCAAACCGTTTGTTTATGACGCCCACGAGTATTTTGCCGAATTGCCCGAAGTGGTAAACCGTCCTTTTGTGAAATGGATTTGGAAAAAGGCAGAACAGTTCATTGTGCCCCGAACGCGGTTTGCCTACACCATTAACCAATCTTATGCCGATTTGTTTGAACAGCAATACGGAACCCGGTTTGCTGTTATCCGAAACGCTGCCCTGCTGCGCAACGAGGCCATACCTAATCTAAAACCCGAACGGTACATTTTATATCAAGGTGCGGTAAATGTGGGGCGAGGTGTAGAGCAAATGATTGAAGCCATGCAGTTTATAAATGATTGCAAACTGTATATTTGTGGCAAAGGCGATGTTTACGGTAAATGCACCCAATTGGTTCAACAACTTGGGCTGGAAAACAAAGTAATATTCTGGGGCTACATTCCACCCGATGAACTACGCCATATTACACTTATGGCTACCTTGGGTTTTACTTTTTTTACCAACGAAGGGCAGAGTTATTACTACTCACTGGCAAACCGGTTTTTTGATTATTTTCATGCCGGTGTACCGCAACTTTGCATTAATTTTCCCGAATATGCCCGAATAAACCGACAGTTTGAAATTGCCCTGCTTGTTAACGATTTGGAACCCCAAACCATAGCCGCTGCCGCCAACCGGCTGCTCTCCGATATGCCTTATTATAACCGCCTGCGCCAAAACTGCCTGGCAGCAAGGCAGGAAATTAACTGGCAAAACGAAGAAATAAAACTCCTTGCCTTTTACAAACAAGTTGAAACACAAGCCCTGTAATAATGCCGGCCGGTGCGTTTACTGCAAAGAAATGGGGCGGCTGTTTTTATCGGACTGTAAGCACGAAAACTGCGGCGCACGGAGGCCTTCATTAAAAATAAGGTCTAATACGGTAACCTGTGACTGAAACGGCGGGTATAACTGATGATATTCGGGGTAATTGGCATAATTCATCCATACCACCTCCATGTTGTGGCGGGAGAACAATTCCATATCCAAATACCCTTGGGCCGCTTTGCCCGACAGGTAGTGTGTGGCACGGAGTTGCCGGCAAATGGAAACTAATTTTTCGGATTTGGTGCCATCAAAAACAAAATCAGTTGAAGGGCGTATTTGGGTTTTAATACCCAAAATGCCGCAAATGGTTTCAATAAAGGCTAAATTGATATTGCTTAAACTGGTTTCCTGGTGCAGTTGGTGGTAAAGTTGTTCAAAAATTGGGGCGTATTGGGTAAAATAAGGCGCCCGCGCATAGTTTAGCTGCAATGCTTTCCAATGACGGGCCGCCCAACGGTGGTCGCTTACCGTTGCCTCGCTTATCTTTTGGTAAAACCGCCCTTTAACATGTATGGGTATGGTAAGCCATTGCAAGCCGTTGGCAGTTTTAATGAGGTTCCGGTTGCGCCAATCGCGGCGGGTATATTGGGCTTCGTCATATACCACAAATACATCGGCCAAGCCAATAGCATGAAAATAACCCCGCCAGGGTATATAGTTAGATTGTGTAATAAGTACTTTCAAGTATCAGGTTTCTTTAGGCGGGGAAGTTTATGAAAAAATGGCAACAGATGACATGCGGGGTTTACTTTAACCCTTTTGCAGGCGGCGCCGAAGACCACACGTTTTCGGGATATTTCCAGTTAAATTCAGAATATGCAATGCCCTGTTGAAATAAAATTACTGCCAGCATTACGGCCGAAGTGGTATTTACCGGCAATTCGTTTGTTTCAAACCATTCCAACCTGTCGCATTTTTCGGGTTCTTTGTTCAAAATGGTTCCGCTCCAGCGGGTGGCATGAAAAAAGAAATGAACAATGGACTCATTGTTTTTTTGGCGGTGCATGGCATGAACCATGCGCAGGTCTTCGTGTTGCAAAATAATGCCGGCTTCTTCATAAGCCTCTCTGATAAGTGCATGTGTAACCGACTCGGTATGCTCTACCCTTCCGCCTACAAGGCTGTAGTTACCGCCTTTTTTACGGGGGCGTTTCAGTAACAGTATTTTGCCGTTGTTCTCCAATATAAGGCTAACAGTGCAGGTATGAATGCCGCTTAGTTTCATTTGGGGCGAAAATTAGCAAAAATTTGTCTTTTGCAGTTTTAGTGTATATAAAAACGTTGCTTTTTTTAAGATGGTTGCACAGAAACCGGTAATACAGCAATTAAGTAACAATTTACCTTTGGGTTGTTTTCAAAATAATTTAAGTGGTATGCCGGTAGTTGGTTTGTTGTTTATGTTCCGGTTATCTGTCGTTGTAGTTACAATTGGCAATTTCGAGCAGCAGGCTATATACAAAATCGGTAGCAGAGCGGTAGTCGAGGTTTTTTACATCAAAATCAAAGAGCGGATAATCTTTTAATGCTCTTTTTCTTATACCCGAAATATGGTGTTTAATAGCCGTTTTGTCAAAAGTGTTGGTATTGGGGTTAAAATATTGGGGAGTAAAACCCAGCGCTTCAAAATAATCGCCGTTTAAAACCCTGATGCCAACATGCAGCAATTCTCTTATGCATTGTGGCATGCCATAATGAAAAAGGCAGTAGTGCATAATATATTCAACCACATTGTGTGCAATAGCAAGTTGTTTCCGGCGCTTGTATTCTTTGGCGTCCTGCAGCAGTTCGTAAATAATATCGGCAACTTGGCCGGGAGTAGCAAAATTGGTAATGCCAAAAGTGGTTTGTGTGCGGTACAACTGCCGGTTAAACTCATCGGGTAATATGGCAAGCATTTTTTCAAACTCGCGAATCATAGCGGCATTTTTTTCCACTATGGGGGCTTCTTCGCTTTCATTAAAGTACAATATATGTACCCGCTCAATGGCGTCCATTAATGTTCCGTGCGGTACAATAAGGTAGTCGGTTTTATAGGCTAAGTTGAGCAACATATAAGAAATTCCCCTCGAAAAAATATTGGGGTCTAACCGCCTTACTTCCTGAAGTGTTTCCTCTGCCCATTTCCTGAAAAAGGTGTATTTTACCGATTTTTCTTTATCGGGCATTTGCTGTATATGCGTGCTGTCAATGGTTTCAAGGGCAGAAAACTCGTTCAGCAGGGTATCATCTTGCCGGTCGGCGCTAATAGCCATTTCCTTTAGGGCAAAATACAATTTTTGTGGGGAGCCGTCTAAAATTCCGGTGTTAAATTTGAGGTAAATAACATCGTTGTGCAGGGCATAGCGGCAATAGCGCAGCGCATAATTTATTTCCATAAGTTTCCGCATGAGCGATACATTAAGCGCTATTGCTTTTGCCATAGCAGTTTCGGCCCATATTTTTTCCGTTCCGGCAACGCCGTTAATGCGTTTTGACCCCTGGATGAGGGAAAAATGAATTTCGTTGTTGATTACCTCAAAGTGTACATTGTCTTCTCTTTCGTCTCGAAGGTAGGTGAAAAAATGGCGATAAGCCTCCAGGTAGTTGTTCTTTTCATACTCATGGGTAGCATTGTCGAGGCTTTGGTGTTGCAGGTCGGTTTTATAGGAGTCGCTATACCGGCCAAACTTTACATCGGCGGGTTCTTTTGCATTGGGGGCAAAAATATCAAAAAGGGTATCTATTATTTTCATCGGGTTATGTGGGTTAATGCTGTTAGGGTATGTTGCAGCATATCATCGGTAAAATTGAGGTGCGTTACAAACCGGATTTGATTTGGGCCAAACTGTATGCCTTTTATGCCCTGTTGCGCCAACTGGTCTAAAAACCATGCTACGGTAACCTGTGGCAAGAGTTCAAAAATAACAATATTGGTATAAACCTTCAGCACATCGGCTACCAACGGGTGCTTTTGCAGGGCTGTTTCCAGATGTTTTGCCCGAAGGTGGTCTTCCTCAAGGCGGTTAATATGGTGTTGCAGGGCATATATGCCGGCTGCGGCTAAATATCCGGCCTGCCTCATGCCACCGCCCATCACCTTGCGTACACGCCGGGCTTGCCGAATAAAATCATGGCTTCCAAGCAATACCGAACCCACGGGTGCGCCCAAACCTTTTGAAAGGCAAACAGAAATACTGTTAAACAGTCCTGCCAACTGCTGCGGTTTGGCTTTTATGGCCTGCAGGGCGTTAAATATGCGTGCGCCGTCTAAGTGCAGTAGCAATTGGTTTTGCCGGCAAACCTCACTCAATTCCTGCATTTGGTGCAGGTTATAAAAACTGCCGCCGGTTTTGTTGCAGGTGTTTTCTATCACCGCCAGCCGGGTTTGCGGCAGCCAGTCGAAGCGGGGATTTACCGAAGCAATTACCTGTTGCGGGGTAATGCGCCCTTCGGGGCCTTGGAGCAGTTTAATGGCCACTCCTGAATGGTAAGCATAACCGCCGGTTTCGTATTGGTAAATATGCGATGCTTCATGGCAAACTACCTCGTCTAAAGGTTGTGTGTGTACTTTTATGGCTATTTGATTGGTCATGGTTCCCGAAGGGCAAAATAATCCGGCTTCCATGCCAAACAAAGCGGCACAATGTTGCTCCAACATAGTTACTGTAGGGTCTTCGCCAAATACATCATCGCCGGTTTTTGCGGCAAACATGGCTTGCAACATATCGGGCGTTGGTTGTGTAACCGTATCGGAGCGCAGGTCAACTATCATGCGATGGCAGTTCTTTTACGTTCGGGGTCAAATACTAATATCTTACTTCGGTTGCGCCCATTTTACCGGTGTTGGTGGTATATATGGTAAAATCGGCGCTGTTTACGCTGCCGTCTAAGTTGCAGTCTGCATCAAAGTAACCGCCGCTAAAACCGGCCTGCAGAAAGAAACTGTTAAAATCGGAAAAACTCACCACGCCGTTGGCATAACAATCGCCGGCAAGCAAGGCATATTTGCCGCCGCCCAAATCGGCCATGGTAGCCGTTCCATAGCGCACATTTGCCGCATTAATAAAATTTACCGAGCTGTTGTTGTTTGGCAAGGCCACCTGCACATTGCTCATAATGGGCACATGGTTTCGGGAGCGCAAGACAATATAATAGCTACCGGCAGGAACTCCGTTAAACAAAACCCCCTGACTGCCATCGGTATCAACCAATACGCCGTCTTGCCTTAAAAAAGCAGCCCTTCTGCCTTGTAACACATAACCGGCGTTCAGCACATCAACCAGCACCCAATCTGCAATATTGGCAGGTATGGGTGTTACGTTTTCAGTGCCGGTATAATTCCAGGGCGGACGGTTAAACGGTTGTGCAGTGCTTATGTAGCCGGCTGCGGCCAACGCGGTATTCAGGTTATTGTTGGTTGCGTTGTAAGGCCCCTGCAAAAATGCTTTTAAAAACACTTCGGCACCCGGCAGCGTGCAAGAATAGCTTGCGGCAAAGCCGCCTGCTACCACATATTGGTCTGAGGTAAACTGAACAAACAACGTTGCGCCGCTTGAAGTGAGCACCGGCGGCAGCGTTGTGCCCGAATAGCTACCCAATAAAGGCGCCGAAGCATTTGAACCATCGTAAACTTTCACAAAGTCGTAGCCCGATTCGGTGCTGAAAGAGAGGAAAGTAAGGGTAACCGTACTGGCCCCTGTTGGTGCCAAAAGCCACGAACAACTCAGGTTATCGGTATAATTATTGCTGCCGCTGCCATCGCTGAAACTGCTGCTGCATGTTGACAATGTAACCGGTCCGCTGCATTGCTGCGGTGTGCAGGCATAAGTTGTTTTCCAACCTGCGGAAGTGCCCGAACCATTGGTAGTAAATTCAATATACATATTGCCCGATGTGGCTGTTACCGCCGAAGGCAGCGTACTTCCCGAAAATGTACCCAACAGCGGCGCCGAGG
>MTCR01000156.1 GCA_002212725.1 Sphingobacteriales bacterium TSM_CSM | reverse complement strand
TTTGAATTTTAGTTCATAATTCCCTAAATCGGGCAAGGCTATTTAGGAAAGCACAACCAACCACTCATAATTCATAACTCATAACTCATAATTTAATTTAACTATGGAAGCAGTAATGACCACGCCCGGTGCAGCCAAAGCTGCCCATCATGCCACAACGCGCCACATTAAGAAAGTGGCCGTTTTGGGGTCGGGAGTGATGGGGTCGCGCATAGCGTGCCACTTTGCCAATGTAGGTTTACAGGTGGTACTCTTAGATATTGTACCCCGCGACCTTACGCCCGCCGAACAAGCCAAAGGGCTTAGCCTGCAACACCCGCAGGTGCGCAACCGCATTGTAAACGATGCCTTGCAGTTTGCCATTAAATCAAACCCGTCGCCGCTGTACCTCAAAGATTTTGCCGCCCGCATTACCACCGGCAACTTTGATGACCACCTGCACCTTATTAAAGACTGCGATTGGGTAATTGAAGCCGTGGTAGAACGGCTCGACATTAAACAATCTCTGTTTGAACGCGTAGAGCAACACCGAAAACCCGGCACGCTCATTACCAGCAACACATCGGGTATTCCCATCGGGTTGCTGGCAGAAGGCAGAAGTCCCGATTTTAAACGCAATTTCTGCGGTACGCACTTTTTCAATCCGCCGCGTTATCTCAAGCTGTTGGAGGTTATTCCATCAGAACATACCGACCCCGAAGTGGTGGACTTTTTTATGCACTACGGCGACCTGTTTTTGGGTAAAACCACTGTATTGTGCAAAGACACACCCGCCTTTATTGCCAACCGCATAGGCGTATTTTCCATTATGGCTATTTTTCACGTAATGCAGGAAATGGGCTTAACCGTAGAAGAAGTAGATGCCCTTACCGGGCCGCTTACCGGCCGGCCCTCATCGGCAACGTTTCGCACCTGCGATGTAGTGGGCGTTGACACACTGGTAAAAGTAGCCCAAGGGGTGTACGACAACTGCCCCACCGACGAAAGCCGCCATCTTTTTGGCATACCTGCCTATGTACAAAAACTCACCGAAAAAGGCTGGTACGGCGATAAAAGCGGACAGGGTTTTTATAAAAAGGTAAAAGGCCAAGGCGGAAAAAGCGAAATTCTGGCGCTCAACCTGCAAACTTTTGAGTATCAGCCGTCTGCCAAACCCCGTTTTGCCGGCATTGGCGCTGCCAAACCCATTGACGACCTAAAAAAACGCCTGCAAACCTTGCACGCACACGGCGATAAAGGTTCGGAATTTTTAAACAAAGTGGCATTTCTGCTCTGCCGCTACGTAAGCCACCGCATACCCGAAATTACCGAATCCATCAGCACCCTTGACGATGCCGTGCGCGCCGGCTTTGGCTGGGAACTTGGCCCCTTTGAGTATTGGGATGTGCTGGGTACAGAAAAAACGGTAAAAGACATGGAAGCCGCCGGCATACCGCCAGCACAATGGGTATATGAGATGCTGCAAAACGGCAATACCACTTTTTACCGCTCCGAAGCCGGTAAACGCCTGTCCTATAACCCCGCCACCCAACAGTATGAACCCATACCGGGCGCCGATGCCTATATAAAACTCGACAACTACCGCAACCAAAAACCCGTTTGGAAAAACACCGATGCCACCCTGCACGATATTGGCGACGGCGTACTTTGCCTGGAGTTCCACACCAAAATGAACGCCATTGGCAGTGGTATTTTACAGGGCATTAACACTGCCATAGACATTGCCGAACGCAACGGCTGGAAAGGACTGGTAATTGGCAATGACAGCACACAGGCATTTTCGGCCGGCGCCAATTTGGCCATGATTTTAATGCTGGCCATTGAACAGGAATATGACGAACTGGATTTTGCCATTCGCGCTTTTCAACAAACCACCCACAGAATTCGCTACTCGTCCATACCCGTAGTGGCAGCGCCCAAAGGGCTTACCCTTGGCGGCGGTTGCGAGGTATGTATGCACGCCGATAAAGTAGTGTGCGGCGCCGAAACATATATCGGGCTGGTTGAAGTTGGCGCAGGGGTAATTCCGGCGGGCGGCGGCACCAAAGAGTTTGCCCTGCGCGCTTCCGATGCCTATTTTGAAGGCGATGTGCAAATTCCTACCCTGCAAAAATACCTTATGAACATTGCCACCGCCAAAGTGGCCACTTCGGCCAATGAGGCTTTTGAAATGGGCGTGTTCAGGAAAGGTAAAGATGTAATGGTGGTAAACAGCGACCGCGTAATTGCCGAAGCCAAAAAAGCCGTATTGGAAATGCACGAAGAAGGCTATACCCAACCCGTGCCAAGAACCGATATTTGGGCCTTGGGCCGCTCGGCTTTGGGCACATTCTATTCGGGCATAAGTGCCATGCGCTTTGGCGGGTATATTTCGGAACACGATGAACTTATTGCCAAAAAAGTAGCCTATGTTATTTGCGGCGGTGATTTATCTGCTCCCACTCAGGTTTCGGAACAGTATTTCCTCGACCTTGAGCGACAAGCCTTCCTTGAACTCATGACACAACGAAATTCGCTGGAGCGCGTGCAAAGCATTTTAAATACAGGTAAACCGCTGAGGAATTAACAACCCGTTACTTGTGCAGACAATGCCGGAAAAATGCAATTGTAATATCCGAATACCATGTACACACAACTCTTACACTATATATGCAACTGGTTTAATCAGAACAACGTGCCTTATATGGTTACGGGAAGTGTAGCCTTAAATACCTACGCATTACCTCGCTCAACGTTTGACATAGACATTGTAATAGAAATGCCCTTTCAAAAAATTGAGGATTTTTTACAACTTTTTAGCGGGAACTTTTATATCAATGAACAAACGGCTAAAGCGGAATTATACCATAAAGGTATTGGCATGTTTAACGTTATTGATCATAGTAGCGGTTATAAGGTTGACTTCATTATTAAACAACACACCCCCTATGAACTGGTAAAGTTTCACAACCGCAAAACCATTATCTTTGAGCAGGTGCCGGTAAGCATATGTAGCCCCGAAGATTTAGTTATTTCTAAACTGCAATGGATACAGGAACTTCAAAGCGAACGGCAGATGAACGATATAAAGTCTTTACTTTTGTATCCCGACTTAAACAGGGCATATATTGTACACTGGATTCAAGAACTGCAATTACAAACATTCGGACTAATTTAAACGCTGTTTTATGCAAGACACCCCTCAGTACATAGCAGATTTACAGTATGGGATTTTTATGGCAAAAACGCCCGATGAGCGCTTTGCCATGGGCATTGCCTACATTGAGCATCACTGGAAATTACTGCGTGCCGGCATTCAATCTTTACATCCGGAGTACACCGAAATGCAAATAACACAAGAGGTTATTAAACGCATGAAACAACAAGACAGTAGTTTAAACTGGCTGAATGTAGGGTAAAACACTCTTCTTTAACTAAAACAAAACAAAACAAAAATGCAAGAAGCATACATAGTTGCCGGATACCGCACGGCAGTAACCAAAGCAAAAAGGGGCGGTTTCAGATTTGTTCGCCCCGATGATTTGGCGGTAGATGTAATTGGGCATTTGTTACAGGCAGTGCCGCAGTTAGACCCCACAAGAATAGAAGACCTCATTGTAGGCAATGCCGTACCCGAAGCCGAGCAGGGTTTGCAGGTAGGGCGCATGATTGCCGTGCGCGTACTGCCCAAAACCACAGCCGGCGTAACCGTAAACCGCTATTGCGGCAGTGGTGTGGAAACCATAGCCATGGCCACCGCCAAAATACGGGCCGGTATGGCAGATTGTATTATTGCCGGCGGCACCGAGTCAATGTCGCTGGTGCCAACTGTAGGCTGGAAAACAGCACTCAACTACGAAGTGGCCAACGCTACCCCCGATTATTACTTAGGTATGGGGCTTACCGCCGAAGCCGTAGCCAAAGAATTTGGCATTAGCCGCGAAGCGCAGGACGAGTTTTCGTACCACTCGCACCGCAAGGCAGGCAATGCCATACAACAGGGCTATTTTAAAGACGGCATTTGTCCCATTACCGTAAAAGAAGTGTATGTAAACGAAAAAGGCAAACGCGCCGAGCGCCAGTTTGTGGTAGATACCGATGAAGGGGTGCGGCTTGATACTACTATAGAAGGTCTTGCCACCCTGAAACCCGTTTTTGCCAACCGCGGCACTGTAACGGCAGGCAACTCGTCGCAAACATCAGATGGGGCGGCGTTTGTTTTGGTTATGTCGGAGCGTATGGTAAATGAACTGGGACTTACTCCCATTGGCCGCATGGTAACCTGTACTGCAGTAGGCGTGGAGCCGCGCATTATGGGCATTGGGCCGGTTGCCGCCATACCCAAAGCGCTTAAAATGGCAGGCATGCACTTGCAAGATATAAACCTCATTGAACTGAACGAAGCATTTGCGGCACAATCGGTAGCGGTGATACAGCAGGCGGGTTTAAACCCCGATGTGGTAAATATTAACGGCGGCGCTATTGCCCTTGGCCACCCGCTTGGTTGCACCGGCGCTAAACTTACCGTGCAACTGCTGCACGACCTTAAGCGCACCGGCGGTAAATACGGCATGGTTACTGCCTGCATTGGCGGCGGACAAGGCATTGCCGCCATTTATGAAAGGCTGAACTGATAGTTTTTTTTACCTGTGCTCTTATAAGAGGCTGTCTGAAAAGTATCTGTTGCTACGTTTTGTGCTAATGTTTTCTCTTTATTGCTTTGTGTTTCGCGTGTTTTACGGATAAAATATTATTGTAACCGCAAAGTTTTTCGCAAAGCCCGCAAAGGAATTAGCGCTCATATGCAAGTAATAAATACTAATTTCACTTTTCGTACAACTTCTGACACAAACCCCTGTTGCCGGTGAGCAACAGGGGTTTGTATTTTTACATCGGTATATTTAGCTGCTTTATTGCGGTGTATGTTGAGGGTTAGTAATAACCCTTCCCCTGCGATTTCCAATAGCGCATCAGCACAAAACCAAACAACATGCCGCCAAGGTGTGCAAAATGCGCCACATTATCGCCCGGGCTGTTTTGCACTCCCAAAAACAACTCTATAACACCCAAAATAACCACCAGGTATTTTGCCTTTACCGGAACAAAAAAATAGACATACAGCAGTTGGTTCGGAAACATCATGCCATAAGCCATGAGCAACCCGTAAACAGCACCCGATGCACCAACGGCTGTACGCAGGTTAAGGAAATAATCGCGGTAATCATGCACAAACTTTGCCAAATCGTTCAGCAGCAGTTTGTTATCGGGTTGGTTGGTAAACTGGTTAAATGTTTGTTCAAACGACAAGTATTGCCGGTATATATCGTAGTTAAGATATTCACTAACTACAAAGGAGTGTTTTTGAGTTAATTGTATCAAGGTGCCTGCATCGGGGTTGGCCAGAAAAGCATCCATGAGGCGCAAATCGGGTAAAATTTCAAAATAAGAGGATATAGAGTACAGAAAAGCTGCGCCCAAACCGGTTAGCACATAAAAAGTAAGGAACCGTTTTCCGCCCCAGATGTTTTCCAGCACCGAGCCAAACATCCACAGGGTGAACATGTTAAAAAACAAATGGCCGAAGTTGCCATGCACAAACATGGTGGTAATAACCTGATACAGGTTAAAATCTGGCGCCAGCCACAGGTGCAGTCCCAGTTTATCCTGAAGGTCTATACCAAAAGCGGTTTGAACGGCCGGTATGGCCAGCATTACCAGTACGTTAATAATCAAGAGGTTTTTTACCACCTCCGGCATGGCATTAAAGCCCTGTGGTTGAAGTTGCTGCATGAAATAATGGCGGTTTGGCCGGCTACCGTAATAACACCGGCTTCACATTAACTCTTTTTCCGTTCAAATTGTTTTTCAATATCGGCTAAATAGTAGGTAACAACCGTAGGTTTGCCGGTTGGGGTTGCGTAGGGCATATCACAGGCAAAAAGTTGGTCAACCAGCGCCAGCATGTGGGCGGCGCTCAGTTTTTCGCCCCGTTTTATGGCGTTGCTTCGGGCAAGGGTTTGGGCAAGGGTTTCGCGGTGGCCGGTTTTCAGTTCGGCAAGGTTAAGTTTAAACTGTTCCAGCAGGTTTTCAATAATGCGTTGCTCTTCGCCTTTGGGTACGGTATCGGAGGGTATGCCCCTTAGTACAAAGGTATGCTGTCCAAATTCTTCCAGGTGGTATCCCAATGCGTTAAAATCGGGTAAAATCTGGCGCAGCAGTTCGGCATCGGGTCTTGGCAGGTCTATGGTTTGCGGAAACAGCAGTTGTTGGGTTGCCGGTTTGCTTTGCGAAAAAGATTTCAGGTATCGCTCATACAAAATGCGCTCCGATGCTGCCTGCTGGTCAATAAGAATAAACCCCGATTTTATGGAAGACAATACGTAAGTGCTGTGCAGTTGTACGGGTGCCACCTGTTCGGGCTGTTCCAGGGTTTGCTGTCTGCTGGGTATAATCAGGGTTTCGGGTTCCTGTTCTTCGGGCGGCGGTAAAATTTGGGGCGCCATTTCATCGGCAAAGGGTGTTTCTGTTTCGGGCAGCGCCTCGGTTCGGTACAGTTCTTCCCAGTTTGGCGGAATGGTTTTCCGGTTTACCGGGCGGTAGGTTTCATTTTTGCCACCGCCATAACCTTTACCTTCTGCAATGCCGTTTACCGTTTCTTTACCGGTATTTATGCGGGGCAACAAAGTTTCGCTGCCTGCAGCAGGCGGAAACAGGTTAATATTGGTATCAAAATCTATAGAAGGGGTAATGCTGTGCATACCAAGGGCACGCAAAACGGTGGTTTTAACAAAGGTATAAACCACCTGTTCGTTGTCGAATTTTATTTCCTGCTTGGTGGGGTGCACATTTACATCAATGCGTGCCGGGTCAATATCAATAAAAATGAGGTAAAACGGGTAGGTTTGTTCGGGCAACAGGTTTTGGTAGGCGTCCATAACCGCATGGTTCAGGTAAGAGCTTTTTATAAACCGCTCATTGACAAAGAAAAACTGTTCGCCGCGCGTTTTACGGGCAAAATCGGGTTTTCCTACATAACCGAAAATGCGCAAAAAATCGGTTTCCAGTTCCAGGGCAATCAGTCTTTCGTTAAATGATGCGCCCAGCAAGCCTACAATGCGTTTGCGCAGGTTGCCGGCCGGCAGGTGAAAAATTTCGGTGCCATTATGAAACAACTGAAACCCAATGTTGGGGTTAGCCAGCGTCACCCGCTGAAACTCTTCCAAAATATATTTATACTCTATGGCATCTGATTTAAGAAAATTGCGGCGCGCCGGCACGTTGTAAAACAGGTTTTTTACCGCAATGGAGGTGCCTTGTGCGCATTGGCAGGGTTCGTGTTTTTTTACCTCGGTACCTTCAATATATACCAATGTTCCAAGGTCATCTTGAGAACGGCGCGTTTTTAGTTCTACCTGTGCAACAGCGGCAATAGAAGCCATGGCTTCGCCCCTGAAACCCATAGTGCGGATGGCAAACAAATCGGCGGCGTTTTTTATTTTGGAGGTGGCATGGCGCTCAAAGCACATGCGGGCATCGGTTTCAGACATGCCGCAGCCGTTGTCGGTAACCTGAATGAGTTTTTTACCGGCTTCTTTTACAATGAGTTGTATTTGGGTAGCACCGGCATCTATGGCGTTTTCGAGCAATTCTTTTACTACCGATGCGGGGCGTTGTACCACCTCGCCGGCTGCAATTTGGTTAGCTACCGAATCGGGTAAAAGTTTAATAATGTCTGACATGGATGGTAGATTGTTTGGCAAAGCAAAGGTAAGCCGCTTTACCGACTTTGCCCGTTTTAGTTTTCAACAGCAATACAGCAGTTTGTACACACTTATTGTGTATAAATTTTGCTGTTTCTGAAATTGGCGGTATTGGACACATTAAAGTCTGGTGTTAATAATTGTTCAAATAGCCATATCGAAAGGCAAATCGCTAATATCGCGTAACCGCTTTCCGCTAACCAAAGTTTCAACAGAGTCGGCAACAGATTCATTATTCAAACAATTTACAGCATTTAGCAATTCCGGAAGAGCGAAATGGTAAACGCAATCTAAATCGCCGGTTCCTAAAGCTAAAGATGCTATGCGTTGTGGGTAGGGTTCGGCGGTTACAATTGCAATATGAGGCGCATTGCCTTTTCGGTTTCGCAACAAATTTAATGCTTCTGTTCTCGAATTCTGAGACCTGTCGCTTCTGATTGTCCATTTACAAGATATGCTTGCGTGTAGAATCAGTTTTGAGGAATTTTTAATGCGCAATGGGGTAAATTGGGCGCTTAAATCACCGGTATGTAATAGGGACTTTGTTTCATTGATTTCACTATCGGTAATTGGCTTGCGCCCTACAATAATGTCGGGACAGATGATGTAATCTCCAATTAAAACCCGCAGTGCTCTGTTATTCTTTAGGGCTTCGGTTAATATTGCCAAATGCTCGTATTGCTCAAAAGTTTCTATTGATTTCCCGATAAAAAAGGCGTACTTTCCCGGACGAAGATGGTTTAATTCGCTAAAAGCCTGCTCAAGATAATTTGCCGTAAGTTTTTCAAATGTTTTTCCGGCAGTTTGCCCCGATACTACATTAGCCTGCACATGAAGGTTAATTTGTTCAACAATGCTTTGGGCTATTTTAACACTAATATTACTGTGTTTGTCTGCATTACTGGGTATACCCTTGTTGTCAATGGTCAGTAGTTCAGCAAAAATAGCTGCATGATACTGTTTTCTTAATAGTTCTAAATTCATAACCTTAATTTTTCCATAGTCCAATTACAAATTCCTGATGCATTCGGCTTTCTATTTGTGAATTGTTTTTTACATTGCTAACAGGCATCATCCTTTTATTTCTGGGAATGTTTCTGACCGCCGTATGAATGTGTTCAAAACCAATTTGTTCTGAAATTTCTTTGAAGCATTTATCAATTTGAACATCAATTCCGTTTAAAACCGAGGTGGCAACAACAATAATGCAAGCACTTTCGGGCTTTAACACACGATACATTTCTGCAAAAACTTGTTGCATTTCTGAGTAATATCTTTCTAAAGATTTCCCCTTTGAATTATTGACTTTTTTCAATGTATTAATTAGCGATATAGTGAATAGGGGCAATGGTACGATATACTCATTAATATAGGCTTCGGAACCTATATATTCTTTTCGGGTATTTTTGAGTGAGGTAATGCCATACTTAAACCAAATCAGCGTAAATTTATGAGCTCGCATATAGTCTATGGCATTGTTGGCATATGGGGGAGATGTTATAATTAAATTGATGCTGCTGGCTGCTAAAGGCATTTTTTTTGCATTTGCTTCATATAGGTCAAAGTTGCCTGTTAAAGGCTTAAAATTTGAGTTGATTATCTTATTCATTTTTTTCCCAAACTCAACAAATGCAGAATTCACCCTTTTTTGCATGACCCTGTGTGGGCGGGTATGCGCCAAGTCTGACGCAAGCGATACGCCTCCCGACTTTGCAATTATTATGCTTGAAAAAATCAATTTGAAAAAAGACTGAAGTTTTTGATTGGAAAGGCTTTCAATTTGCAATATCAAAGCAAAAAGTTCGAGTTGCGTATTTTTTTCAAACCAATAATCAATAAAATCAACTGTTTCCTGACCATAATATTCGTTAAATTTATCAAGCAATTCGGTTTTGCTTGTTTGATACAACAAAACTGCTTTGTTTATCAATTCATTTCCTATGGTTTTGGCCTCAAATTTGTCTATGTTCTGTAGTTTTGCCTTACCTAAAATTAATGAAAGTGGGTCAATATCAAACCCAACGGCATTTCTGTTTAACCGCATACTTTCTAATAGCGTAGTGCAGGATCCAGCCATTGGGTCTAAAACCATATCGCCAGGCGATGTCAAATTTTGAATAAACAAATCGGGTAAAGCGGGCGGAAATTTAGCGGGGAAAGGGTGCCATACATGCTGGGGTATTGATTCTCTTTTTGCTTCAAAGTCTAAATTTAAAGCAAGCAAATTTTTAAAAATCTGTTTCCTATCGCAAACACTGTTGGATTCAGGCTCGCTTTTTGTGGCCAAGTAATTCTGAAAAAGCATTTGTAAAGTTTTTAATCAATTAGAATTGGAGCGTAGTTGGTTGTTACGCATTATACAGTTCTTGCCTTTACCAAAAACACTACCGAAAACAGCAGTAAAAACGGTACAGCAGTGGCAAGGCTTATCTGGTCGAGCAAAATGAGGGTTGCCAGGGTAAGCAGTCCGCCCATCATCAGCACCCGCACCAACTGCCCGCTTTGGCGTTGCCCAAAACGCTCAAAGGTGCTTACCTCGTTGCCGGTAAAAGCGCCTGCCAGGCGGCTTCGGTTTTTTTGTTTAAAAAACGCCCCGCGTTCCAATTTAATGGTATCTTCGCCGGCAGGCTGGTTTTCCTTGTCGTTTTGGGGGTCGTAGTAGCGCGGTATATAGTTAAACTGCTTGTGTTGAGGCAGTTTAAAAAAACTCGATTTCCAAAGGCTTTTGCTCATAAAGCAGTTTTTAGGCAGTGAGAAAAAAAGCAGGTTTCCGGCCGGCAACAATTTTGCCGTTAATCTTTTGGTAAAGATACAAAAACAACCGCTTTTATAAAAATAAAAAAACCGGCACTTTGGTTGATACTGTACGTCAATTGTGTTTTTTTGCAAAAAAATTGCACACAGGTAAAACACCAAAGATTTATTTCAATATATTGGAGCAAAATTAAACCCTGCTTTGGGCAGGTTGCTTCTGAACCCTACTCATTTACCTAAACCCTTTGAAACACCCGCAAGTAAACCCTATGGCGGCATTTTTTAAACCCTTGTTGTTTTTGTTGTTTTTGGTAACGCTGCTTATGCTGGCGCCGGCACATTTGCAAAATTCTGTGTCGGGCAATTCATTTAAATACGAAGGCTTGTGGCGGCAGGCCGAATGGGTGGAAGAACAAATGCAAAAGCTAACCCCCGATGAGCGCATTGGCCAGTTGTTTATGGCAGCTGCTTACTCCAACAAAGACGTTGCACACGAAGATGCCATTATGCGCCTTATTGAACAGTATAAAATTGGCGGACTTATTTTTATGCAGGGAACGCCGGCCAAGCAGGTATCGCTTACCAACCGCTACCAACTGGCTGCCAAAGTGCCCATGCTCATTGCCATAGACGGCGAATGGGGTTTGAACATGCGCCTCGAAAACACGCCCCGGTTTCCGAAACAACTTACGCTGGGCGCCATACAAGACAACCGCCTGCTGTTTGATATGGGTAAGGAAATTGCCCGGCAATGCCGCCGAATTGGGGTAAACGTAAACCTTGCGCCGGTGGTAGATGTTAACAACAACCCTAATAACCCGGTTATTTACGACCGCTCTTTTGGCGAAGACAAATACAACGTGGCGCAAAAAGGCATTGCCTACATGCAAGGCATGGAAAACAACGGCATTATGGCCTGCGCCAAACATTTTCCGGGACATGGCGATACCAATGCCGACTCGCATTATACCCTGCCGGTTATTAACCATAACCTTGCCAGACTGCAAGATATTGAACTGTACCCGTTTAAAGAACTTATACAAAGCGGCATTGGCGGCGTTATGACCGCCCACCTGTCGGTACCGGCATTAGACAATACGGCGGTAAAGCCCGGCGTCACACAAACAATGCCTGCTACCTTGTCGAAAAAGGTGATTACCAACCTGCTTAAAAATGACCTGCATTTTGAAGGACTGGTTTTTACCGATGCCCTGAACATGAAAGGCGTAAGCAGTTTTTTTGCGCCCGGCATGGCTGATGTAAAAGCTCTGTTGGCCGGCAATGATATCTTGCTGTTTTCTGAAAATGTGGGTAAAGCCATTGAAGAAATAAAAAATGCCATTGCCCGAAATGAAATTACCCAAACCTACATTGACGAAAAGGTAAGAAAAATACTGAAAGCCAAATTTAAACTCGGATTAGATAAGTTTGAACCCGTTACGGTTAATAATATTTACACCGATTTAAACACACCTGCAACCGACCTGCTCATCAGGAACCTGTACAAAAATGCCCTTACGCTTGCCCGAAACGACCTGCAACTGGTGCCCTTTAAACAACTGGAAACCAAGGAATTTGCCTCGCTCAGCATTAGCGCAAATACACTTACCGATTTTCAGCGCTACCTTGGCAAGTACGCCCCCTTTGAACACCATACCCTTAAAACCACCGATACCGAAAGGGCATACAACCAAAAATTTGAAGACCTCAAAGGGTTTTCGCAGGTTATCATCGGGTTGCACAAAATGACCAACAAGGCGGCTTCCAATTATGGCATTCCGCCCGCGGCCATATCGCTCATTAACCGGTTAAGGCAGGTTACGCAGGTAACATTGGTGGTGTTTGGCAGCCCCTACAGCCTTAGCAACTTTGGCGGCATGGAAACCGTGCTGGCCGCCTACGAAGATAACCCCGTTACCCAAAGTCTTGCCGCACAGGCCTTGTTTGGCGCCATTCCCTTATTGGGCAAACTGCCCGTTACCGCATCGGGGTATTATGCCTATGCGCAGGGAACCACCACCACCGGCGCGCTTCGGTTTGAATACAGTTTGCCCGAAGATGCCGGCATTAATTCGCAATACCTCGTTCAACCCCTTGACAGCATAGCCCAACAAGCTATAACCGATGGAGCTACACCCGGCTGTGTGGTGCTGGTGGCAAAAAATGGCAAGGTAATTTTTGAAAAAGCCTATGGCTACCAAACCTACGGTAAAGATGTGTCTGTACAAACTACCGATATTTACGACCTGGCCTCGGTTACCAAAATTGCCGCCACCACGCTGGGCATTATGGAAATGTATGAACGCGGCTATATGGGTTTGTATGATACCCTGGGAAAATTTTTACCCGAAATTGACGGCAGCAATAAAGCAGGGCTGCGCATACGAAACATTCTTATACACGAAGCCGGTTTAGAAGCATGGATTCCGTTTTTTGAAAAAACACTGGCTACCGGCGTGCGCGACCAAATTTACCACCCTGTGCCCGACAGCACCTGGTCGGTTGAAGTAGCAAAAGACATGTACATGCGCAAAGATTACATACAAATAATGTACGAAACCATTAAAAACTCACCACTGCCCAACAAAGAGTATAAATACAGCGATTTGGGCTACTTTTACTTTAAAGCCATTATTGAAAAATACGCCGGCAAACCTCTTGACCGGTTTGTTGCAGAAAAATACTACCAACATTTGGGCGGCAGTACACTGGGTTTTAACCCGCACCTCCGGTTTAGCAAAAGGCGCATAGTACCCAGCGAAAACGATACAAAATGGCGGTTTCAGCGCGTACAGGGTTATGTACACGACATGGGAGCGGCTATGCTGGGCGGTGTGGGCGGCCACGCCGGGTTGTTTGCCAATGCCAACGACCTGGCCGTGGTTATGCAAATGTTGCTCAATAAAGGGCACTATGGCGGCGAGCGTTTTTTTAACCAAAGTACCATTGACCTCTTTACCGCTTACCAAAAAGAAGGCAGCCGCCGCGGACTTGCTTTTGACAAGCCCGAAACCAACCCAAACCTGCCCAACCCTACGGGTAAGCTTTGCTCCTACAAAACCTTTGGACATACCGGTTTTACCGGCACCTGTGCCTGGGCCGACCCCGATAACAACTTGGTATTTGTATTTTTAAGCAACCGCACCTATCCCAAAATGAACAACAACAAACTCATTGGCATGAGCATTCGCAACAAACTGCAAGATGCCGTGTATGAAGCTATTGCCAAAAGCAGCGGTAAAGTAAAATAACACCGTGTTGGTGTGGTTAAACAGCCACGCCAAAGACTTATATGGCAATTTGTCCTACTTGCTTTGCGAGTAAAAATCAAGGGTTTTTTCATTGAGCAGGTACAGGCGGCCTTTTTCTACCCTAACATTGTTGGTGTTGGTGGTTTTGGGCACCGGCACCGAGTCGGGCATACCCGAAGCTACATCGTAAATAAAGAGGTAGCCATCGTAGAAGTACACAATCTTGTGGTCAATAACCTGAAAGGTATCCATTCGGGGAGTGCCAAAATCGGAGTTGGAAATGGCGGTATAAAAGGTGCCAAACACATCAAAGGTTATTACTCCCATATCGGGCACGTTCATATACACCAATCCGCCGCTTTCTACCAGAAAATTAGGTTCAACGGCCTCGCCAAACAGTTGGGGCAGGCTAAGACTTTGCTGAATAACCTGGTAGTTCTGGTCAATTTTTTTGAGTTTGCCGTCGTTCATGTCATACACCCAAATATAATTGTCGTTAGAGAGGCAGGCGGCGGCCACATTGTTCATGCCCAAGGTAGAAAGTTTATACAATCGCTTGGCATTCAGGCGCATGTCGGTGGTAACAATGGTAGAAAAATCTTTGTAAAAGAGCAGCACATTAAACGGGCTGGTGGCATCTACCGAGGTTAAATTTCCGTACCGCTCTTCGGAAAAAACGCCCAAAATGGTTCCGGTAGAGTCGTACTTAATTACCTGATTTTTGTTGTTAATAACGTAGGCGCTTTTCAGGTAATCGGTGGTTAAAAAGCGGGCATTCACCGGCACCGAGCTGATGAGGTTGTAGTTGCCCTTGGGCGCCGGCGCAAAAGAAAGCGCCGAAAATACTGCTGCCAATAGCAGGCTAAACAGGGGTAAAGTACCGAAGTTCAATTTGCTGATGTTGATAAAGTGCATAAGAATTGTATTTTATCCAATCTCCAGAATTAATATATAAGCTGTTGTTTACGGGCACTTTAAGCGGCAAATGCCGGTGTCCGAACACAAAAAAATCAATAGGTTGGGTTTGGAGTTTGCGTTTGGCATAAGCAATAAGCCATTCGCCCTCTTCGCCCAGAAAATGCTCATCGGTGGTACCGGTGGCAATACGGCTGCGTTTTGAAAAATACGAGGCCAGTCCAATTCCCCAATCGGGGTGTAGTGCGCCCAACAGACGCTGGCAAAGGCGGTTGGTAAAAAAGTATTTTTTCAAAATTTTATAGCCTTTATCGTTGGGGCCCAAGCCATCGCCGTGGCCAATCATAAACGTTTTCCCTTCAATTTGGGTAACTACCGGGCGGTGGTAAACCGGTATGCCCAGTTCCTGTTCAAAATAACCAAACATCCACAAATCGTGGTTGCCGGTAAAAAAGTAAACAGGCAGGCCACCGTCGGTTAACTCGGCCAATTTACCCAAAACCCGCACATACCCTTTTGGCACTACGGTTTTATACTCAAACCAAAAATCAAACAAATCGCCCAAAATATATAAACGGGTGGCATCGTGCTGAATGGTATTTAAAAACTGTACAAATTTCTTTTCCCGTTCAAGACTGGCCGCCGCATTGGGTACTCCCAGGTGAAAATCCGATACAAAGTAAATTTTTTCGGAGTTTGTGCTGTTTGGCGCAATGTTGTTGTGGTTCATTTTACAAAGTTACTCAAAAAAACAATGTGCGCACCTTTGCCCCGGCGCGGCAGACCGGTTTATGGCTGTTGCGCAGCGGGTATTGCTTCAATTAAAAACAGGTAAACTGCTTTTGGGCCATGTGCGCCCAATACGAGTGTTTTTTCAATATCGGCAGTGCGGGCAGGTCCGGTTATTAACCCAATGAGCGATGGCAGTTGCGGGCTGCCTGCTGCCGTAGCCAAATTGAGTGCCTGCTCTATATCATAAACTATCTGGTTGACATAGGCCACTACTATATGTACAGGCGGAAACACGGTTAATGCGCGCCCCATTTCCATGCCCGATGTAACAAGTATGCTGCCTGTTTGCGCTACTAAGGCAATGCAAGGGGTAATGCCTGCCGGTGTTTGGGGGGCTAAAGTGGTTTGTGTATCAATACCGGCCTGTTGCAATAAAGTTGCCCATTTGGGGCTTCGGCAGCAAGGGTTTTGCCATTGTTGCGCTTGTAACAGCAGGGCAATTTTTTCGGCACAGGCAGCATCAGAACTACAAACCGAAAGCCGCCCGCCGGCCTGTTCAAAGCGTTTGGTAAAAACAGCTAAAACAGTTTCGCTTTCGGGCATATAAAAATCAGGTGTTTCCTCTTTGGAAAAGGGACGCTCTGTTTTAATTTGCAATGCCTTGTGCAGGTTTTGCAAAATATTGTTTCGGGCAGTATCGTTGTTAAACTGGTTTTGCAAAGGCTTAAATTTGGCAGGTAAATTATATGAACGAAACAGGTAAATACTTGGTGGTTATTGGATTGCTGATAACGGCAATTGGTTTAATTTGGTGGCTGGCGGGCAGTAAATTTACCTGGTTTGGCAACCTGCCCGGCGATATTAAAGTGGAAAAACCGGGTTTTACCTTTTATGCGCCCTTAGCAAGCATGTTGCTGGTAAGTATAGTGTTGAGTCTGTTGCTTTGGGTGGCAGGCAGGTTTATGGGTAAATAACGGGTACTTATTCAGGTGGCACCTTTGTTGGTGATGTTTTTCACTGAATTCCTTTCATTTTACCGCAAAGAACGCAAAGTTTTTTTTGCTCTTTGGTCAATGCTTCAATTCAGGAGAAAATGCCGGAATTTACAGATAGTACCTAATGTTTTGACACTTTAGTTTTAATTAAGTTCATAAAATTAAATGGATAAAACACTAGTTTAAATCATAGCGGTCTTTGCGAATTACATAGCGGTCTTTGCGGTTTTTTTCTTTTACCGCAAGGTTCGCAAGGGTTGCGCAAAGGTCGCTATTGGTTAAAAATATTGTTGCCAATGTTTTAACCCCGAGTACTCGGGGCTTAATTAAGTTCATAAAATTAAATGGATAGAACACTAAATAGTTACAATAACGGATTATTTAAAGTACTCGGCAGTGGTATAGATGTTGCCCACCACAATATTTTTATTTGCGCCAATAACAAATTCACTTAGCCCGATGTGGGTTTTGTTTTTGCGGTTCCAGTCGTAGGTATAGCCCAGTTGCGTCCAGGGGTAGTTGTCATATATATTGCAGTTATAGTAAGAGGCAAGGCGGGTTTGGTTTATCCACTGCCGGTGCAGGCTGTCGGTTTTTTCGGTAAAGCAGAGGCTGCAGGCGGTGTCGGTGGTTTCGGCATCGGGGCAGGGTCTGAACAGGTCATCGGGTTTAACCCAAAATTCTACCATATATTGTTTGTTGGCAGCAGGTGGCATACCCAACAGTTGTTTCAGCCGGAAATCAAGCCCCAGTCTGCGCGAGAAACGCCGTTCGGCGCCTAAATTTTTCAGTTCGGGTGCCAGCGTTACCCAAATGGGGTATTTGCCGGTGTTGTAAAAACCGGTTTCGGGGTTGTTTTTATAGTACTTTGCATCGCCTTTCCACGATACAGCCAGCAGGTAGGTTTGTCCGTTTATTTGTTTGGTAACAAGTTGGGGGTTGTTGACTGCGGCAACGGTAAGGTTGTTATAAATTTTGCGTTCCCGGGGCAGCGCTGCATTGGCCAGCGCGTTTGCATATTGTTTTTGCAGCCTTGCCTGTATGGATGGGCGGTTTAAATTGCCTTGTGTTATGCAAGAGGTTACACACAGCAATAACTGAACAAGGGCAATAATTGCAATTGCCCGATGTAACAAGTTGCTTTTTTTCATACCATATTGTTTATTAAAAACTTCAACAAAAAACTACGCTGCAAAACGGCAAGCAATGGCTGATGCGGCTACCGTATTCTTGTGCCAATATTGGCAGGTTGCCGGGCAAAAGCGGGGTTAATCTTTACAAGCCACCCAAATATCTTCGCGCGAAATGGCGTAGCGGGAAATTTCTTCCTGTGGCAGTTCAAACAAAAACTTATCCAACACCACCCTGAAACCTGCTTCTTCGAGGCGGTCTTTTTTATCGGCGCCGTAGGTGCGCACGTGGTCATCTTGCCCAAAGAGGCGCTCGCGCTCGCGGGGGTCGGTAATAGTAAGGTCTTCCACGGTATGGGGCAGGGCGCTCATGGGTGTTTGCAGAATAGCCCAGCCGCCGGGTTTCAGTACGCGGTACATTTCGCGCATGGCTTTCCGGTCGTCGGGCACATGCTCCAAAACGTGGTTGCAAATAATTACGTCAAAGGAGTTGTCGGGCAGGGTAATGTTGGTAATATCCATTTTTACCATAGCCGTTGGCATATCCAGGTCGGCGCTCAGGTAATCCAGGTTGGGGTTGGTTTTAAAGAGTTGTTGCAGTTGGTGTTCGGGCGCAAAGTGCAGCACTTTGGCTTTTTGGTGCAAAATATTGGTTTTTTGGTGCAGGTAGAGCCACAGTCCGCGGTGCCGTTCCAAAGAGAGGCACCACCGGCACAATACGTTGGGGCGTTTTACATACCCGTAAGAAGCAAAGGCGGAAAACCGGTGCCCGCAGCAGGGGCATTCTACTTTGTTGCCCATATATAAAACCGAAGTTGCCCTAAGGGCATACATGCCCAATACGCGCAGGTATTTTTTGGGTACTACTTTTTCGGCAAACTGTTTTAACTGGTAGGTGGTAAGCATGGGCAAAACTCGGGTAATAGTTACAGGTTATTTTATGGTTTGCTGGGGCATTTGGGTGGGTATTGAGTCGGCGGGTGTTGTAGCAGCAGGTTGGTGCATGAGCAATTCGTCGGGTTTTCGGCTGAAGGCAGTGCTGAGCATGCCCTCTACGGCATATACTTTATCGTCACCGGCAAGGCGTATGTAAGAGTTAACAGACGGACGCTGCATTTGATAGGGGTTAAAATTTTCATCGTCCACAACGCTGTTTTCGGGTTTGGCAATGTTAAATTTCCCGATGTACACATCTAACAACACCTTGTTGCCGTTTTTTGCTACCACCCGTCGGGTATTTTCATCAACTTCGTAGGCAGCCCACTTGTCTTTACCCGTTGCAGCCAGCCGTTTTACCTGCAATCCGGCAAGTGTGTTCAACATGCCTTTTACCACGCCGGGGTCGGCTTTTTGCCCGCTAACGGAGTCGGTGTTCAGCAGCCAATCGGTGCCTTCGCGCAAAAAAATTAATTGCTCGCCGGGGGTAGCGTTGGGGTAAACGGTGAGCAAATTTACCTTTGCCGTATCTAAAGCAAACAGGTTTTTGTTAAACGTTCCTTCTTTTTTGCCGCCAAATTGCAGGTATAATACTGCCACTACCAAAACAGCCACCAGGGCAATGAGGGTTTTGTTGTTGAATTTCATACGTTATGCCGGCAAGGTTAAATGGGTTTTTATAACAAAAGTCAAAAGTTGCTTTTTGCGTTTTTGTTTGTAAAGGTTGTTAAAAAACGGGCAGGCAGTTACCCCTCCCTGTTGCAGCAAAGCAGGTTAATTTATAACTTTTTACCTGCTTTACTGGCGCAAAACAGTTGTTTTATGGGCGCTGCTGCCTGCAAACAGTCCTGTTTTAATCGGTCCTTTTTTGCATTAAAAATCGCGGTTGGGGTCAAAGTTTTCCAGATACCATGCTACCCGGTTCAGGAAAGTGCTGCCCAAAGCGCCGTCAATAATGCGGTGGTCGTAAGAAAGCGACATAATCATGAGGTGGCGTATGGCAATAATATCGCCATATTCGGTTTCCAGTACGGCGGGTTTTTTGCGTATAATGCCCGTTGCCAAAACTGCCACCTGCGGCTGGTTAATAATGGGCGTACCCATAAGGCTGCCAAAAGTGCCCACATTGGTAAGGGTAAAAGTGCCGCCCTGCACTTCATCGGGTTTTAGTTTGCCGGCCTTTCCGCGGTTAGCCAAATCGTTTACCGCTTTGGTAATCCCTACCAGGTTCTTTTGGTCGGCATTTTTAATAACCGGAACAATAAGATTGCCTTCGGGGGTAGCGGTGGCCATGCCAATGTTAATATCTTTGCGCATAATAATGGTGTACCCGTCAACCGATGAGTTGAGAAGCGGGTAATCTTTTATGGCTTTTACGGCGGCCTCAATCAGCAGCGGGGTAAACGACAATTTATCGCCTTCGCGCTGCTGAAAACGGTCTTTCACTTTGTCGCGCCATTTTACCATATTGGTAACATCTACCTCTACAAAAGAAGTAACATGCGGCGCCACCGATTTAGACATCACCATGTGGTCGGCAATAAGGCGGCGCATTCTGTCCATTTCAATCAGTTCTACATTGCTGCCGTATTCTACCTTTGGCGGGGTTATGGTTACAGGCTGCACTTTTGAGGGTGCCTGCACAGGTGGTTTTTCGGTTTCTTTTACCGGTGGCGGTGTAACCGACGGCGCAGGTTGTTGTTTGCGAACCTCTACATATTGCAAAATATCTTTTTTTGTAACGCGGTCATTGGCTCCTGTTCCGGCAATTCGCTCCAGTTCGTCCATTGAAATGCCTTCGGCGCGGGCAATGTTAAGCACTAAGGGCGAATAAAACCGGCTGCTGTTGCCGGCCGATGCGGGGTTTTGCTGTGTTTCGGGCTGAACGGTAACAGTTGTTTGCTGTACCGATGTAAGTGCGCTTACCGGTTTTTCCATTGCAGGCGCAATGCCCTGTCCGGCGCCGTTTTCGGAGGTTTTGGCGCCTGCTTCGGTTTCAATAAGGGCAATAGCTTTGCCTACGGCCACCACCTCGCCTTCGGCATACAGTTTTTTCACCAGCACACCGGCCACCGGCGATGGCACTTCGCTGTCCACCTTATCGGTGGCAATTTCCAGCACTGCTTCTTCTTCGCCAATGGAGTCGCCATCGTTTTTCAGCCATTTCAAAATAGTGGCTTCCATAATGCTTTCGCCCATTTTGGGCATAATCAATTCAACCTGAGCCATAATGTATTGCGTTTTATAGCGGGTAAAGTTACGGTATTTTTGCCGATTGTTGTTAGTGTTTGTTTTAGTTTAGCATGTTGTGCCATTCTTGCAGGGGTTTTACCTCCAATGCCTGTGTTTGCAGGCTTTTTATGGCGTGGCAGGCCAATTGCGCTGCGCGGTAAGTGGTAAATGCCGGTATTTTTTGATGGTATGCTGCGGTGGCCATGTCAATATCGGCATCCAGAACAAGGTTAATTTTTTGTTCCGAAAGGCAGGCAAGCGCTTCGTGCCGGGGCATGTTTTGCAAAGTAAGCACCCCGAAGCCCAAATTGTTCAGGATGTTGGTAAATGCTGCCTCGGGTTGCAACCCCAGCCATGCGGTTCCTTGTTTTGGCAAGGTAACCCCCGATGCCCATAAAGCCTTGTAAAAAGCCATGCCCAAATTGTGGTCAATACCCATTACCTCGCCGGTAGAGCGCATTTCGGGACCAAGGACTACCGCTGTATGGGCAAACCGGTCAAACGGAAAAACAGGCGTTTTTACCGAAAAATAGGGCGGTTGCACCTCTTTTACCTGTAAGCCGGCAATGCTTTTGCCCAGCAATACCTGTGCTGCCATGTTGGCCCAGGCTATGCCGGTGGCTTTGCTTATAAAGGGTATGGTGCGTGAGGCACGCGGGTTTACCTCAATTACATACAACAGGTTGTCTTGCACGGCAAACTGTATATTGAGCAACCCCTTTACCTGAAGTTTCAGGGCAAGCAACCGGGTGGCTTCTTTTATTTCCTGCAACAAGTGTGGCGGCAACGTGTAAGCCGGAAACACACAGTTAGAGTCGCCCGAATGAATACCTGCCGGTTCTACATGTTCCATTATACCGGCAATAAGGCATCGTTCGCCGTCAGACAGGGCATCAACATCTATTTCTATGGCATTATGTAAAAACTGTTCGGTAAGCAGGGGGTAGGTAAGGTGTTGGTGGGCAAGGTATTGCTGCAGGTCGGCCGGGTTGTGCAGCAGGCGCATTTTAGCGCCGCCCAGCACAAAAGAGGGTCGCACCACAGCCGGAAACCCCACTTTGCTTACAGCGGTTTCCAGTTCATGGGGGTGGGCGGCAATGGCATTCAGGGGTTGCCGTAATCCCAGTTGGGCAAGTACCTGCCTGAAACCGGCGCGGTCTTCGGCCAAAGCAATGCTGTGTGGCGGGGTTCCCAGAATGGGTATGCGGGCCTGATGCAGCGCCTGTGTAAGGTTAAGCGGTGTTTGCCCGCCAAACTGCACCATTACGCCATCGGGTTGTTCTTTTTGGCAAATATGAAGCAGGTCTTCCAGGGTAAGCGGTTCAAAATACAGCCTGTCCGAAATATCGAAATCGGTACTTACCGTTTCGGGGTTGCAGTTTACCATAATACTCTCCCACCCTGCCTGCCGGCAGGCCAGGGCGGCATGTACGCAGCAATAATCAAACTCTATGCCTTGCCCAATCCGGTTGGGGCCGCTGCCAATAATAAGGGCTTTGTTGCTGTTGCTGTTTGTTTTACTTTCGCACTCGGTTTCCCAGGTGGCATAGTAGTAGGGCGTGTAGGCTTCAAACTCGGCGGCGCAGGTGTCCACCAGTCTATATACCGGCGTAATGTTTTGTTGCAGGCGCAGGGCGCGGACTGCCTGTTCATTGGGTAGCCCAAAGAGTTGCGCCACCTGCCGGTCTGAGAATCCCTGTTGTTTGGCTGTTTTCAAATCGGAGGGCGTATTGCAGCAAAGTTGTTGAATTTGGTGCAGAAACCAGGGGTCAATTTGTGTTAATTCATAAACTTGCGGCAGGCTAAAACCCGAAAGGAAGGCTTGAGCAAGGTAAAAAAGGCGGTCGGGGGTTGGAGTTTCGAGTTGTTGGGCAATAAATTCGGGGGTTAGCTTTCGGGCAGGGGTGCTGTCATCGGCAAAAAGCCCCATGCGGCCGTTTTCCATGCTGCGAATGCCTTTTTGCAGAGCCTCTTTAAAAGTTCGGCCAATGGCCATTACCTCGCCCACGGCGTGCATAGAGGTGCCCAGTCGCGGCGTTACATCGGGAAATTTGTCAAAGTTGAACCTCGGAATTTTAACCACGCAATAGTCAATAGCGGGTTCAAAACAGGCGTTGGTACGGGTAATCTGGTTTTGCAGTTCGTCTAAGGTATAGCCCACGGCCAGTTTGGCGGCAAAGCGGGCAATTGGGTAGCCGGTTGCCTTAGATGCCAGCGCCGAACTGCGCGAAACGCGGGGGTTCAACTCTATGAGCATAACGCTTTCTGTGTGCGGGTGTACGGCAAACTGCACATTGGCGCCGCCTGTTTCCACCCCTACGGCCTGCATAAGTTGCAGGGCGGCCGTTCGCAATTGCTGGTACAGGCGGTTGTGCAGGGTTTGTGCAGGGGCAACGGTAATTGAGTCGCCGGTGTGTACACCCATCGGGTCAAGGTTTTCAATGCTGCAAACCACAATGGCGTTGTCGTTTTTGTCGCGCATTACCTCCAGCTCAAACTCTTTCCACCCAATGAGCGAGGTTTCAATCAATACTTCGCCTATAAGGCTGCATTGCAGGCCGCGTGCAGCAATTTGTTTTAGCTCTTCCGGATTGCGGGCAATGCCGCCGCCGGTGCCGCCCATGGTAAATGAGGGGCGTACTATACAAGGATACCCGGTTTGCAGGGCTGTTTGCAGGGCTGCTTCTACGGTGCTTACCGTTTTTGAAAAAGGCATTTGCAACCCTATGGCAGCGGCTGTTTCTTTAAAAAGCTGGCGGTCTTCGGCACGGGCAATTACGGCGGCGTTTGCGCCCAACAGGGTTACGCCGTGGCGCTGTAGCACGCCGTTCTCATGCAATTGCATGGCCAGGTTGAGCACCGTTTGTCCGCCAAGGGTGGCCAGCAGTGCATCGGGTTTTTCTTTTATAATTATCTGTTCTGCTACTTCTGCCGTAAGCGGTTCAATATAGGTGCGGTGTGCCATTGAGGGGTCGGTCATAATGGTGGCCGGGTTTGAATTTACCAATACCACCCTGAAACCCTCTTCAAGCAGGGCACGGCAGGCTTGCGTTCCGGAATAATCAAATTCGCAGGCCTGCCCTATTACAATAGGTCCCGAACCAATGATTAATATGGTATGTATGTTGGTGCTGCGGGGCAAAATAACAAAATAATACGGAAACTCCTGCCAACATAGCCGAAGGGTAGTTGCTGCAAAGGGGAGCAACTTGTCGGGCGGGTAAAACAGGCGGTACCGTGAACAGTATAAATTAAAGCCGCAAAGATAAACACATAAATGCGGTTTTGCTACAGTGCGTTAAAACATTGACGGCCGGTTTTGCACTTGTATTGGGGTAAAAGTTGTTGCTGTTTTGTACCTCATCTGTTAACCCTGCCTTTAACGGTGGCTCTGCGTGTTCTTTTTTTCTGCCCCCCCTATTTATTGTGTTTTTTTGACAATCTCATTTCGAAAACGGGTACCCCCAATTCAAAATTTCGTCCAATAATTTGTTGAGTGATTGCCCCAATGGTGACAATGAATATTCTACCGCAACAGGCATACTATTGAAGAGTGTATAATTGGCAATTTTATTTTCTTCCAATAATACTTTTGTATAACTTTCAACGCATGTTTTGATTGCAGTGAACGGCGGTGGTATGGACACACTGCCGCCCTACAGCGGGTACTTGTTTGCCCTGCTGTTGTGGTTGTTTACAATTATGCCGGCAACAATTTCTTATTTAGGCGTTTTTTCCTTTTTTTCGGATTTAATGCGTTGCGGCTGGGCGTTTTTATTGGTGTCGGTTTTAGTGGGTTTGCCGGCAGGTTGTTTACCACCGGTGGTGGTTTGGGTTGCACCGCCCGTGGTGTTAGAACCGGGTTTGTAATATTTGAGCGCGGTGGGCATAAACTTTTGCAGGTTGTTAATGCGGGAGGCGTCGCTGGGGTGTGTGCTTAAAAATTCGGGGGGTTTAGCGCCGCCGGCCTGGCTCATGCGTTGCCAGAAAGCCACAGCTTCTTTGGGGTCGTAGCCGGCCATGGCGGCAAAAACCAATCCCAGTTCATCGGCTTCGGTTTCTTGTTTTCGCGAGAATGGCAGCATTACCCCCACAGTAGAGCCAATGCCATAGGCTTGCAGAAACATATCGCGGGTTTGAGCCGGTTTGTTTTGCATGGCAAGCGCCAGCCCAACGGCGCCTAATTGTTGCAGCAACCCCTGTGTCATGCGCTCGCTGCCATGCTCTGCAATGGCATGGGCTATTTCGTGCCCCATTACCACAGCCAGGGCGTTTTCGTTTTTGGTAACAGGCAGTAAACCTGTGTAAACAGCAACCTTGCCGCCGGGCATACACCAGGCATTTACCTCTTTGCTGTCAATAAGGTTAAACTCCCATTTAAAACCCTGCACCCGGTCGGCTGCTTTGTTTTGGGCAAGGTAGGTTTGTACCGATTGTGAAATGCGCTGCCCTATGTTTTTTACCATTTGCGCATCGGGGGTGCCGCTTACCACTTTGTTTTGTGCCAGAAAATCGCGGTATTGGTCGTTACTCAACTGGTTCAGCGTGGCATCGGGTATAAGGGTAAATTGTTTGCGCCCGGTTAAAGGCACTTTTGAACAAGCTGCCGCAATTACTGCAATCAGCAGCCCTACCTGTAATATCAGTCTGACTTGTTTGTTCATCGGGTTCTTATTTTATTGGATTATCGATAGTAACGCCTGCTAAAGGTAATAAATTTTTCCGAAAACCATCTTCTTGCATTTTCCGGCAGGCATTTTGCCTTTTTTAGACACCGAAACCTTGTAATAGTTGCCGTTTGTTGCCCCCAAAAATATAAAAAATCATTAAACCGGGTTGCAAAAGGTTGAACAGGCAACATAAGCCGGCCGCCAACGGTAAAATTGGCCTGTAATTTGAAGCAAAAATGGCATTTGCCCGTAAATAAGCACATACAATGAGGCCGGTTTTAAAACCCTGTCCCCATTTTTTGCTGCAAAATAATTTTTTACTGCCTGCAACTGCTGTTTTTTTACGTTCAGCTATTTTTTAATAACCGCAATATGAAACCTGTTTCTTTTATTGTTTTACTACCTGCGCTGCTGCTTTTGCTTTGTTGCTTCTCCTGTAACTCGTTGCACAACCCGGGTTATGGCAGTGAGCAGGCCAACCTTGTTAATGATACCCTGTTGCGGGCAGAGCCTTATTACACTTTTGCCATACAACTGGAAGATAGTGTAAACAACGGATTGCCCGATTTTTTTAATGCCCATTTTGATGTAAATCTGGTAACGGCAAGATTGTTCAGGGAAATTAAAGCACCCCGAAAATTTGTACAAACATTTTCGGGCAGCATTAAAGAATCAATTGATGCCGGTGCGCAGGTAATTGCTTCTTTAGAAGGAACCGGCGTTTATCATTTGGTGGGCATAACCGGATTGCCCGATAAACCATCGGCAATTTTTCGCGTATCCAATAACGGTATGCTCAATTACCATCAGGTGTTTTTTAGCCCTGCCAGTACCGTAGATTTGGTGAGAATAGAGGATTTCTGTATTTTCAAGGGCGGACTTTCTTTTTCCGAAACGCTTAGAATGGTGTTGTTGAGCGCTCTAAGCCAACAACCCGATGCCGATATTGCCGGGCAAGCCTTAAACAACACAGACCTTGCCCTGCTTCAACACCGCCAAACCATAGATAAACTCTCTATAGCTATTCACGAAAAGGCTTTCGGCAAGGCCGTGCGACTGCTCAAAAACCTGCCGCCCGAAGCACAACAGCATAAAATGGTGCTTTTGCAGCAGTTAAACATTGGTTATCATCTTAATAACGATTTGTTAGACAAGGCCTTATCGGCTTTTGAGCAAACTTACCCCCAAAACCCCGTGCCGCATTTTGCCCTGCTGGATATGGCATTAGAAGCAAAAGACAACGACCGCATTATTACTTATGCCAATAACCTGGCACGGGTGCTGCCCGATGTAACGTATCTGCAAACTTTGAAAGCAACGGCTTACGAAAACATGGGCAATACCGAAGAAGCTGAAAAACTGCTTACCGGGCTTATAAAAGAGGAACCCGAAAACCGCGAGGTTTACCGAATGTTGGCGGCGTTGTACTTAGATGAGCAAAACTATGAAAAGGCCGTTTCGGTTTTTGAACTCATGGAGCAATACATAGATGCAGACCCCGCAGATTTATTATCGGGAATGGACTATGATGAGTTCTGGCAATCGGATTATTATAAGAATTGGGCAGCCCCGCAGGCAACAACAAACGCAGGCATTGAACCCTGAAACGGCAGAAGCCGGTTCTGAAAAAAGGAGGGGCAACAAAACAAAAAACTTCGGGGAGTTTGAAAAAATATCTCCCCGAAGCACAAATACTAACCTCCTAAATGTTTATACACATCCAATTCTTTTTTCAGTTCTTTGCGCGCAAAAAAGATGCGGCTTTTTACCGTGCCCAGCGGCAGGTTTAAATCTTTGGCAATTTCCTGGTATTTGTAACCCTCGTAGTGCATCATAAAAGGTACGCGGTATTCGTCGCTTAGCTTGTCTATTGCCGAAAAAGCATTTTGCATAACAAATGAACTTTCGGAGCCGTTTGCAACCGCTTGCGAACCGGAGTTGAGGTAGAACAAATTTTCGGTGTTGTCAATAATGGTGTTTTTCTTCGCTTTTCTTCTGTAGTTGTTTATAAAAATGTTGCGCATAATGGTAAACAACCACGCTTTCAGGTTGGTGCCGTCGGCGTATTTATCTTTGTTTACCAAAGCCCTGTAAACAGTTTCCTGTATAAGGTCTTTTGCATCGTCTGCATCTTTGGTAAGATTTACAGCATAGGGCCTTAAATTCCTTGAAAGCGTAACAACTAAACGGTTAAATTCTAATGTTCCCATAGTCGCTTTGTTTAAGTTTGTTGCTGCAAAGTTAAACAATGATTTTCAAACGGCCAAATTTTTGTTTAGTTTTTTTAAAAAAAAATTAAACGAATTTGTGGTGGCTTAACTTTTGGTAAAGATAGTATTACTTTCACAAAAAAACAAACAAAATGCAAAATTTTGATAAAAAATGTCAAAAAAAAGACTTTTACCGTTTGCAGCACCTTAAAACGCGTTTTTCTAAGTTCCGTGGCGTTTAGCACTGTTTATGTTTTGTTAAACAAAACACTTAAAAATGGTTTGAAGTTGTAAATTGAAAGCATAAAAAACATAGTGAACCCTTGTGTCTTGGTGGCAAAAACATCGGGTAAATAGCCACAAAGGCTCTAAAACACTAAATTGCACAAACCACCTCCTGATAAACTTTGCGCTCTTTGCGAAACCTGTTGCGCTCTTTGCGGTTAAACAGCCAAGTTAGTGGCAAAAAACATCGGGTAAATAGCCACAAAGGCTCTAAAACACAAAGTTGCACTAAGTACCTTATAATAAACTTTGCGCTCTTTGCGGTTTATAAATATTAAAAACATAAAAACATCCTATGTTTAGACTTAGACTAAACTTTGCGCTCCTTGCGAAACCTGTTGCGCTCTTTGCGGTTAAACAGCCAAGTTAGTGGCAAAAAACATCGGGTAAATAGCCACAAAGGCTCTAAAACACAAAGTTGCACTAAGTACCTTATAATAAACTTTGCGCTCTTTGCGGTTTATAAATATTAAAAACATAAAAAACATCCTATGTTTAGATTTGCGGTGTTTGAGCTAAACGGTGCATTAGCTGTTAAACCGCAAAAATGCCTTCATCCAACGGTCTGGTATTTCATCTTTGCAGGCTGTTTCATAGTCGGAGTAGGAACAGGGTATAAGGGTATATTTTTTTCGCACCGGTACTTTCATCCACCATCGCCCGCTTTTTTTGCTTTTAAAAAAGGTTATTTCGTGGTCGCTGTCTTTAAAGTTTACAATATAGGTTAAATAGGTTCGCTTGTCGGTTTCGGGTTGCTCGCCTTTCCGGTTCATTACGCCTTCGGCAAAATACCAAATCATGTGCGCAATAAGCCGGGCGGTTTGGTTTTGCAGGTCTTGCGGCGGGTTAAACTGGTAAAAACCAATAGAGGTTACATGGTCGCTAAGGCCGGCATAACGGGCAATACGGCAGGCTTCCTCGGCAAATAACCCGTTTGACGACAAGGCAACCGCCCCGGGCGCATCGGAAGCCCGCAGGCACGACAAATCAAACGATACCATTTGCGCATGGCGCACCAAGGGTTCTACTTCTTCTATGTTGTTTCGTATTTCGCCTAAGCTGTAGCACTCAAAATGCAGGTTTTCGAGGGTGTTTACCATTTCGGGGTCGGTTAAATACCGTTGATACCCTATGTGCGCAAAACCCGATAAATTGAGTTTCCGGGTTAAGAGCGGATATAAAAAACCATCGGGCGACAGATCTTCTGCACCGGTTTCGGCGGGGGTGGTAAAAAGGTCTATTTTTTCATCAAAAACCACCACCGAAGTACTGCTTTCTGCTTCTGCATGGCCTAAAAACTGGGCATAACTTACCTCGTGTGTGCCTCCCATCAATACCGGAATAATGCCTTGCCCAAGCAAGGCGGCCACTACTTTTTGCACTGCAAAACAGGTATCGGAACGGGTGTTGCCCGCCACAATATTTCCAAGGTCGGCTATGGCAAAACCCGGTTCCCAGTTATACAACAGGTACAACTGCTGGCGTATGGCATCGGGCGCCAAATAGCATTCGGTTTGGCCGGTCCGGTCTTCCTGCACACCAAGCAGTGCTATTTTTACTCCTTCCAGGTTGTTCAAAGCATCATCTACAGGCTGCAGCAATTTCTTGCCCCATTGGTTGGCAGTCAGCAAAGCAAGGCTGGGCAGTTTTTCGGGTAAAACCGGTGTTAAAAATTCTTGCAACATAAAAACAAAAAAAATAATTCATCAAAAAAATAATAAACAGGGTTGCCATTGCTGGCTTTGGCGCACAATATACAACATAAGCCCAACAAAACAACCCCCAAAAAACAGGCTGTTTTGCCGGGTAGTATGGCTGTTTCTTGTTTTAGGTTTATTTTCATTCAATTTTGTTTGTTTAAGCAAAACGCTGCTCAACTATTTACAACAAAGAATTACAGCAATTTATGTTATGCAAGAAATTCAACATTTCGGTAATCAAGTTCGTCACTATTAAGCCTTTGCTGCGTAACAAAAGAGTAATTGCACAGTCAAAGCAACCTGTAAGTCGCAAATGGCAGCAATTGACCCGCAGTTAAAAAACCCAAACCCCCAAAATGCCGGAGAACAAATACCTTTAATTAAAACGTACAGCAAACACACCCTTTCATAACATAACTTAACCAAAATGATTTATTACCCATTCTAAAAACTGTAAAACAACATGTTACGCACAAGCTACTTTACCCTCTTCTACTTTCTGCTTTTTTTTATGGTTAACATTTGCAATGCCGGCGTCTCGGGGGTGTTAAATGAGCGCCCGGTTACAAATACCGCCAACCGTACCACAACTTCTGCCGGTGATGTTAAACTGTTGCTGTTAGGCATGGTGCTCGATGAAACCACCCTGCAGCCCCTCGAAAACATGACCATTCAGTTGATTGACAATTTCAGCAAAGAGATTGAACACTGTACAAGCGGCAGCAACGGTAATTTTTATTTCCCGTTGCAGTCCGATAAATTATACACCGTATTGTTGCTCAGGGCCGATGGCGTGTTGCTTTGCTCAAAAACCATTTCTACCGTAAACCGCCTGCAACCCGAAGTTTTACAGGTACTCTTGTCGGTTCCGGCGGCAAAATAACACAACCGGCAACGCAAGGTTGCACAACACCCGGCGGGTAATTTTGGCGGCTTGCAGGGGTAAATTGCGGTAATTATCACAGTATTGCCAATTATTTCCTAATTTTGGGCGGCGTGGAAAAATTTTTCCATGCCGTTCTTGTTTTTACAGCAATTTGTTTCGGGTATATATTCATGAATAACTTCAACACACAGGTTTTACTTACCGGCTCGGCCGGTTTCATTGGCAGCCATTTAGCCCGCCTTTTGGTCGAAAACGGGTTTAAAGTACGGGCTATGGTGCGCTACAGCTCGCGCCCGCAATTGGGCAACCTCGAATTTTTACCCCCCAATGTGTTAAAGGAAATTGAAATTATAAAAGGCGACCTGAAAGACCCCGATTTTTGCTACCGCGCCGTGCAAAGTTGTACCTACGTTTTTCACCTTGGCGCCCTTATTGCCATTCCGTACTCGTACCAAAACCCTACCGATTTTGTGCAAACCAACATAAACGGAACCACCTACCTGCTCAATGCCGCCCGAAAATCGGATACCCTGCAACGCTTTATACATACCTCTACCTCCGAAGTATATGGCACCGCCCTTTACACCCCTATTGATGAACAACATCCGCTGCAACCGCAATCGCCCTATTCGGCCAGCAAAATGGGGGCAGATTTAATGGCGCTGTCTTACTACAATGCCTTTAACCTGCCCGTAACCGTTATCCGGCCATTTAATACCTTCGGGCCGCATCAGTCGGCAAGGGCGGTTATCCCTGCCATCATCTCGCAACTTCACAGCCTTTCTACCATAAAATTAGGCAACCTTAGCCCCAAACGCGATTTTTTGTATGTAAAAGATACGGCAGCCGGCTTTTTACAGGTAGGCACACATGCCAATACGCCGGGTAAAGTGATTAACCTGGGTACCGGACGCGATATTTCCATTGCCGAAACGTATGCCCTTATTTGTAAACTCATGGGCAAAAACCCCGAATTGCTTACCGATGAAACGCGTTTCCGCCCCGAAAAATCTGAAGTATTTCACCTCATCTGCAATGCCGGCCTGGCACAGGAACTAACCGGCTGGCAACCAAAATACACACTGGAACAGGGCTTGCAGGAAACTATTTCCTGGATTCAAAACCATATTGAACTCTACAAACCGCAGGAATATAACGTTTAATAAGATTTGGTTTCTCCCTCCCGCGTATTCTTGCTCAAACTGCCTGTATCTAAAATTTAACGTGAAGTTGGCTTTTGGTTTGGGTAAATTTGGAAATCGGGAATATAATTCATGTGCTCAAAAATCGCCTTATAGTTCTACAGCCCTTACAAAAAAGGGGTTATAGACTCCCACCCTTTCTAAGGGGCTTGTCCCGATTGCTCGGGGAGGCTGGGGGGTAAATGGAACAGCCTCACAACCGGACTTCTTTTCCCGAATTCGACAATGCGTCACCCTAACGAATTTTTTCCCGGTACAGTCATCGAACAGTGGAGCGATTGACTTTTATCGCTCTGTGAGCAGCATCGTTTTTGTAAGCGTTTCGCCACCGGTTGGCTGTTTGATTTTCAGTTTCTGTTATCCTTTTTACCTCAGCACTCGCCCCAATGGCTATTAACTCCCGAAACTTGCCACCGCTTTTATCAACAACTATTACGCCTGTTGTTCCTGACCGGTTCTTATTGTTGCGCAAAAACATAATCACAAAGTTGCATTTTTTGGGTTTGCGTCACCCAATTTGGCAATGCTGCAATTACAACCTTCTGATAATCAATAACTTGTGTTTTCTCCCCCAAAAAGTGTCAAAGTCAGGAAAATTTTGGCTAAAGCCTTTCATAAATATTGCATTTTATATGTCCTCCGGATAAATCCGGAGGCAATTTATTTAAACAAAGGTTTTAGCATCGCTCATGACTTCGACAATGCGTTCTTATTTTTGCGCAAAAACATAATCACAAAGTTACATCTTTTGGGCTTGTGTCACCCAATTTGGCAATGCTGCAATTACAACCTTCTGATAATCAATAACTTGTG